>QCSN01000023.1 GCA_003211515.1 Synechococcus sp. AG-670-F04
GTGTTATCAGCATCGGCTGCGTCTTGGTTGGCATTAAGGGCGGCGTTGGAGAAAGCATCATTCCCAACCGAGATCACCCCATTGGCTTGGCTATTCGCCGTTGGGGTGAAAGTGGCGGAGTATGAGGTGGCGGAGGCTTGGTTCCAGTTGGAGAGGGAACCTCCCGTGACGGAGACGTCAGATTCAATAAAAAAATTATTGGAGGGAGCTTCTGAGAGAGTGAAGGTGATGGTGGTCGTATCACCAACGCCCAGGGAGTCATCTTCATCGTCATCGTTGAGTGCGATGGTGGGACGGATGGTGTTAACAGCGAGTGTGACGGTGTTATCGGCATCAGCCCCGTCGTTATTGGCATTATTGGCAGCGTCTGTAAAGGCATCGTTCGCGACAGAGATCACGCCGTTGGCGTTGCTGTTGGTACTTGGGGTGAAAGTGGCGGAGTATGAGGTGGCGGAGGCTGGGTTCCAGTTGGAGAGGGAACCTCCCGTGACGGAGACGTCAGATTCAATAAAAAGATTATTGGAGGGAGCTTCTGAAAGTGTGAAGATAAATGTGGCAGTCTCACCAGCCTTTAGGGAATCATCAAGATCATTTTCAGAGATAGCGATGGCTGGCCTAATCCCATCAATGTTGAATGTTTTATTGGCACTGAGTGAATTTGGTTCTCCTGGTGTAATAAGAGTATTTGAGCTGTTATTCGCATATCCAGCACTGGACCGAATCGTTCCACTATTAAGCGAAAGAGCTGAGGTCGAAGTGTATCGCAAATTGTCTGAAGTATCTCCATCTTGAACCGTATAAGTAAAATTTAGGTTGCTTGTTCCTGTTCCTGAACTGTAAGCAGCAGTGCGATCTGTGCCCCCCGTTTCCAGCTCGAGTGTTGGAGTGCCACTCGTCGTATTAACATTGACGGAAGAAGAGAAGTTTGCCGTAATTGTTATGGAGCTCCCAATACCAAAGGTGCCGTCAGCGGATGATGAGGTGATATTGGTAATTGTCGGCCCAATACCAGGGATAGCCAAATCACTTAAAAAGCCTGTATCGAAACTGGTACCGTCGGCAACCAATAGATCTGTGACAGTATTATTTCCTCCATAAATATGGTTATTAATTCCACTCCCAGATGATCTAAGCTGTTCTGCCTGCGTCATACGCCATGAGCTATCTCCAAACAAATAAACCCGTGTAGCAGAGCTTGAGTCATAGTGCTTACTAGTATTTCCATTGTTGAGTAAATCTTGAGGGGTGAATATTCCGGAGGTTCCATTATTTTTTGTTGGCATCCGGTAGTTATTGCCATTTTTGTTTTCAATCCAGAGCGCAGGATCAGTTGTCATATTGCCAATCTCTTCTGCATCAGGCAGGTTGACATTAATTTTCAGTGTCGTGAAAACCAGTGAGGCAATATCTGCACTCAAGCCTTTGCCGCCAGATTGGCCGGCACCGATATAAATATTGCCGCCTATAACCGCTGTTGCACCATCACCATCGGCCGTCCATGTTCCGTCAAGATCCTGTGCGCTGCCATCAGCCAAGGAGACTGTTTTGATGCGAAACCGTTGAGCATTGACATCTTCATCGTTCGTACGGCCACCGTTATAATCAATGTATAAACCAGTCCATTCGTTTAAAGGAATTGCATTCGTTGATTCAAAACTTAGTTTATTTCCAGACCAATCTCCAATACCAAATTTAAGTTTTCCGGCGTTGTCTAATGTTAAATCGACGTGGTCATTACTTCCAGCGACTCTGCCACCCTGCCATATGAATTGATCATCACTGTGCGGTGATGAATTTCTACGAAAGACGATTGTGCTCGCCCATGGCTGGCCTCTGTTGGCTGTTTTGCCAATGGCAACGTTGCTTCTGAGGCCAAAGTGAACATGCCTGGCAAGAGGACTCCAAAGAGGGTCGTTGCCTGCTGCAGAAACAAGGTATCCCGTTGGAGCGGCCCCATCAAATCGAACTGCCTTGCGGTATCGCGTTGTGGTAGATAAATTTGTACGTGAAAATTCAACATCAATGGTTTCTCCGTCCAGCTCGATCTGAGCGTGATCGTTAACGTTTTTTGGGATGGGCCGTCTGCCATGGGAGAGATTCCCGGATAAATGCTCGGAAAAAAGACGCCCTTCATCACCGAATGTATCTTGATCACTCAGCAATGCATCAAGATGGTGCCCTAACTCCTCATTCAGGACCCGAATTATGTCTATTGGTAATGCATACCGAATCCAGTCTTCGTTGAGATAAATGGCACGTTTCGACGCTGCATACGCTCCTTGAGCTCCGGTGATGATGTCATCCGGCAAAAGGTGAACAGCTGGCAGGGCGCTGAAGTCGTCATCAGCCAACCGCGAAATAAATTGCTGAAGACGCTTGGCTGAAACACTAGAACTTGGCTTCAACGACATATTAGCCGCTGAAAGCAAACGGCCATCAGAAGCTGAAAGGTGCAGCTGCTGGCGCCAATCTTGGAGTAGCCGATCAAGCTCTATCACAATATATATAGTACTCCTTCGACACGGATTTAACCAAAATTTCGCAAAAGTCTAAAAAAGAGACGGAATGAAGAAAAAAAATAATTCCAAGAAGTCGACCCATAGAGCTCAACAAAGCGGAGTCAAAGAAAAAGCCAACACAAACAAAACGCATAAAAAAACCCAGTGGCTCTAGGCCTTTCAAATGAAGATCAAAACGCAGCAGGAAGGAACATAATTGACAACGGCGATAGGCTTGATCTTGATTAGCAAAATCCACAAAAAATCTATACAGTCAAATCAGCAAATACTCGACCAGCAAAGGCAAAGTTCCCTTGAAACCTCAATCATTGCAGGGGTTTAAGCGGCCCAGGGAAGTCAACAAATTACAAATAATCCACGTAAAAATACAAAAGCAAACGCATATGAGGCTTTGGCCTTATGATTGTCAATGATCAACATCCATTGGAGACATTAACCAATGAGGCTGGCGCCAAACAAACAATGAAGAGCGTAAAGATAGCAGTTAGCGAATCCATAACCTTTCTGCTCCGAAGGGTGCAGCAACTCTTGTCAGACTCTCAATGACTGAACCATCATTGCAGTTTCAAAAAGCAAGCTTGCGTGAGGGGCCCCTCAATCTGTTGAGCTGCATAGAGCCTGGCCTCGGGGTTGATGGGGTTGAAGATGATCGGCGAGAATCAGTTGAGCCAGAGTGGGTCGGTTGAACAACCACAGCAAGCAAATGAGGCTCTGGTTGTGAACAAGAGCCTCCTCGTGGCAGCGTTTTATGCCTTCACGCCACTGCGTGACGAGCAGCGGGAGACTTTACTAAGCCATTTATCAACCCTCGCCAGCGATAGCGATGTCGTTGGCTCTGTTTTGGTTGCAAGCGAAGGGGTGAACGGAACGATCAGCGGCCCGGAGGCCGGCGTGAATGCTGTTTTGGCTCAGCTCCGCAGCAACTTGAACTTGGAGGAGGAGGAGCATCACTACGCCCGTTTGGAGGTGAAACGCAGTTGGGCCAAGAAGCCGGTGTTCCGCCGCTTCAAGGCGCGGCGCAAAAAGGAGATTGTGACCATTGGCGTGGGAAGCGTGGATCCACGCGCCATCGTTGGAACCTACGTGGAACCAGACGACTGGAACGCCCTGGTGGATGATCCCGACACACTCGTGATCGATACGCGCAACAGCTACGAAACAGGAATCGGCAGCTTTGAAGGAGCGATCGATCCCGGCACCGACAGCTTCCGGGAGTTTCCGGAGTGGGCCGAGCAGACGCTGCGGCCACTCATAGAGCAACAGGGCAGCAAGCGAATCGCCATGTTCTGCACTGGCGGCATTCGCTGCGAGAAGGCCAGCAGCTACTTGCAGCAGCAGGGCTTCGGGGAGGTGCATCACCTGCGCGGCGGCATTCTCAAATATTTAGAGACAGTGCCCGAACACAAGAGCCGCTGGCAGGGCGAATGCTTCGTTTTCGATCAGCGGGTGGCTCTCAACCATCAGCTGGAGCCTGGAAGCCACAGCCTGTGCCATGCCTGCGGGATGCCGGTGTCAGCCGAGGAACGAGAGCTGCCGAGCTATCGAAAGGGTGTGCAGTGCGTTCATTGTGTGGATCGCTTCAACGATGCCGACCGTGAACGGTTTGCGATGCGCCAGCGGCAAATGGAGCATGTGAAACCATAAGAGCATGATCGCTTCAGGATCTCGAACTTTTTTCAGCTTGAAATCACAGAAGCGTCGCAAAATAGTGAGCCTGGCCGATCATGAGCGGATCACGACAGTTCCCATCGAATTTGACTCCAAAATCTTGAGCAAAAGGCGTCAAGACAACCCTACCTGTGTAACACTACGAACAAATTAAAAACGCAAAAGTTGCACAAACATGGAGCGTCTATAGCGCGTATCGGTTGATACAGTTGAAGCCTGATGGCGTTCAAACAATAGTGTTGCAATGACAACATCGACTGTGCTTCCTATAGAGAGTGCCTCACTGTTTGATGGAACGTCGTCCTTTGCAGCGTTCTTTGGTGATGGAAGCGATGACGCATTCAATTCAGGCAGAGGGCCTCTGTCCCGCGCTACGGGTGGCTTAATTCCCGAAGATTTTGTTGGCAACGGCTTACGTGATTACACCGTTGTTAACGACAACATCATCACCAAAAAAGAGGTCAAGCAGGCGTACAACGCCTGGACCGATGCCCTCGTGAGCATCAGCCAAACCTATGCTGAGGACGGGTTGATCGGTGCAGAAAAACTTGCCAAAAAAGTGATCCGTGATGCCTATGGATATAATTTCGGTGCTGTGGCCTTCAAACCCACATGGGGCGAGGCAATGACCTCATTCCGGCCAACTCGCGAAGGAGCGTTGTCCTATTTCGTTGGTGGGAACAATGCCTACGATGATTTGGGCTTTGGAATCGGCACACACCCACCCAACTCCGATTGCATCACCGGTGAACGGTCACCTTGGGTCAAGTCGAAGTTCTATCCCTCTGTCATCCGTCTGGATGGCGATACAGCAACGACGCAAGGATTTTTGCATACCTACGGAGAGGACGGTTATCACGGTTTTGTCGATAAGACGTTCGCCTATCAAAAGGACGACAACGGCGATTTGCGGCTGATTGCTCACCACTCCTCAGCGAATTACGATCCCAGCTTCAAAGCCGAAGACCTCGACAAACCAAAGCTTGAGGTGGTCAAACTTGAAGACTTCAAGCTGGACAACACGATCACGCTCGAGGATGTGGAGATGGCTCAGGATCGATGGATGGGAGCTCTCGTCAGCATCAGTCAAACCAACAAAAACGATGGCTATGAAGCGGCTGTAGAGGAATCGAGTGCTGTGATTGACCTGGCCTACGGCTATCAATATGGTGCCGTTGCCTTCAAGCCGACATGGACCACTGGTAATACAACCTTCCGCCCCGACAAGGAAGGTGCCATGTCTTACTTCATGGGTGGCATCAATAACGAGAAGTACCCAGATGACATCGGTTTTGCCAAGGGAAGTAATAACCCGGGCAAAAAACGCAGCCCCTGGGAATACGCCTGGTACGAGAATTCCGTGGTTCGTCTGAACGGCGACACAGCCACAACCATGGGCTGGGTCCATTTCCAGGACGAAGCAGGAGACAGGTCAACTGTGGACAAAACCTTCGAATTTAAGAAAGATGATGATGGAGAAATCAAGATTGTGACGCATCATTCATCAAGCCCATACAAGAGCGACTGCGAAGACTGATCGGGTCCATCAACATTGATCAACAAGGGCGGCTTAATGGCCGCTCTTTTTTTGAACATCAATCCTTTAACTGTTCCCCAAAGCATCACGCAAGAGCTGATCCAATTCATCCAGTTCTCGCGCCAGATCAACAGTCATCGGGTCCTGACGAGGGTCACTTTGAGCTTCAAATGCATCCAGAGGATGATCTGGCAAAGCTGGAAGCACCGGTTGCCGCAGGTCCACCTGCATCGCCTGCAGATCACCAGCCACACTCTCGAGATGCTCCGATACCGCCATCACCCGCAGGCTTCCGGCTTCCTTGCCTTGTCGGGCCAGATTGAGATTGCGTTCCAATTGCTGAATCAACCGTTCCCGTTGACGTCCAAGCGCCGATCCCGACTCCCTGCCCAGACGCTTTCGTTCCTGACGGAGACGTTGTTCAAGATGACTCACAGAAAGAAGAGACGATGAACGTTTGGCATGGTCACCTGCATGGAGTTGTTCCAACGTGGATGGCAACTCCTGCACCCGTTGACAGCACAATTGGATGGCCGTCAGGCGCCCCATCTCCTGGGCTTGAAGCAGGCGCTGGCCAGCCTCTTCCGCCACGGCATCAGCACCACCTGCCAATTGCAAACTGCGACGGATCAGATCCGGCAATGTGGCCTCACGCCGGCGGGCCGCAACGACGTATGCAACGAGTGCTGCCAAAGGAAGAGCCAAAAACCAACCAAACGGCAGCACTTTGACGCCAATCACCAACACCAGACCTGCGCAGGCCATGGCGAGGGGATGACGAAGAGGATCAGTCAGAGGAAGCATCGACGACGCAGCATTCAAAGGGTCTTTCAGACCCGATCCTTCCGATGATGACAGTCGGGATCCATTGATGAATCAATGAGACCAATGGATTGGAAGAAACAGCATCGAGCGACAGAGTGATCCTTTGAATTGTTGTTGGTCAGTACAACCACTCAACAGATCACACCGGACGTGCCGAACCAATCGGCGGAAGTCTGAAGTCTTTCCGTGATCAAGGGATGAGAGCTGTTCTTCCCAACGCTCAATCCATACCCTTGATGCATACGTCGTAAGACAGCAATGATTGTTCAATTCAGTGGATCAAAAGCGATGGGAACGTTGATTGTCGAAGGCAAGCACAGACCATTCCGTGCCTTGGCATGTCCTTTAAAAATCCAGACGATTCAAAAACAAGCCACAAGTCGCTGATTCGCGGAGCTTGGAGCGTCAACCGCGACGCTGAAGCATCCATTCCGCTGTTAATGCATCAACGTCACCTTGACGGCCTTCGACAATCAAATCGATCACGCGGTCGCGATACCACACGATGGATGAGTCTCCGGGTGCTTGCCGCCAACGGCTTTCCAATTCATCGGGATCAAGCATCTGAAAACAACACAACAAAGACCGCTGAAATGGGAAGCAGGCAAGACCAGTCCCCAGCACAAATACAACGTGAGAAAATGAACTGCCCAGAGGGGCTTTGCTCAATCACGGCTACAACCCATTGATCTTGGCAACCGAAACGTCTGGCTGTGGCCCACACCGCGGAAACAAGACAACCGTTGATCCTCCATAAAAAAACCCCGTCTTAAAGAGGACGGGGCGCGCGAATTTAAGCGTTTCGTCAGCTTGACGAATCACTCATCAGCATCGCCTTCACTCAGCTCAGGGGCTCCACTGGATTCGCTGTGCTCCGCGGCTTGACCAGTCGGCAGGAGACGAATGGCTTTTTTACCGAGTTTGATCTGGAACTCGTCTCCAGGTTCAAGATTGAGCATGGCGGTATAGGCCTTGCCAATCAGCAGATTGCCGTTGCCTTGAACAGTTGCAACGTAGCTGAGTTTGCGTCCACCTTTACCAATGGCAGCACCACCAGAAGACAGGTTGACGCCCTTCGCTTCAAGCAGAGCCTCGTAGAAGGCAGTGAAGTTAAGGCGTTCGGCGCCATCCTTCTTTTCACTCACATAACCGCAAGCGCGTACCAGGTCAGACTTGGAGACGTCACCCAGGTCCTTCACCTTGTTGAGCAGCTCAGAGCCAGTCAGCATTGATTGTTCCCCATTGGATGACCACTTCATAGTAGATAGTTGTGCAAGTTGTCAACAGAAATCAATGCATCCAATGATTTGTTATGGCCAAAAATCTTGCCGTATACGGAGAGCTGGCGCGCCAATTGAGTGAATGCCAGCTGGAGCATCTATTGGCCATGACATTTCAAAACCCAGTGGCGACAAGCGTTTCCAGGGGTCTTCAGCAAGGCCACGATCATGGTTTCAAAGCGGTAACCTTTCAAACTTGAATCTCAGAGCAGAGTGGCATCGCAGGCCCACCAAATCGCACAAGCGTGACAAGCAGGATCAACAGGATTAGCTGTGCCAGGTAGGGCATCTTTGAGCTCCAAGCATTCCAGCGAGCGCCAACCCAACCAATCAAGCTCTGGGCCTACATCCAATCGAATCGGTCACGATCCCAGATCATCGATCGTTGGCTCAGAAAACGACCCACAACTGGAACTGAATTTCTCGCTGAATACGAATGTGCTGCGATCACGATGTCAAGTTGATCGCCGCACCGAACAAAGCTTGGCTCCCCCTTATCGCGACTAAACGCTTGGGAGAGCAGCAGCGTTTTTTCTTCGTAAGACATTGCCTTGAACTGCTGATTGCATGTCTTGCCTGCGCTCAAGATGCACATCACAACGTCCCTTCAGCATCAACCCGGGACATCAACGGCTGGGTTTGACGACTCCATCATTGACAGCGGCTTGAAACAGCCCTTTTCATCCCAGGACCTGTGCATGGGATGGGTGAACACCCTTGGTTGCAATAGGGAGCTTCTTCACCAGGGAACGGCTCACCATTCGTTCTTTCTTGGCCCGCTGGAATGCATCGCTTAAACACACTCTCGCTCAACAGAAAGATCAACGTCAATCAAGGGCGGGTAACGCCTCATACACAGTGCCCGACAAACCACTTAGGAGGGACTACACCAGGGTTGTGGTGCCGGTCATTCAGCTGCACGTCTGCCCTGGCGCAAGCATGCATGAAACGGGATTCTGGTCGGGGATGATGCTGAAATTGGAAAAAAAAAGCCCCCGATGACAGGAGGCAGCATCCGAGAGATCCCCATCACCCGGCCTTGACGAGATTGTAGTGGCATTATTTTTTTCAACTTGAAAAATCCACTACAAGCAATCGGATTTTCATAACGGCTCAATGTTTCATTGATTGACACTTTGCAGACACGTGCAGAGTGATCAGCCATGCAATCGGGCTTATCACCCAAAAACCATTGCAGTAGCAAAACCTGCCAGGTAAATTTCAGCCACCCCATCACCCAGCCAGCAGTCACTGCTGGCTTTTTTGTTGTCCAGACCGTGATTTCAGCACCAGCGGGCGGGAGATCTTGAGTGATCAAATTCACGAAAAAGCCATGGAGCTAGGACAATCTGCTGATTGCACACAGCCTGTCCTGACCTAAAACAAAAGTAACGGCTGCCTTCGGCAGATTCTCGGGGAGTGAGAGACAAACCAATCGCCTGTCTCATCATGCATGCTGTCACCAATGACTCATCCGCACTTCTTGATTTCAAAGAGGGAGATCTGGTGCTCGTGCAACCGAATGGACGATCGGATCCAAACAATTCAACGGATTGGTGGCTGGGATGGATCATCCAAATCGACGCGGCTGACGCCGATGCATCCAGGCCGGTGTTGATTCAAGTTGCAGATTGCGATTCAGGCCAGGTGCAATGGATCCCCATATCGATCTGTACACGCCTCGTTTTGCCCTGCTTCAACAACGTCGTAAGCATGTTCTGACGCTCAGCTGCTTTGCATGCAGGCATGTATCGCTATGAACGCCAGGGAAGGATCCCGAGGGTTTAAATTTTTGTAGTAGTTGATCTACAACCAACGTTCACCTCACCGTTTGTGAGGCGCAGTTCGACTCAGGCCATGGAACGGGGACCTGAGCTTGCTTCGGAGAACATTATGTCCACTCTTCGCTATCGCGGTGTTGAACTTGAGCGTCATGGAGTTGCGGGTAGCAGCGCCGCAGTCCAGCTCAAGTATCGCGGCAATCGTGCGTCCCTCAAGCCGGCTCACACGAGCCAATTGATGTACAGGGGCATTGCTTACTCCCACGGCGTGTCCCACCAGGCCATGCGCGAGAACTGGATTTGATCTGATCACCAACGCTCTGACCAGCGCAAGCGACCCAGGGATGGGTCGCTTTTTTGTGTTCAGAAGGACAGCTGCATGTTGTTCATCAGATCGCGAATCGTTTCCGGTGTTCCCTGAACAAATTCACCACCGTTGCCTTCAGCCAAGGCCTGCAGTGTTGTGGCATCAAAATTGCCGCTCTCGCCATAGCCCACACTGAACACTGCAATACGTTCATCACTTTCAAAGCCAGTTCGACGCAGTTCCTGAAGTAACTGATCAAGAGATGCTCCGGCTCCGCTGTCTTGCCCATCGGTCAGCACAACGACAGCACGAATCTCATTGGCCTTGCCAGAGCTGGCCAACCAATCACGACCAGCGAGGACAGCGTTGTGGAGTTGCGTTCCACCATCAGCGACCAAACCGGCAACAAATGCTTGTCCCTTCGCTTTGCTTTCCGGTTTGCCATCCAAGACGACAGGGTTGCGAACCTCGCTGTCGAAATCAATCAGTGCAACGACATCCCGAGTGCCTAATTGATTGAGATACAGCCGCAGACTGTTCTGCAATGCAGCAATCTTCTCTCCATTCATCGAGCCGGAACTGTCCACCACCATCGCAACGCGCGATGGTTTTTTGGCCACATCCAACCAGGCCTGCATCATGGCCTGGACCACCTCAGGCTTGGGTGATCGCAGCGCTTCATAACGCGCCTTTGGATCCACCCCATTGGCTTTGGTGATCTGATTGGACTTCACAGCTGGATTGGCCGGACGTAACCCGATCTCTCCCACAAGACGCTGCACACGCTCTTCCAGGAGGAACGCCATCAACACTTCAGCGGCTTCTCGCTCACGCTCCGACACCCAGGGTGCTTGAGGAAGAATCAGCCGCATGGTGCTGGTGAAGGTGGCTTTCGGATAAACCGCCACGTATTGCTCCTGGCCAGCCGAGCGATTCAAATTGCTGCTGACAACCAACGACTCATAAAGCGATCCGATTGAAGCCCAGAAGGGGCCGTTGTTGACCATCGCTTTGGCCAGACCACCAGTAGAAGCGCCATAGCGGGTGATCTTGCTCTGAATCGCCTCCACCTTTGGTGTGTTGGCGCGAACGTCATCAAGGGTGAGCGATTCAGCGGGTTTCCCGCTCACGGCAACAAACTGAGCCACCAAGGTCTGCAACCCGCTGTTGGAACGGGTTGGAGCCGTATGGACAAATCGAATCGGAAGATCATCTGCGCTCGGATCGAGCTCTCGATGGTTGGTGGCCGTCGTCAAGGTTGAATAGGGATCTGGCAATCCCTTCAAACCCTTCGCAATTGCAGGTGTTGTCATCAAAACCATCGGAGAGCTAGCGAACGCCGGGCTATCCGTGGGAGCTGGGATCCACTCCTGCTTTGGTTCAATCGCCTGAACCTGATAACGCAGCTGGTCCTGTTCCAGGTCTCCATCAAGGGAGATCAAGGTGGGGATGGTGGGGTCATCCACCGGCCGCTGACCACTTTTCACCGCCTGGGCTGTTTCCACCATCTCCGTCACCACATCCCCACTGCCCATGGCGCGGCAGTTCAACCCGATCACCGTTCCATCCGACAGTTTCAACTGCTCCCTCACCACAAGATCAGCGGTCTGGTTGCAAACATCAGACAGAGCGCTGCCAACGAGCGCGGTGACTTCAACTCCAGGGAGAACCTGCCCACAGCTGCTGAGCAGAAGTCCTGAAATTGCCGTGCCGAAAACGAAGAAACGCATCGTGCTGGTCTCGATACCCGCAGTGTGACCGAACCAAGCAAAATCAGTAGTGATTGACATCCAAGATGCCCTTCAACCTCTCCCAGCGGAGGGTTCTATCCCTGGCGATTCTTGCGGCTTCGGTTGCGCTGGCCGCCGTGCCCTGGTCCCCCTTCCGCCGCAGTCTTTCCGTCGCGGTGGGGTCGGAACTGGAGCAGCCGATGCGGGATCTGGAAACCCGTTTCGAACAGGCCCATCCCGACATCGATCTGGTGTGGCGCGTGCAGGGCAGTCAGGACATGGTGAACCAGGCGATGGAGACGAGAGCCGATCGGCCGCGTGTTCTTATTCCTGCCAGTGGTGAACTGCTGCGCGGGCTCGCTGAACGCCTGAGCCGCCAGCAAACCGATACCGGCCTAAGCGATCCCGAACCGATCGCACGGACCGTGCTTGTGGCCGTGAGCTGGCCGGAACGCGCCACAGCCCTCTTCGGAACAGGTCCATTTCGCTGGGCCGCCTTGAAGAAGGCCCTGGAGCAAAGCAACTGGAAGGATCTGGGGGGGCAGGAGAGCTGGGGCAGGTTCAATCTTCGGGCGACGGATCCAGCCCGATCCAACAGCGGCCAATTGGCGATGCTCCTGTGGCTTCGGTCCCAGGGCGGGGATCAGGCGATTGACCTCTGGAGACGCGCTCTTTATCAACCACCACGCTCGACCGATATTTTGCTGCGGGAATTCATTGCAACGGGCCCGAATGACGGAGACGTGGCGTTTGTCTACGAAAGCATCGCCCTCAGCCGGATTGACGAGGCGCGCCAACGCCAAGGTTCTCCATACACCGTCCTGGCTCCAGACCCCAGCTATGAAACAGTCCTGGAGGCTGCCGTGCTGGAAGGGAAGGCCGACGGTCGCCCCGCCGACGGAGTCAGTTTCATCCGCTTTCTGCGCAGTGATGCCCAACAGCAGTTGCTGATGGATTGGGGCTTCCGCAGCTTTGACGGACGACGCCCGGCGAACGCCCAAACCATCCAAGTGCTGCCCTCCCCTGACCAGACGGAACGGGACAGGGGCTTGCGCCTCTGGACAGCGGCCCCATGACGCAGTTGCCTGTCCTCTACAGCTTCCGCCGTTGCCCCTTCGCCATGCGGGCTCGCTGGGCCTTGCTGCAGGCGGGACTGCTGGTGCAGTGGCGCGAGGTAGCCCTGAAGCACAAACCGGCAGAGATGCTCCAGGCCTCAGCAAAAGGAACCGTTCCCGTACTGGTTCTGGGCGATGACAGGGTGATTGACGAAAGCCTTGAGGTCATGCACTGGGCATTGGCACAGGCTGATCCACGCGGCCTGTTGCAAAACCGCGACAGCGGAACCTTGATCGCCGAGAACGATGGCCCGTTCAAGCATCATCTCGACCGCTTTAAGTACACCGACCGCTACCCCGGCGAGACAACGGAGACCCATCAACGGGCAGGGCTCGCCATCCTCCGGGAATGGAGTCGCCAAATCGATCAGCACGGCTGGCTTTTGAGCGATCGAGCCTCGCTGGCGGATGGAGCCCTTTGGCCGTTCGTGCGTCAATGGCGCATCGCTGATCCTGAAGGGTTCGACCACGACGACCAGCTCAAGCCGTTACGCAATTGGTTGCGGCGTTTCCTAAAAGACCCTCTCTTCGAACGGTTAATGCAGCGTGCTGACCCCTGGGATCCTGCCGGCGCTCAACCGCACTTTCCAGCAGATGCGATCGCGGTGCCGCTAACTCAACCCCTGTTTCATCTGGCCCTTGAGGCCGATTGGCGCACCGCAACCCGAGATGGTGTTTATCGCATCTCGACGCGAGGGCTGAGGCTGGAGCAGGTGGGTTTCATTCACTGCTCTTGGGAAGAGCAGTTGTTGGGCACGTACGAACGGTTTTACAGCGATGCCGGTGACGTGCTGCTGCTGGAGATTGATCCCAAGCTTGTGAACGCACCACTCAGAGCGGATGCAGCTCCTACGGGGGATCTTTTCCCTCATCTTTACGGCGCACTGCCCCTCAAGGCAGTGCGTGAGGTGGCTCCGTTCAGGACTTGATCACCGGATCAAAACAATGCTGCTGGAGGCGAGCGCAAGGCCAAAGCTGCTATTACCAGACAGGGGCAACTCTCAAGCGATACAACCTGAGACAACGCAAGAATTCTTAGGACAGTTTAGGGGTTGCACAACTGCTCAGGGGCTCTATGACGTGTTGGTCGTTTGAGGCCGCTGCACTTGCTCCCCTCTCCATCACGACAGGAACCGACCGCCTGGTCGAGCCGACTCCTAAAGCAATTAAGCGAGCGTTGCCCAAATCGCACATTGAGTCAAACAACGGCTCTGATGGAAGCCCATGACATTCGCATGTGCCGCAAATCGGCGAACCGCTGAAACCTGCCTCAACACGGATTCACGAACACAAACGCCGTTCGCCTGGTGCTAAAGCTGTTCGGCTTTTCCTTCCATGGCAACGCTGATACAGGCTTGATCAGAAGTGAAGTGCTCCATTGCAGCCTGCGATCCAGCGAAGTTGCTGTCCTGCTTCCCACGACCACAACGCTCCGCCATTGACGTCGATTGGTCATGTCGAGGATGGTGTTCCATGGGCGTACACACCCCTCACAACAACAGTCCTGAACTGACCTTTGACCTCAAGACTTGTGCGGCTGGATCAACTGGAAGGGCAAGCCAGGGAGCAGGGTTTGCTGCTTCGGCTCCAGGTCGGTCGTCCACTGGGGTTGTGGAGCCTGCGGTTGGCGGTGGCCAAGCCGATTGGCGATTCCCGCCTGCGCCTGCTTGGCGAGATGAAAGCATGGGCCTACGCCGCCAGCCATGGGTTACAACTCGACACCATGCGGGTGCTGCCAAACGGTCCCATCGGCGTTGGTGATCTGATCTGGGCGGCAACAATGGCCTGGGCGATCGAAGCAACCCCATGCCGCTCCGCACGCCTTTTGGCCATTCGTGATGACGACCGGCAGCACCGGCGTTTGGTGCGCTATTTCCATCAACGGGGGTTCAGGTCCGTTCGAGAGGTTGAAGCAGCCCTGTGGGATCTGCCACTGCGGCTGATCTGGGGGGGAGCCGGTGCCTTGATGATGGGCTGCTGCGAGGAGATTCTGCTGCGAATGACAGATCGCTGGGAACGCTCTCGCGCCAGTCAGGAGATCTGATCAACCTCTCAAAACAGATGAGGGCCAACGCATAGTTTCAGCTTGGATTGGCAGCGTGATAGCTACTGCGTACCAAAGGCCCACTGCGCACCTGCGCAAAACCAAGATCCTGGGCCACATCGGCCAACCGATCGAACTCCTCAGGAGTCCAATAGCGAGCTACTGGGATATGGGCAAGCGAAGGCCTCAGATATTGGCCAAGGGTGATGCGCTGACAATCAACCGATCGCAGATCACGCATCGCCTCGATCACCTCATCCCGGTGCTCACCAAGGCCGAGCATCAAGCCGGATTTGGTGGGAATCGAGGGATCCAGATCCCGAGCTGCGGCCAGTAAATCGAGCGATCGGCGGTAGGTGGCCCCGCGACGCACCTCCCTTTGCAGACGCTCCACAGTTTCGATGTTGTGGTTGAAGCAGGCCGGCTGGGCAGCCAGCACCGTGGAAAGCCGCTCGCGCTGTGCGATCAGCGCCTTCTCCGGATTCCGCACACCACCCCAGAAATCGGGAGTGAGCACCTCAATGGCAATCAAAGGATTGCGTGCACGGATCGCCGCCATCGTTGTGGTGAACAGCGAGGCCCCGTGGTCGGCCAGGTCATCCCGAGCGACGGCCGTCAACACCACGTAACGCAGGCCCATCGACTCCACGGCTGAGGCAACACGCTCGGCTTCCTCTTGATCAAGCGCCATCGGTGCCCGGCCTTTTTCGACCTGACAGAACGCACAGCTGCGGGTGCAGATCGATCCGCCCAGCAGAAACGTGGCCGTTCCCGCGGCGTAACACTCGCCGCGGTTCGGACAGCGCCCCTCCTCACAGATGGTGTGCAATCGGTTCTGTTTGACCAGCGACTGCACGGTTTCGAGTTCTGAAGCTGCACCGATCGGGCGGCGCAGCCACTCCGGCAAGCGCTCCGTTGGGGCTATCGCGCTGTACTGACTCATCCGGCCATAGCGCCTAACCCAATTCTGGCTCGCGATTCCGGAAGCGCGTGCCCCTAAAAGCAAATACACCCTGGCGTGGTTCACGGCAGAAACCTCGTGGCTTGTGGCTTGAGGCTTGTGGCTTGATCGAGAAACACTCCCTCAGCTGACCAGTTGGCGGCGGATACCTTCAACCGCGCAGGCCGTGCGGTTGCGGGCATTCATCTTGCGGATCAGGGAATGAACGTGATCGCGGGCCGTGGTTTCTGCAATATGCAGAGTTTTCCCAATTTCACGATTGGACAGTCCAGCGCAGATCAGCAGGAGCACATCGCTTTCGCGGGGTGTCAGCGGGGTCACAGGTTCCGGGGGCAAATTGAAGGGATCTCTCCCAGGAACAGCATCTCTTGATCTCCTGAGCAGCGCTGAAGTGCTTCTGAAGGATTCTCTGAGAGATTGCTGAGGAGACCGTCCTGACAAAAAACCGCTCAGAAAAAACACAGAGAAGACACCGCCTCCATTCAGGAAGCGGTGCCGATGGCGGAAGCCTCGCTAACCCCGAATCAGATCCTCAGATCAAGTTGATCTGCTCTGCGGTGAGGGTTGGAGAGCCTTTGAGGGCTGCAAGCAAGCCACCCTCACCGAAGCCGCCCTCACTACCGTTTTCGTTGTAATAGAGGTTTCCCTTGGGTTGGTAATAGAGGAAATCAACATCGCCCTCGCGTTTCAGCTGTCTGAAATCGCGACGGTTTTCAGCCACACCAACACTTCCATCACCGCCAAATTCATCGGAATCCAGCAGGATCCGATCCCCCTGCCTGGGACGGAAATCGCGGATCTGATCGGCCTGGCGACGGCCGCAGCCATCCGCATCGTTGAAAACGAAACTATCGGCACCTCGGCGCCCGATCAGACGATCCTTGCCAGGGCCAGCCTCGATCAAATCGTCGTCCTGGGTCCCGCGTACCGCCTCACGGCCACGCTCGCGATCGCCGCTGATCATGCCGTCGAGCGAGACGTTGTAGCTGGAGAGCTGGAAGTGATTGACGCTGTTATCAACGATGGAATTAAACGAATCCTGAATGGTTGTGTTCGAAAAATCGTTGACGCTGTTGTCTGAGTTATCAACAACATTCGAAACACTGTTGTCGATATTGATATTGTTCACGCTGTTGTCATTGACCACCATGCTTTGGTTGATGCTGTTATCGACATAGGTGTTATTGGTGGTGTTCTCAGTGATCGTGGTGTTGTTGATGGTGTTGAAGTAAAGCTCAAACAACTGCTGAACCTGGGCAAGGGTGAGCGTGTTGCCACCATTAACCATTTGATCGACTGCCGGATCATCAATTTCATCAAGAACCTCACCGAGATCCTCTGGATCCACCTCAAACTCCTCACCCTCGTAATCCTCCAGTAGCGCCACCAACGCCTCGTCTGGTTGATCCAGCGCCGGAGACTCCGGACTCAAAGCCTCAGCCGGATCAATCCCCTCAGCAACATCCACCTCAACAACGTCGATTGGCTCAGGTGCAATCACCGGCGCCAACGGCTGATCAACAAGCAAATCATCAGCCAAATCAACAGCCACCGGTTCAACCGGCAACACATCCTCCAGTCCGCTGCCGCCAACCGCCTGCTCGGACGGCCCGCCCCCATGCACACCACCCTGGTATGCAAAGTGTTCTGCCGAATGGTCTCCCAGAGGGTTTCCACGATGGTGGTGATGGCCACGGCCGCCGTGGTGACCGCCGCGCCCTCCCCTGCCGCCGCGTCCTCCGCGGGGACGGAACCCAAAACCACCAGCGAAGGCCAACACATCACCTGCCACATTCATCGGCAAACCACTGATGATCAATTCATTGGAAATGGAATCCACCACCTCCTGCTCTTCAATAGAGATTTCCGTTGTTTTGGATGAGCGGGAGTGATATTGGCTGCTTTCAGCCATCAAATCAAAGAACGAAGGCATAACAGAACCCGGAAATGCAGCGACAAGCAAACCGCCTGACATCACAAGATTCACAGATAGGAGTGATCAGCACATCCTCAATCTGACGTGGTTGGACAAAAAACACGTCAGATGAAGGGGAGCCAAAAATATGATTAATTCAGAAAATTCTCCACACTTTGGCTGAGATTCAAAGCTGCATTCAATGCATCAGAGGCAGCCAACAATCCATCTGATGCTGTTGTCAATGCACCATCAAGGGTTGACTCAACGCTCTCAATCACCGGCTCAAGCAGATGATTTCGTGCTGCACGTCCTGACCGACCTCGACGACGCGGCCGCCTGACAAGCTTGGCGGTGAACAACGCCTCACTCGCCTGCCAGGCCACCTCAGCCACCGCCTTCCCCATCGCCCGGGCACGCAGATCGCCATCCTGAATATGGATCCCGCCATACAGGCGTGAACGACCGGCCTCAGCAGCCGCATCCCAAACCGTGTCCCATTGCAGGGAAATCGGTTCGCCTTCGTACTGCTCGAAGGCCAGTGTATCGGTGCTGTAGGACCCGATCAGATCCGGCTGTCCATCACGATCCAGATCTTGCGCGCCGCGGCTGATGCCGTCGTAAAGCCGATCCGAACCGGTAAAGGCCTCCAGCACTGAAGCGGCTGCATAGGAAAACCCGGAATGCCCTGAGGTGTATTCGGGGAAGGCCGGAGTCACGAACGTGACATCTTGATAGGGCTGCCAGGTGCTGCCAGGAATCATCTGGGTTCCCTGGTTGGGCCCGCCCCAGGCCGCGATCTCCTCATCTGCAAAGAGGTAGCGGATCGCCGTCTGCGGACGGACGTAATCGTGGGCATATTTCGCATCCCAGATCGCAATGCCCGTGTCCATCAGGGCGTTGTTCAAGGCAAAGAACAACTTCACGTCCTGCTCAAGGCCGTGGTCCTCCCGCAGGGCGATGTCTTGAGCGAACTCATTCCAGTGGCCCGGCGGAGTTGAACTGTTGGGGCCATCCGCCCAGTACTCCGCGATCACCTTTTGCTCCGGGGTGAGGGCGGCGCTGAGTTGGGCCACCTCCGTGAACTGGCTCCTATAGGCAGCGTCGTTGCTGCTCACCACTCCATGGGCATCGGTGTAGGGGCTGAAATCGTCGAATTGCGGTGGAGCGACGGGCCTGAAATCACGGCCACTGCTGATCGCAAACGGATCCACCTGCCCCCAGTGGGGCGTGAGCGGCGTTTGGACGTCATAACTGGAGGGATCCTCCGTCACGATCGGAATACCGTTCTCATCCACAGCTGAGCCATTGGGAACCTTCAGCGGCGTCCAGTAATTGGGATCGAGATCGGGATCATCCGGGTCATTCATCGGCGCATACCCCGAGTTGTCGGCGTAGTCATTCCGGGCGTTGGAGCCATCGTTGGCACGACGACGCAGCACCGTTCGGGCCGCCCGCAGACCGACGCGTGAGGCATGGTTACGACGCCCCCCATCAGCCCCGTAGCCGAGTTGATCCAGCAGCCCGTCAAAGCGATCGGTGTGAGATGGGAACAGCTGGGAGAGGGTGTGATGGGCCGCTGTGCTGACGGCACGCTCCTGGGTGTCCTCCGCCATGCGGCGTCTGGCACGGCGGTGCACGGGGCGGGGATTGAAATAAGCGCCGGCAGCGCCGGCATCGAATGCCGCCCAGGCGTCGTACATCGCGGCATGGGCAAGATGCAGCGACCGGGTGATCACGGTGGGAACGGGCTTGTCCTCGCGGATCGCCTGGAGGGCAAGCTCATTCCATTGGGCCACCACGGTGTTCTGGAGCTCCAAATTCTCCAGCTCCTGGTTCTCCGAATCCGGTGCTGGGAGCGCCGCCTCAGCGCTGGGCGGTTCGGATTCAGGTTCTGCCGCCGCCGGCACCGGCTCCAGCAACGCTGGCGCATCAACAGCTGCCTCAGCGACCTGTGGTTCATCCACCGATTGCTCATCAACCGGTGTCAGATCGGCTGGCGGCTGATCAACAGGACCCGCTGGCAGCTCGGACGGGCCATCCGCTCCAGCACCGTGCTCTGTAGTGCCGTTTCCTGGGGTATCGGGATCGGCAACAGCGGCACCCTCTTCATTTCGGTTCTCTACAGAACTGTTCTCAACAGAACGGTTCTCGCCAGAATTGTCCTCTCCAGGCGCATCCGCGCCAGGTGCAGCATCCGCGCCGGATCGCCCATTGCTGCCAAAAGCAGATGGCTTGGGGGTCAGCCCCGGATCGCTGGTTGATCCAGCCGGAGCTGGATTCTGGCCACTGCCGAGCCCTGAGAGCAACGCGTCCTCAATGGGTCTCTCAGCCACCGGTGCCAAGGGCACGGGTGCAGCGGCTTCTGCCAGTTCAGACGCAATCGAAACCGCATCGATCGCACTGGTGGTGCTGATCGCCGCATCAGCCACGGCCACGGTTCCAAGCTCCGAAGCCGGGCTTAGTTCAGCGGGCTTGGGACTGCCGAACGACAGCTCAACGGCACGCGGCTCTGAGGAACCCCGCAACACGGGTCTGCCCCTGCGCATAACGCGATGGCGACCAGCGCGGCCACCGAACCGGGCATGAAGACCTGCAAGGAGGTTCCGCGCGGGCATCGAATTCGGGTGTTTGCTTCAAAGCTTGCACCGATTCCCAGCATCTTCACACCACCATCTGTCGGGTTTTTCAGTGAACTCTTAGGTTCTTCTCAGGAAGCATTCAACCCTCCTTCAGTCAACGGGTCTGCGACCTTCTAAAGCGCGGCTGAGGGTCACTTCATCGGCGTATTCCAATTCACTTCCCATCGGCAATCCGTAGGCAATCCGGCTGACGGGACAGAACGGTTTGAGCAGGCGTGCCAGGTAGAGGCTGGTGGTGTCCCCTTCCACGCTCGGGGTCAACGCCAGGATCACCTCAGTGATCGATTCCTGGTCGAGACGCTGCACCAGGGGGCGGATGTTGAGCAGCTCCGGACCCACACCATCCATCGGGGAAATCAACCCGCCCAAGACGTGGTAACTGCCGTGGAACTCACGGGTGCGCTCCAACGCCAGCAGATCACGGGAATCAGCTACCACACAGATCAATCCGTTCGCCCGTTCCGGGTTGCGGCAGATCTCACAGAGCGGATCGGCGGAGAGGTGAAAGCAGCGCTGGCACTGCCCAACCTGGCTGCGGGCCGCAAGCAAGGCATCGGCGAACTGCCGGCTCTGCTCCTCCGGTTGGTTCAACAAGTGCAAAGCCAGCCGTTGGGCGGTGCGAGGACCGATGCCCGGTAGGCGTTCGAATTGATCGATCAACCGAGCCAACGGTCGTGTGAAGCCGCTCAGGGATCTGCCGCCAGTGGGCGAAATGTAGGAGTTGCTGCCAGCAGCCGCCCCTTCAGACTGCAGAGGTGTGGAGACATCCATGGCCGACTTACCCCTTCAGAGAGGCGAGGGATTTGAGTTCCAGGTGGAGCACAACTTGCAGAGCGAATCGCAGCAGTTGGCCCTGCAGGAACTGGAGCGGTTGCTCGCATCTGAACGGAACTGGCCGGGATGCTTGGGCACCGTTGGCCCCGATCTGATCGACGCGAATGCGCCGAATCGTTTCATCACACGAACCCACTGGAGGGATGTGGACTGTTTCGTGGAGTGGATGGTGAGCAGCGAACGGAACCAGCTGCTGAAAGCGATCGAGGAGCTGGGCTACAGCTACTCAGCAGCAACCAATTGGCGGGGCTATGCCTCATGGATTGCTGGAGAAGCGGAGAGTGATCCTCCGCCAACCTGGAAAGTGAATCTGCTGGTGCTGCTCTGCCTGTACCCCACGGTGCTCATCCTCAACAGCCTGATCAACCCGCTGGGGATGGGCTATTCCAGCTCGCTGCTGCTGGGAAACATCTGTTCGGTGGCTCTCACGGGATGGCTGTTAGTACCAGCAGCCCAACGCTGGTACACCCGCTGGCTCAACGGACGCAGCAGTCGGCGAGGCAGCCAGAAGGCCCTGCTCTCGATTGCAGCGCTGCTGCTGCTGAGCTGGGCGATCAGCCGGGGCATTTCGGGCTGAGAGCACGCAACGGAACGCCAGGAGAGAACTTTGACGGGCTTCTGCCTGGGATTTCACAGCATTCAATTCGCACCGGCAGAATGTGGAGCGGAAAACCTTCACCGTCGATGCAGCTGTTTCGCTCCTTTGCCCGCCTGCTCGTCTGCGGACTGCTGGTGTTTGCCTTGGGGGCCTGTGCAGCCGGACCCACGGCCGGATTGCAGTCGTATCAGAGTCCGGACGGACGATTTGCCTTCCTGTATCCCACCGGTTGGACCCAGGTGCAGGTGAGCAACGGCCCGCGGGTGGTGTTCCACGATCTGATCCACAGTGATGAGACGGTGAGCCTGATGATCAACAACGTGGACGACAAGGATGCGCTCACGGATCTGGGCAGTGCCGTAGCGGTGGGTGAACGGCTACGGCGTGAGGTGATCGCCACCGCTGGCAGCGGACGAACAGCGGAGTTGGTGGAGGCGGGCGAACGGGAAGCCAACGGCCACACCTTTTATGACCTGGAATATGCCGTGCATCTCGAAGATCGCGACCGCCACGAACTGGCAACAGTTGTTGTGGATCGAGGCCGGCTCTACACCCTCGCAACCAGCACCAATGAAGAGCGCTGGCCCAAGGTGAAGGATCTCTGCAGCCGCGTGGTGCGCTCGCTCAATCTGCTCGTGTGAGCTTGAGATTTTGAGGTCGGCTACTGGTTAAACCCATAGGGTGAAGTCAATGAGTAATTCGCATTGTTACTGCGAACCTGATCTTTGAAAGGGGAGAGTTCTCCGGCACGATCAATGACCGCAAAATAAAAGATGCTTCTATTCTCTCAAGGGGCAAAGACTTCACCGAAGACTTTGAGCTCGGCCGAGACGGCATTGGCACTACTTGACCTCTCGATCGTAAATTCAAACAAAAAGGTGATGACATGAAGATTATAGGCAATGACAATGCGAAAACCTTGTTCTTAAATATCAACAATGATGATTTCCTTGCGAACTACTCCAACAACCTTCAAGAAGTACCAGCTGTGGAAATTGATTTAATTTAATCAGCATCCCCAAACCTCACAACACTGAACATTGCAACACCCCGCTTCGCGGGGTGTTTTTTTATGCCAACAGTCGATGTTCAGGTTCAGAACAAAAACCGAAATTGCTGGCTGCTTGCCTCACTCGCTTCCGCACCGTTGCTGGGCTTCGCAGGCCATTCCGTTTCGAGATAGCTGACGCCACCACGGCTGAACGGCCGTGCTTCCAAACGTTGGGTGTTGAGATCTGTTCCACGCATCGCTCTAATCAAGCCACCCAGCTCCATCAGATTCAGATCGGTTTGCAACTCACGGCCGGCCGCAGCCACCAGGGCCGGCAGGCGGATCAGATGTTGTGGCTGCTTGATCCGTTCAAACAAGGCCTTCAAAGCCAGCTGTTGCCGTTCCAGCCGCCCGAAATCGCCGCGGCCGTCATTGCGCCACCGCAGGAACCCCTCCAGATCCTTGCCCCGCAACACCTGCTTGCCAGGTTGCAGATCAATCTGTAGGTCCTGGCTGCGATCCACGTAATAGAGCCGTTTGGGCACATCCAGCTCGATCCCACCCACCAGATCCGCCAGCCTGGCGATTCCATCCAAATTCACCAAGATGTGATGGCGGATCGGGCGATTCATCAACCGCGTCAGCTCCCGTTCCACAGCATCAGGGCCGCCCCGGGCCAGCAGCCCATTGATCTTCAGAGGGCCGAAGTCATCCGCATCGATGTAACTGTCCCGTGGAATCTGGGTGATCGATGTGCGCTCACCCTCCACTCGCACGGTGAAGATCGCATCGGTGTTGCTGCCGCTGGCATCGAGGCCGAGCACCACCACCTCCCGGCCCCCGAAACCGCTCCAGCTCTCGAAGGGATTGATGGGGAGCAGCGCCGGCATCTGGACTTCACCTTCAGGCTGAACAATGCGCGTCAGCGGCGCCGGCATCTGAACTTCACCTTCAGGCTGAACAATGCGCGTCAGCGGCACCGACAACAACAACCCACCCACGAGGCCAACCGCTGAGGCGATCCAAACCGAACGGTTCGGCCTAGACGACGAAGAGTTGTGCCACGACATTCCCCAAAACTAGGCAGGCCTCACGGGGCAGGCCCCAATTGCCAGGCTCAACAAGACCAAACGCCCCTCAAAGCAAGGGATCGCTGATCACCATCGCCGCGCATGGCAATTGACTGATCAATTTGCTGGTGCGATCGCTGCCGGGAATCGGCAGACCCGCCACCCGGCGGCGTTGGGTGCGCAGGATCACCAGATCATGTTCACGGCTCAGCCGATGGATCGATCCATCGATCCCCGGGCCGCGCACGATCACGCTGTGGAACTTCTCTGCTGCGATTCCTGCCGGCCGCCAACGAATCAACTGCTCTTCCATCCACTGCCGATCCTGGCGGCTGAAGCGGGGATCATGCACATGCAGCAACGTGATCCGAGTGCGCTGGTCTTCCGGAGCCGTGTTCATCACCCGTAGCGCCAGCTCGAACTGCTCCCGAGCGCTCGCGGAGAGATCCTTGATCGGCACCAGGATCCGATTCAGTTCGGCATCCCATCGCCGAGCCAGGTTCACCACCACCACCGGGCAGTGGGCCGTGCGGCAAACGCCATCAACGATGTCGCCCATCAGCCAGGCGCGCAGCTGATCCTGCCGGCCGGCACCGATCAGCAACAGGTCGGCCGCCTGCTCCAAGGCAGTGCGACTCATTCCACCCGCGATGTCTTCATCCAACCGCAACAGCGTGCGGGTGGGCACCGCCAGATCCGCACCGATCGCTTCGGCGGCCGACAAACGCGTGCGTGCAGCCGCCACCGCCCGGTTCAGACCACCGCGGATCTCCTCCAGGCTTGGATTCACCATCGCCAGTGGCAGCAGCAAACCCTCACCCCCGGCTGAACCCCGCACCAGCCGCGAGGCCATGCCCAACAATCCCTTCTCGTTGCCGGGATTGGCAACGGGCACAACAATCCGCAGCGGCCGTTGCACCACTTCGCTGATGCCGTCCTGCTGCTGGGCCTGCTCACCGAAACTGGTGGGCACCAAACCCTGTGGGGTGTCGTTCAGACGGGTGACCGAACGCTCCGTCAGGATCGGGCCGAGGGTGGCGGTAACCACCATCACCGCCAGCACAGCATTGAGCACCATCTGATTGAGCAGGCCCGCCTGGAAGCCGATGAAGGCGGTGGCGAGCGTGGCCGCCACCTTCGGCATCGTGAGCGACCACATCATCAGAATTTGCGGCCTGCGGTAGCCGAACAAAGCACCGCTGATCCACGAGGCCAGCCCCTTGCCGCCAATCGCTCCCACCAACATCAGGGCCGTGAACTGAAATTTGCTCAGGCTGCGGCCCAGGCTGGCCACATCGAGCAGCAGTCCCAGATCAATGAAGAAGATCGGGATGAACAACACCCCGCCCACAAAGATCACCTGCTCCTTCACCCGGCCCTCCGGCAGCACCGAATTCACCGCCAAGCCGGCCAGGAACGCCCCAACAATCTTCTCCACCCCGGCCAGCTCTGCCCCAAGCGAAGCCAGAAACAACGCCACCAGCACCGCCAAAACCATGCGGTTCTCGTCATTGATGCCACGCATCACCAGCCGTTTGCCCAGCCAGCGGATGCCGAGCACCACCAGCAGGGCAAACAGGCCGATCTTCAACAGCAACAGCGTGATCCCCACACCGCTGAGATCCCCCTTGCCCAGGCCGAGCCCCACAGCCAGCAGCAACAGGGCAACGATATCGGTGAAGATCGTGCTGCCGACGCTCACCACCACCGACTCATCCTTCTGAGCGCCATAGCTGCGCACAATCGGGTAGCCGAGTGGCGTGTGGGTGGCCATCAATGCCCCGAGCAGCAGGCACGACACCGAGGCGAAGCCGGCCATCAGGCCGATGCTCACTCCGGTGGCCACACCGATCACCAGAATCAGCAGGCCGTAGATCAGGGAGCGGCGTTTGACCCGGTTGAACTCCTCCAGGTCGATCTCGAGCCCCATCGTGAACAGCAGATAGACCGCCCCCAGATCAGAGAGCAGCCGCACGGTTTCACTGCCGGTATCCACCCACTGCAGGGCATGGGGACCAATCAGCACCCCCGCCAGCAGCAAACCAACCAGATCCGGCAATCCGATGCGTCGCACCAGCGGTGGCACCGCTGCACTGATGGCCACAAGAATCGCGAACACCCCGAGCGGGTGATGCATCACGTGGCTGACCGAGGCCTCCATCGCCATGACCGGATGGCAGTGCCCGAAACAGCGCTCAGCATGGTCGGCCCGTCAGCTGCGGACAACCGTTGCTTCAGGAAGTGCAAGGGCGCTGGCAGCCAGACCTATTCAGCTGCGTTCGCCCGCCTGCACCTTCCAGAGATTGGTGTAAACGCCGTTCATGGCAAGCAACTGGCCGTGGCGACCCTGCTCCACGATTTGCCCCTGCTCCATCACCACGATCCGATCGGCATGGCGCACGGTGCTGAGCCGGTGCGCAATCACCAGCGTGGTGCGATCGTGCGTGATCCGCTCCAGCGAACGCTGAATCGCCGCTTCGGTGTCGTTGTCCACTGCGGCTGTCGCCTCATCGAGCACCAGGATCGGCGCATCCTTCAGGATCGCGCGGGCCAGGGCGATGCGTTGGCGTTGGCCGCCGGAAAGCCGCTGACCGCGCTCACCCACAAGGGTGTCGTAACCCTGGGGCAGTTCAGCGATGAAGGCCGCGGCCTCTGCCCGCTCAGCCGCCTGTTCAATCAGCCTGATATCGATTGATTTGCAGCCGTAGGCAATGTTTTCGGCCACCGTGCCGTGAAACAGGTACACCTCCTGGCTAACTAGGGCGATGGCGCGCCGTAAATCCTCAAGCCTGAACTCCTCAATCGGCCGGCCATCCAGCAGGATCCGCCCCCCATCCCGCTCATAAAGACGCAGGAGCAGCTTCACCAGGGTGCTCTTGCCGGAACCGGTGGAGCCAACGATGCCGAGGCTGGAGCCTGCTGGCACGGTGAGATCGAAATGCTGCAGCAGCGCTACCCGCTCTGGATAGGCGAAATCCACAGCCTCGAAGCGCAACTCACCCCGGACCCTCCTCAGCTCAAGCGACTCGGAGCCGCCGCTGATCCCGATCGGGGTGTCGATCAGATCCAGCACCCGCTGGGTTGAGGCCATCGACCGCTGGTATTCATCCAGTGTTCGCCCGAGAGCCGTCAGCGGCCAGAGCAGGCGCTGGGTGATGAACACCAGCACGCTGTAGGTGCTCACTTCCAGCTGACCGGACAGCGTTCGAAAGCCGCCGATCAAAAGGATCGCCATGAATGCGAACAGAATCGCGAAGCGGATCAGGGGAATAAAAGCCGCCGACAGTTTGATCGCCCGGGCATTGCTGTCCAGATAGGCCTGGCTTTCCCCCGTCAGCCTCTCCAGTTCAAGGGCTTCGGCGGTGAAACTTTTGATCGTGAGCATGCCGCCGAGATTGTTGGCCAGACGGGACGACAAATCACCGGCCCGGGCACGCACCTCCCGGTAGCGGGGGGCCAGGCGTTTCTGAAACCGCAGCGATCCCCAGAGGATCACCGGAATCGGCAGGTATGCGAACAACGCCACCTCCGGCGCCACCACAGCCATGCCGATGCCAACCACCAGAACCGTTGTGATCAGCTGCAGAATCTGATTGGCGCCCCGGTCGAGGAAGCGCTCAAGCTGATTGATGTCGTCATTGAGCACCGCCATCAGGCGGCCGCTGCTGTCCCGCTCAAAGAACGCCAGCTCGAGCTGCTGCAGATGGTCGTAAGCCTCGAGACGCAGTCGATGCTGCGTGGCCTGCGCCAAGTTGCGCCAAAGAACGTCGTAGAGATATTCGAACAGGGATTCCGCTGCCCAGATCAGAAAGGTGAGCAGCGCGAGCAACCAGAGCTGATGGAACGGGCTTGAGATTCCGAACGCCGCCAGAAGCGAATCCCGTTTCCGCACCACCACATCAACGGCGAGGCCGATCAGCAGCGGCGGGGCGAGATCGAAGAGCTTGTTCAGCAACGAGCAGCTGATCGCCGCCCACACCAAACGCTTCTGGGGGGCGAGATGACTTAACAACCGCAGTAGGGGTGGCCGCATTTCTGAAGCTTTGCTGAGGGTTGTTTTTGTCACTGTTTCCGCACCGAAATCGGCCCTAGAACGACATCACAACCGAAAGGAGGTGCAATGAGCCGATCGAGGTCGTTCAACCGCTTTCATCGTTACCTTGCACGGCAGAAACGCCGGGGACTACGTACTGTTTTGCCACGTTTCAGAGATGACCATGAGGTGATGGGCTCACCAATCGATCATTCCAAACAAGTTCTTAACCGCTTACTCGGGCAGGAAATCAAACTCGATCTTCAGGAAAGCGAAGTGTGATTGATCTCTGCTCAGGCTCTAATTGATTCCGGACGATCAGTGGTCAGCGGTAATCACCGCGGTATCCGCCACCGCCGCCGCCACCCCGGGGACCACCAGAGCGTTCACGGGGAGTGGCTTTACTCACGCGAATCATCCGTCCCATCCACTCGACGTCCTGCAAGTCGTCGATCGCCTTTTGCTCGTCTTCGTCGCTCTCCATCTCGACGAAGGCAAAGCCACGCTTGCGACCCGTTTCCCGATCGAGGGGAAGACTGCAATTCTTGACCTGGCCGTACTCACTGAAGAGATCGAACAAATGCTCCTGCTCGGCCTGGAACGAGAGATTGCCGATGTAGATGGTCATTGAACGTGGAACCGTTGGAAGCGCTCAGTCGCGTGAGCCGGTTCCGAGAAGGTTCGGAAAGGCCTGATGATCCGGACTTGAACCCACCGACGATACAGGGCAACGGCACGTTTCAACACAAAAAGCGGAAGGGAATTGGAAGGTCTTTCCCGAGCCGCAAGAATCTCGCTCATTGTCAGGAGATCCTGACGAGCTGGAGGCGAATGGAATCTCTGAATCTAAGCACCCTGCACTGGGCCGAAGACGGCGAACTGATCGCAGGCGATCGACTCATTCTTTTGAATTCGCTGGTTCCGCAAAGCATCCCGGACGTTCAGATCGAACTGATCAAAGCGGTCGAGTGCCTCAGCGTTCAACAGCTGGACGTGATCGCCCTGGTGAGCGAGTCCTGACATAGCGCCAACGCCGCTGCGGCTCTGATCAGTAGCCGTAGCGGCGAGCTGCCTCCTGCTTGCAACTGGTCTGTGCCGCATCAAAGCCAGCCCCTTCACCCAACTGATCAAGGAAGCAGCCGCAGGTGAATTCCCCCATCCCGGGTGGCGGCGTCTCACCGGCATCGTTCATGGCTGTCGAGAACGCCACCATGCACATCTTGCGGATCAGATTCTGGTCACCGCTTGCCAGGGCCGGACCGATCACGACCCCCAGCAGAACGGCCAAGAGGATGGGCATCAAGAGGCCTGACTGATCTGCAGCTCCCGGTTCATCACACGGAGACTCCGCAGGTTGTTGAACACATCCTCAGGCATCCCCTTGGGCAGATCGACAAGGCTGTGGTGATCAAAGATCTGGATCCGTCCGATCGAGCGGCCTTGCAATCCCGTTTCACCAGCGATCGCCCCTACCAGATTTCCTGGCTTCACCCGGTCGCGATGGCCGACTTCGACGCGGTAGCGCTGCATGGTGTCCTCCGGCGGCCGGCTGGGGCGCTCCCCACGACGACGGCCGTCGCCACGGTCACGGTCCCGCTCACGGCGCCGACCGCCAGCTGCTGCCTGTTGAATCCACTCCTCATCGCCCTGACAGAGGAACGGCGCCGGGCCGATGGCAAGGCTGAGGGCCGCCAACGCCAGCTGCTCAGCAGGCATCTCGAGTTCGGTGCCGATGCGCTGGATGAGCTCCTGGAGCAGAGCGGTCTCTTCCTCACTGTCGCGCGAGTTGCGCGCCGCATCGCTGAGCCTTGAACGCAGCCGATCGAGCCGACCCTGATTGATCGCTGCATTCCCGGGAATCTCCATCGGCTCAATCGGCTGGCCGGTGGCCCGCTCCATGTTGCTGATGAAGCGCCGTTCCCGAGGCGTGACGAACAGCACGGCCTCGCCACTCCGGCCCGCCCGCCCGGTTCTGCCGATGCGATGCACGTAAGCCTCGCTGTCGAACGGCATGTCGTAGTTGATCACCATGCCGATGCGATCCACATCCAGGCCACGGGCCGCCACGTCGGTGGCAACAAGGATGTCGACGGAACCGCTGCGGAGCCGCTCCACGGTGCGCTCCCGCTGGTTCTGTGGCACATCCCCGTTGAGAACAGCCACTTGATGACCACAGGCCTCAAGCGTTTCAGAAACGGTGAGGGTGATCGCCTTCGTTCGCGCGAAAATGATCACTCCTTCACTTCCACAGGCGTCGAGAACCCGCCTGAGCGCCTCGAGCTTGTGACTCATCGGCACTGTGATCGAGCGTTGGCGGATGCGTTTTCCTTCCCGATCCTTCGTCTGGATCGTCACCTCCGCTGGATCGTTGAGATAGCGCTTGGAGAGTCGGCGAATCTCCGGCGGCATCGTCGCCGAGAACAACACCACCTGACGCTCCTCTGGTAACTGCTCGAGGATCCACTCCACATCGTCGATGAAGCCCATCCGCAACATCTCGTCAGCTTCATCGAGCACAAGACTGCGCAGCTCGCTGGTGTCCAGGGTTCCCTGACGCATGTGGTCCATCACCCGGCCGGGAGTCCCCACCACCACGTCAACACCGCGGCGCAGTGCATTGATCTGGGAGCGGAAATCCGAGCCGCCGTACACCGCCAGCACCCGTAAGTGGGGATGACCAGCCGCATAGGCCTTAAAGGAGTCCGCCACCTGCATCGCCAGCTCGCGGGTGGGCGCGAGAACGAGGGCCTGAGGCTTGCGCTGACCCTCCTGCAGGCGCTCGAGCAGCGGCAGCGCAAAGGCTGCAGTTTTTCCTGTTCCGGTTTGCGCCTGACCCACGAGGTCGCGGCCCAGCATTAACTCCGGGAAGGCTGCGCGTTGAATCGGGGAGGGCTCGTCATAGCCCTTGGTCGCAAGGGTGTCCAGCAAAGCGTCGCTGAAGCCAAATCCTGAAAATCCGGATGGTGCAGTCGCCTCGGGCTCTGCAGAAGGCTCGATCGGCTCAGACTCGCTCGCGATCGCCTTGGTCTCCATCTCCTCCGGCGGAGTCTGTGTCTCTGCACTTATTGGCAGATCGACGGCGCACGAAGATTCCCCTTGCGGGTTCTGTTCGGTCATGTGTGGTAGGCCCAGGCCTGACTGATCTTTGAAATCAGGCTCACAATCTCCCCGCGATCGCAGATCGCTCTCCGGATTGCGCTGCCTACGCTTCAAAGGTTGGCTTCATATTGTAACACTCTCCCGAAATCATCCTGAAGGCGTTCGATGTCGTCTTCGCTGATCAAAGCACCGTGTTGCACTTCAAGAATCACCAGATCCGACTGGCCGCCTCGGGCACGGTGCACTTCCCCCAGCGGAATCTGAAGCATCAGACCCGGCGTGGCGTCGTACCAGGTCTCGCCGCAAAGCAACTGCCCATCACCAGCCACCACCGTCCAACTTTCACTGCGGTGATGGTGACGCTGAAGCGAAAGCTGTTTCCCTTGACGCACGAGCAGCCGCTTCACCTTGTAGCCAGGCGCCTCCAGAAGCTCCTCATACCAGCCCCAGGGCCGTTCAACGCGCATCAGGCCGAACCTGCCGTGA
>QCSN01000024.1 GCA_003211515.1 Synechococcus sp. AG-670-F04
AAACTTGTCAGATCGCGCCGGTTAGCGAACCAGAAGAACAGGCCATAGGCCAGAGCACTACCAAGAAGACTGGCGTAGATCATGCGTGACCAATCAGCGACATCCCACGCCGGCAGCAAAGTTCCCTGTTCAAGTTCGGCGATAAGGAGCAGCGGAAGACCACCCAGCAGCATGTGCCATGCGGTGGTGGCTACGGGATCGCTATGCCGACAAGCGAATCGGATCAGAACGGTGCCGACGGCCATCGCCAGGGCAGCAAGAAGCATCGTGACCTCTCCAGGCTGAAACGCTTGGCCGACAGCGGGGAGATCACGCAGCAACCACCAATGGGCGAGCAATTCGGATGGGACCCCCAGGCAGAGAATGCCGGCGAAACCAAGTCCAAGTCCAATCCAGCCAACAGGATTGATCGATTCTGAGAAAAGCGCACGTGCCAATAGGGCAACAAGAAGCGGCTGACAATCGATCAGAACAGACCCCAGTCCTGCTCCTGTCCCCGCCATTCCATGGGTGAGCAAGCCCTGGAACAGGCATGCATCCACAAGGGTGAACAGGGCAAACCACCCGAGGTCCCGGCGATCAACCAGAAAAGGTCTGCCGCTGATCAACACCCAAACAAGAAGAACAGCCCCGGCAGGTAACAGGCGCAAGCCCGCCACAAACCACACCCCTCCGGTCTCGAGCAGTGGGGTCATGGCCGTCATGGCCGTTCCCCAGAGGATGAACGGCAGCAGCAACAGCGACCAGAGGCGGAGAGTGGCCATGGCGGGCGACTTCATCGGCCTTTTTTAAGATCCACGGTGAAGTGAATGTGAGACATGGTCTGGCCCTGGCGCAGAAAATCCCGCAAACGCATCGCGCGTGTTGTTATGGAGGGGCCCATCAATGGCGCCACCCGCCAACGGGTTCTCAAAGCCCTGCGCGAAGTTGAGGAGCGGGAATTTCCAGCACTGCTCCTCCGCATCGACAGCCCCGGTGGCACCGTCGGTGACAGCCAGGAGATCCATGCCGCCTTGCTGCGCCTACGTACCAAGGGCTGCCACGTGGTGGCCAGTTTCGGGAATATCTCAGCCTCCGGTGGTGTGTACATCGGTGTTGCTGCTGAAAAGATCGTCTCGAACCCGGGAACGATCACCGGATCGATTGGCGTGATTCTTCGGGGCAATGATCTCTCCAAGTTGTTTGAGCGGATCGGGATCCGTTTCGACACCGTGAAGAGTGGATTGTTCAAAGACATTCTCTCGCCGGACCGGCCTCTTTCCGATGCGGAGCGGTCGCTCCTTCAGGAGTTAATCGACAGCAGTTACGAACAGTTTGTGTCGGCTGTTGCCGAGGGACGCGATCTCAGCAAGGACACTGTGCGTTCGTTCGCCGACGGACGCGTGTTCACTGGCGAACAGGCGGTGGCTCTCGGCTTGGTGGATGAACTTGGCGATGAGGATGACGCCCGCCGACTGGCCGCCCGCCTGGCCGACCTGGACGAAGACGAAGTGAAACCTGTGACCCTCGGCAAGAGCCGGCGCAAGCTCTCAGGGCTCCTCCCAGGCTCGAGTCTCCTCAAGCAGGTCCAGGACAGGGTCAGCCTTGAATTGATGGGTAGCGGTCAGATTCTGTGGCTCCACCGTCCATGAACGACCCCGATCAGCGCCTCGTCGGTCTGCGAGGAGCAACAACCTGCCATGACAACACCGCTCAGGCCATTGAGACGGCCACTGCTGCACTGATCGATGCCCTTGTTGAACGCAACAGCCTCCTGCCGGAACAGATCGTCTCCCTGACCTTTTCCGTTACGGCAGACCTGAATGCCTGCTTTCCTGCGGCCGTGGCACGCCGTCGGGAAGGCTGGCACTCGGTTGCCCTGCTCGATTGTCAGCAGATGGCGGTCGTCGGCGACTTGCCACGCTGCATTCGCCTGCTGGCGCATGTGTGGTTGCCGATGGACAGAGCACCAACCCATCCTTATTTGGAGGAAGCCCGTTTTCTGCGTCCGGACAGACTCAGTCACAACTGACAGCTCGGGGGCCGGCCCATTGCGCGGACTTCCAGGCGTGGGACTCAGGAGAATCCAACCAACTAATCGTGTGCGATGTTCCGCAAACTGTTCCTAGCTGGGGCCCTCGCTGCATCATCTGCCCTGGTCGGACTCCAATCAACTCCCGCCATAGCTCAAGGGACCCCAGGGCTCCTCGAATTTCGCTGGGACACTGACCCGTCTTATCGGAAGCTGTACTACTACCTCACGTCAACGCTTGAGAACGACCGTGCGGAGTGGTACCTAACCCTTCGTGAAAAGGATCGGAAAACCGCGTTCATGAAGCTGACGATCACAGTTCCGGACTATTTCGACTCGAAGCTCAAACCAGGTCGGATGGCGCTCTGCCGTGTGTCGAAGGGCAGCATGCTGAGCCGCTCCCGATGCCTGGAGGAAATTCCGGCCACGATCGAAGTCAACGAGAAGCAGACGGCGATCGAGGTTTTTCCCGATCAACCCGTCGCCGTTGAAGGTGACTACGCCCTGAGGATCAAGCTTTTCAACCCGCAGGGGCAACGGATGTATCAGCTCAATGCCCTGATCCAGGCACCCGGAGATGTTCCGATGTCCGGCTACGTCGGCAGCTGGTTGATTGATATGGATTGACTGGTCTGACTGGTAAATTTCACAGTTCTGTTCGGCCGGACGCCTAACCACATCCAATGACGAAAAGAACCCTGGGAGGAACCAGCAGAAAGCGCAAGAGGGTGTCCGGCTTCCGCGTCAGGATGCGGTCTCATACCGGTCGACGGGTGATCAGAACCCGTCGCAAGCGCGGTCGTTCTCGCATCGCCGTTTGAACACGGTTTCCGTCCGCGATAACGCTTACGTTGATGGCACTGCCCGCTTCGATGCGACTGAGGGGGCAGCACTGTTTCAACAGGCTTCACCGCTCCGCGAAACGCCTCCATGGGCAATGGATGGTGTTTCGCGTCATTCAAGAAGATCGACCCCTGCTCAGGCCTGAACTGCGGACGATGACGATCCAACGCTGCCGCTGCGCCGTGGTGATCAGCAGCAAAGTCAGCAAACGCGCAGTCCGTCGCAACCGACTCAGGCGTCTTCTTCACAACCACCTCCGAACCCGACTGGAGGCCCGTGAGGATCTCTCAGGACGTTGGCTCCTGATCGGTCTTAAGCCCGAAGCGCTCAACGCAACCCCCTCGCAGTTGCTCGAAGAATGCGACAGTCTTCTCAGTTCAGCCGGACTGGGGACATGAGCATCACCAAGACTGAAGAGATTCACTACGAAGGTGGCCCAGCCCGCGGTGATCTGATTCTCAATGTGCTGCTGGGGTTCACGCTCATTGCCCTGCCCTTCACCGTTGGGGCCATCGTTCGTGCCCTCTGGCTGCGCTTCAAGGTCACCAGCCGTCGCGTTTCCGTCAGTGGTGGATGGATGGGAAAGGACAAAACGCAGGTGGTTTACAGCCAAATCAGAGAAGTTCTCTGCGTTCCAAGGGGTTTTGGAGCATGGGGCGACATGGTGCTCGTGCTTAACGACGGTGCACGTCTCGAACTCCGATCAATGCCGCGGTTCCGCGAAATCGAGTCCTACATCCTCGAACGGATCTCCGAACGGCGGTCAGCCTCTGAGGACAAGTCGGTCGAAGGCTTCGCCGCCTGAACCGCTTGTTGTTGCACACTGGCTGAACAACGACTTCATCCCACGGGACCTTCAACGTGATCGGGTACATCTCCGACAATCTGCTGATCCCGATCCTGGATTTCTTCTACGGATTGGTACCCAGTTACGGATTGGCCATCGTCGCCCTAACTCTGGTGATCCGTGTCGCTCTGTATCCACTGAGTGCTGGATCCATCCGCAGCGCGCGCCGCATGCGGATTGCCCAACCCGTGATTCAGAAACGGCAGGCGGAAATCAAGTCGCGCTACTCGGACAACCTCCAGAAGCAACAGGAGGAGCTTGGCAAGGTGATGAAGGAGTTCGGAAGCCCTCTTGCAGGCTGTCTTCCTCTCTTGGTGCAGATGCCGATCCTCTTCGCCCTTTTCGCCACGTTGAGGGGATCCCCATTCGCCGACGTGCCCTACAACATCAACGTCAAGGTTCTTCCCTCCGAGCAGTTGGCTGCTGTCGAGCCGAAACCCTTCAACAGCCCCAGCCACTCCATTTTCATCGGCGAGACCGATCACTTTCCCGTGATTGCCAGTCTCCCCAGGGGCAACAAGATCGGGGTGGGAGATACCACAACCATCAATCTGCACACCAAGGATGGTCGTTCCTACGACGATGTTCTTTCATCTGTCGATGATCCCGGGCGATTTGCTCCCTCCTGGAGTCTGACCAAGGGTGATGACGTGATCGCTGTCAGCAAAGACGGCACGATCACCGCCTTGGCCCCTGGGGATGCCACTGTAGAAGCCAAGATTCCAGGACTTGCCGCCAGGAGCGGTTTCTTGTTCATCAAAGCGCTTGGACAAGTCGGTTTTTACGCCGACGGAGCGATCAATTGGGACATCGCAATTCTGGTTGGCTCCTTCGGGGTGACCCTCTTCCTATCCCAGCTGCTGTCTGGAATGGGTATGCCCGCGAATCCACAACAGGCAACGGCGAACAAGATCACCCCGTTCATGATCACTGGAATGTTCCTGTTTTTCCCTCTCCCGGCAGGCGTTCTCCTTTATATGGTGATAGCCAACGTTTTCCAGGCACTCCAAACATTCATCCTCACCCGCGAAGCCCTGCCGGAAAACCTGCAGAAGATCCTCGACCAGCAGGTCTCCCAGCAAACCGTCACGGCAACCGCCAGCTCTGGTTCAGGCGCGAGCGGCAACCGTCTGCCATTTGAACCAAAAGGGAAGTGATCGACGATCTCGAGCCAGTCGCTCTCAGAGATCTCAAAGCCTTGGGCGCTCCACGCTCCTGGCAGGTCGACACATCACTCGACCAGCTGCCCTCACTCACACCCGTGCGTGGTTCTCTCAGTGCTGAGCACAAGGGCAATGTGCTGGCTGTCGAGGGGGAACTTCAAACGATCGTCACGCTCACCTGCGACCGCTGCCTCGGCCAGTTCAATCGAAAGCTCAGTTGCAAGCCATCCGAGCTGATCTGGCTCGGTAAGACCCCTCCATCGGATTTTCAGCTGCGGGAATCGGACCAGATCTCTGAACCGGACGGATTGGTCGAATGCCTCGATCCGCGCGGAACATTTGAACCGCGGCAATGGGCATTCGAGCAACTGAGCCTCCAGCTGCCCGTCGTCAACCGCTGCGGCGAGGATTGTCCGGGGCCCTCCATTCCCAGCCGTCAGGCGAATCATGCGGATCCGGATCCTCGTTGGCAGGCACTCCGGGAGCTCCAATGGGAATGAAATGAATAGTGCGGCCTGGAGCGATCAACTCGATTTGCTGATCCGATCACGGGCGCCGTTGATCTGGATCCGCAGCACCGAAGAAGGTCGTGTTGAGTCCCTGGTGCGAACAGCAACACAACGGTTACAACGCCGTCTGGCCTGCTGGGATTTCATCGAAGGATTAAGCGGTGTTCTGAATGAGAACGGTCTCGGAAGTCGTCAACCAATGGCTGTTCTGCAGTGGTTGCAGCAACTGCAGAACAGCAGTCCGACCGTCCTTCTCGTGAAAGATTTCCATCGCTTCTGCGAAGACCCGGGCATTGCCAGAATGCTGAGGAACCTGAGCATCAGTCTGCGGAGCACCAGTCACAATCTCGTGCTCTGCAGCGGACCGTGGACACCGCCAAACGAGTTGGACGAGGCGATGACATTGCTCGACCTTCCGTTGCCTGCTCCCCAGGATTTGCGACAACTGATCAGCAGCATTGCCAGCAGCAGCGGTTCTCCACTCGACACTCCCGTCCTCGATGAACTCACACAGGCCTGCAGTGGTTTGAGCGAAATGCGTGTCCGTCAGGTCGCTGCCCGTGCCCTGGCACGTCGCGGCCGCCTTGGCGCGGATGACCTCAGCGAAGTTTTGGAAGAAAAACGGCAGGCCATCGCCCGCAGTGAAGTTCTTGAATTCTGTGCGTCGGAGATCGGAACAGAGGCGATCGGCGGTCTGGATGAATTGAAATCCTGGCTGGAACAGCGCCACCGAGCCTTCTCCACGGAAGCGCGAAGCTTCGGCCTACCGCTCCCTCGTGGTGTTCTTCTGGTTGGTCCCCAGGGCACTGGAAAGTCACTCACGGCCAAGGCGATCGCCCGCAACTGGTCGATGCCCCTGCTTCGTCTTGATGTCGGGCGGCTGTTCGCCGGCCTGGTGGGCGCCAGCGAAGCGCGAACGAGGGAGACCATTCAGCGTGCTGAAGCAATGGCACCCTGCGTCCTCTGGATTGATGAAATCGATAAGGGTTTCGGAGGTGATGGACGCAGCGATGGAGGGACCAGTCAAAGGGTTCTTGCAAGCGTGCTCACCTGGATGTCGGAGAAAACCTCTCCCGTTTTTGTTGTTGCGACGGCCAACGGTGTCGAGCGACTCCCCCCCGAACTGCTGCGCAAGGGACGATTCGATGAGATTTTTCTGCTCGATCTGCCCAGCAAGGACGAGCGGAACAGCATTCTGACGCTGCATCTGGCAGGACGGCGTCCTGGCTTGACCCTTCCTCTCGATACGGTTGTCAGCCGAACAGAGGGCTTTTCCGGTGCCGAACTTGAGCAGACGGTGATCGAAGCGATGCACTTGGCGTTCGCAGAAAGCCGTGAACTCAGTGAAACCGACCTGATCCTGGCCGCATCCCAGCTGATTCCCCTATCGCGGACTGCGCGGGAACAACTGGATGCCCTCAAGCAATGGGCCTCAGCAGGACGCGCCAGGCCTGCATCCATTGCGACACGTAACGAAGCCTGACGCGGCGTAACGAAGCAGCTGTCAACGAAAGACCCAACCGATCCCTCTCCCTACGGTCACTTCAACTGAGCCGAGATCTTTGGAGCGCCGAAACGATTTCGCAACCCAGCTTTGCGTGGCCTGTCTTGGCGCTGGAGTGATCACGAGCGTTGCTGTCGCCCAGGGACAGAATCCTTTAACAGCTCTGGGAATCACTGTGTTCTCTGCCGTTGCCGCCGTCATGGTGGGGCAGATCCTCTGATCGGCCTGCCATAGGCTGCCGGCGCTGTTGCCGCCGGAACCGTGCTCGACCAGCGCCTTGTGCGTGACAATCCAGATTCGATCGCCAAGGAGCTTGGCCGTCGGGGCAAGGCCGTTGATCTCACACGCCTCCAGCTGATAGCTCAGCAGCAGCGGAACCTCGAAGAAACCCGAAGCTCTCTCCAAGCGGAAGGAAACCGCATTGGTAAGGAGGTTGGTCAGCGCATCAAGGCCGGCGCTGATCCGCAGGGTGACGACGTGGCTGAACTGCGGAAGCAGGGAAACAGCATCAAGCAGAAAGTTGCTGTTCTCGAGGAGGAAGAGAAACTTCTGACCACCCAGCTGAAGGAGCAACTCCTCACCTTTCCAAATCTGCCCTCACCGGATTGCCCGGAGGGCAAAGACGAGACAGACAACATCGAACTGCGTCGCTGGGGAACGCCTCGCGAGGAGAAGGGGCTTGAGGAGCATTGGCAGATTGCCGAGCGGCTGAAGTTGTTCGATACAGAGCGCTCCGTTCGAATTGCCCAGAGCCGCTTCGTCACATTGATGGGCCAGGGGGCTCGCCTTGAGCGGGGCCTGATCAATTTCATGCTCGACCTTCACACGAGCAAGGGCTATTGCGAGGTTCTGCCCCCCGTACTGGTCAATACCGCCAGCCTTACAGGATCTGGGCAGCTTCCGAAATTTGCCGATGAAAGCTTTCGCTGCGCTGAAGACGACCTCTGGCTCACACCGACGGCCGAGGTGCCGGTCACATCACTGCATCGCGACGAAATCATTCCGAGTGACCAGTTGCCCCTGCGCTATGCCGCTTACAGCCCCTGCTTTCGTCGCGAAGCGGGTAGTTACGGCCGTGACACCCGTGGCCTGATTCGTTTGCATCAGTTCAACAAGGTTGAGCTGTATTGGTTTGCCCATCCAGATCAATCGGCTGAGGCGCATCAGCAGATCACGGCAGATGCTGAAGCTGTACTGCAGGAATTGGAACTTCCTTATCGCGTGATCGAACTCTGCACAGGTGATCTTGGCTTCTCAGCGCGACGGACCTATGACCTTGAGGTCTGGTTGCCAGGCGCCGGGGCCTATCGCGAAATCTCGAGTTGCAGCGTTTGCGGTGATTTCCAGGCCCGCCGGTCCTCCATACGCACCAAAGAGGGGAAAGCCACCAAGCTTGTTCACACTCTCAATGGCAGCGGACTTGCCGTTGGTCGGACCATGGCAGCCATCTTGGAAACCGGTCAACAACCCGATGGCTCGATTCGTCTGCCGAAGGCACTGATTCCGTACGTCGGCCTCGAACAGTTGGAGCCAAAATGATCGGACGATTCGGTTGACACCTGAATGAATGTGTTCGCGGCCCTGGCAGTGTTGGCCCTCTTGATCGTTGTTCATGAAGCAGGCCACTTCTTTGCCGCGACTCTGCAGGGAATCCGCGTCAGCGGGTTTTCCATCGGCTTCGGTCCAGCCCTGATCAAGCACGAGCACAAGGGTGTGACCTACGCGATCAGGATGCTGCCCCTGGGAGGCTTCGTGATGTTTCCCGATGACGAGGAGGACAGCTCGGTTCCAGCCGATGACCCGGATCTGATGCGCAACCGCCCGATCCATCAGCGCGCCATTGTCATAGCGGCAGGTGTGATCGCCAATCTGTTGTTAGCCCTTGTGGTCCTTTTCGGTCAGGCGGCGTTGGTCGGTCTTCCTGCTGAACCCGACCCAGGGGTGCTGGTGATTGATGTGCAGAAGGGCGCTGCCGCCGATCAGGCTGGGTTGCTACCCGGAGATCGCATTCTCTCCATTGAGGGACAGCCCCTTGTCGCCGGCCAGGCCGGTGTTCAGTCAATGGTTGCTCAAGTCAAGGCGGCTCCAGGTCAAAGCCTCTCAATCGAGCGTGAGCGGGACAGTCAGATGCAAACCATTCGCCTGCGGCCAGCCGACCTGGAGGGTGTCGGCCGAATCGGAGCGCAGCTGCAAGCGAACATCACCGGCCAGACCAGAACCGCTGCAGGCCCCCTCGAACTGCTGGGCCACACGGCAACAGAATTCCGGCAGATGCTTGTGCAAACCACTTCGGGTTACGGAGCGCTCCTCACGAATTTCCAGGCCAATGCCAGCCAGGTGAGCGGTCCTGTGAAAATCGTCGAGATGGGTGCTCAGCTCAGTGAACAAGGCGGCTCTGGACTCGTGCTGTTCGCCGCTTTGATCTCCATCAACCTGGCAGTGTTGAATTCATTCCCGTTTCCACTGCTCGATGGTGGCCAGATGATGATGCTTGCTCTGGAGGCGGTTCTCGGACGGCCGGTCCCTGAGCGCCTGCAGCTGGTTTATGCCCAGTCCGGTTTCCTGCTGATCGTTGGGCTGTCCCTTGTTCTGATCGTGCGAGACACCACCCAGCTTTCTCTCGTTCAGCAACTGCTGGGACGGCCGTGACATTGAGCACTCTGTATAGTTGATGATTGATTGCTCCACCGTTTTCTAGCTGCATGGCCAAGAAGTCGATGATCGCCCGGGATGTGAAGCGCAAGAAAATGGTGGAACGCTACGCAGCCAAGCGGACAGCCCTCATGGAGGCCTTCAACGCTGCAAACGATCCGATGGAGAGATTGGATATCCACAGAAAAATCCAATCGCTGCCCCGCAACAGCGCTCCAAGCAGAGTCCGCAACCGTTGCTGGGCCACAGGTAAACCACGTGGCGTATATCGCGATTTTGGGCTGTGCCGCAACCAGCTTCGCGAGCGTGCTCACAAAGGTGAGCTTCCCGGAGTGGTCAAGTCCAGCTGGTGAATAATGTACGTTTATTCGGTGTGAACGGACTTCAATCACGTTAAAGAAAGAAGTTGTTTTAATTACTTCTTCAGTCAAGGGGAGGCTTCGGCCTCCCCTTTGTTATGGGCCTCCACCATGAAATGCCAAAATATGGATTGACAAAAGGACATAAGCCGTCGTGCAAGGACAGACACAGTCAATCTCATTTGATGGGCGCGAGATTCGATTGACCACTGGACGATTTGCCCCCCAGGCGGGCGGATCAGTGCTTGTTGAATGCGGAGACACCGCCGTCCTGGTCACCGCAACCCGCTCCGGCGGACGGGAGGGCATCGATTTTCTTCCCCTCATTTGTGACTACGAGGAGCGCCTCTACGCGGCGGGACGCATTCCGGGCAGTTTCCAAAGACGTGAAAGCCGGCCCCCGGAACGCGCAACGCTGACCGCCAGGCTGATCGACAGACCGATGCGGCCGCTATTTCCCAGCTGGATGCGCGATGACTTGCAGGTCGTGGCGACCTGTCTCTCCCTCGATGAGCGGGTTCCGGCAGACGTGCTGGCAGTGACGGGTGCCTCCATTGCGACCCTCCTGGCAAAAATCCCCTTTAACGGTCCGATGGCAGCCGTCAGGGTCGGCCTACTTGGCGACGACTTCGTGCTGAACCCCAGTTATCGAGAGATTGAACGCGGCGATCTAGATCTTGTGGTCGCCGGCACCCCGGACGGGGTGGTGATGGTGGAAGCAGGGGCGAACCAATTGCCGGAGGGCGATGTCATTGAAGCCATCGATTTCGGCTACGAGGCCATCTGTGAACTGATCAAAGCTCAGCAGTCGCTGTTGAAAGATCTCGGCATTGAACAAGTGAAATCCGAACCTCCGGAGGAGGATCAAACCATTCCTGCTTTCCTGAACAAGCAGTGCACCAAAGCGATTAGCGCCGTTCTCAAGAAGTTCGACCAGAGCAAGGAGCAACGCGACCAGGCCCTCGAAGAGGTGAAGAGCGCTGCGTCCGATGCAGTCGCAGCCCTTAAGGAGGATGACGCCGTTCGAAAGGCGGTTGCCGCCAGCCCGAAGCAACTAAGCAACAGTTTCAAGGCTCTTACCAAGAGCTTGATGCGCCAGCTGATTCTCAAGGACGGCAAACGGGTTGATGGGCGAAGCCTCGACCAGGTGCGACCAATCAATGCCATGGCAGGAGTGTTGCCCAGACGGGTCCACGGTTCTGGCCTGTTTCAACGGGGCCTCACCCAGGTTCTTTCAACAGCAACCCTGGGAACACCCAGTGATGCACAGGAGATGGATGACCTCCATCCCAACACCGACAAGACTTATCTCCACCACTACAACTTTCCTCCCTATTCCGTAGGCGAAACTCGTCCGATGCGCTCTCCTGGCCGTCGCGAGATCGGCCACGGCGCCCTGGCTGAACGAGCGATCGTCCCTGTCCTACCAGCCAAGGACACCTTCCCTTATGTGATCCGCGTTGTCAGCGAAGTGTTGAGTTCCAATGGCTCAACGTCCATGGGCTCTGTCTGCGGCAGCACTCTTTCCCTGATGGATGCCGGCGTTCCTCTTAAGGCACCGGTGAGTGGTGCCGCGATGGGGTTGATCAAGGAAGGAGATGAGGTCCGCATCCTCACGGATATCCAAGGCATCGAGGATTTCCTGGGTGATATGGACTTCAAAGTTGCCGGGACGGACAAGGGGATCACGGCCCTTCAGATGGATATGAAGATCACCGGTCTGGCGGTGAGCACTGTGGCGGAGGCCGTCAATCAAGCCCGACCGGCGCGTTTGCACATCCTTGAGAAGATGCTTGAGGCAATTCAGGCACCGCGCGATGTGCTTTCACCCCATGCCCCCAGATTGCTCAGCTTCCGCATTGATCCAGAACTGATCGGAACCGTGATCGGTCCAGGCGGACGGACGATCAAGGGGATCACGGAACGCACCAACACCAAGATCGACATCGAAGACAGCGGCATCGTCACAATTGCTTCCCACGACGGAGCTGCAGCAGAGGAAGCACAGCGCATCATCGAAGGCTTAACCCGCAAGGTGAATGAGGGTGAGCTGTTCCACGGATCCATCACGCGCATCATCCCGATCGGTGCCTTCGTTGAGATTCTTCCCGGGAAGGAGGGGATGATTCACATTTCCCAGCTCTCCGAAGCACGGGTGGACAAAGTGGAGGACGTTGTGAAAGTGGGCGACGAGGTGACGGTGCGGGTTCGCGAAATCGATAACCGCGGCAGGATCAATCTCACACTGAGGGGGGTCCCTCAAAACGGTGATGCGGGAGACCACGAGCCGATTCCGACTCCCGTGGCCCCACTGAGCTGAGTCAGACCGCGAAACCAGGGTCAATCTCTGCCATCGCCCGCGTTGCCCGATCTGTAAGGGCAGCGTGGGCTTTTCCATGACTGGCAATCAAACATCCCGCCTGCCTCACATCGCCTGTGTTGTAGAGCAGTTCAGCTTGATCAGCATGAGTGAAGCGCCCTCCTGCTGCGAGCAGGACCGCCTCAGGGGCAGCCATATCCCAATCCTTGGGTGCACTGCGTCCAGACAACGAGACATACAGATCGGTCTCACCTCTCAAAATTGTTGCCACTTTGCAGCCAACGCTGCCGACCGCCTTGGATCCACCCAACTGGAGTGCAGCAATCAACTGTTCGAGGCGATTGTCGCGATGACTGCGACTGGCAACAAGAATCAAATCGGACAAATCATGCCTCTCACTGAATCGAACGGGAGAGCGTTGTCCCTGCCTGTCTTCGCACCAGGCCGATTCGCCCACCAAACCGATCCAAAGCTCATCCGCCTCAGGCAGAAGCACCACACCAAGAACAGGGCGTTTGCCCTTCACCAGCGCCAGGTGCACTGCATATTCACCAGTGCCTTGCAAAAAATCCTTGGTCCCATCGAGGGGGTCAAGGATCCAGAGCCACTCGGCTGGCAGGGGCTGTCCCTCCGTGAGCTGCTCCTTGGCGGTCTCCTCGCTCAACAAGGTCCAACCTGCGTTCGGGAAGGCCCCCTTGAGGCCATCAAGCAACCATTGGTTGACTGCCAGGTCGGCTGCTGAAACAGGCCCCTCACCTCCGTCATCGACGCTCAACGCTTTTGGGAATCCGTGGGGAGGTTGTTCAGCACGTGCATAGGCACGCAGGATGTCGGCAGCTCCCCAACTGAGTGTCCGAAGCTGCTCCAACAGGGCGTCCATCGACACACCGGAGGGAAGGGCAGCAGAACTCGGCATGTTGGTCTAGGAGGGCGGGGCCATTGTGCTGCAACCCCAACCCCGGTGTTTCATGGGACTGTCAATCCCGTCTCAACCAGGACGCAGCATTCCCGAACCAATCTCCAAGGTCGCCTCGATACCGATCACCTTCGTCCTGGGAACCCAAATCAAGATCAGCAAGAAACCCGTCAAGACCCTGGGATGGTGAATCCTGAAGTTGCATTCTGCGAGCTCGACTCAACCAACTGCTAACAGTGCGATCATGTTCTGCAAATTTATTCACATAAATGCGTTCAGCTAGTGTGACAGACTCACCTCTCGAGATGCGCTTAAGGATGCCTTGAATCTTCAATCGGGTGGATGTTGTAAGCACAAGAAAGCAACGCTTTCAACATTGATAGTGAATTAACGAAGCCTTAGTGTCGCCAATCACACCAACTCAAGAGCCCTGTCAGGAACAGAGGAAAACTCAAATTTTCAGCTTGTTGACTGCTCAACAACCCAAGCTGTTGCAGCCTTTTGCCTGAAATACAATTCAACCAGCTGCTTAGCAAGATCCTTGAGCTCCTGCATGTCTCGGGTGTCATCAATGGCCCCATGCAGCCGCTGCATCTCAAACTGCTGGTGAAGTTTCACGTTCACGGGAAAAGCCCTGACTTCCAGGACCGTAACGAATCGTTGCAATCAACTTAGTAGTGATTTATGCCTATCTAGCGATTCGCAGACAATTCCGGCGATGATGCGATGGCGTCGAGATCAATCCTCGATCGGCTCGCGAACCTAGGGTTCAGTGGGTGTGATGAAGCGAATGCAGCGAGACGAGCCCTGTGGCGGCACCCTCTATCTCGTAGGAACACCAATCGGGCACCTCGGTGACCTCTCTCCTCGTGCCCGCAATCTTCTTGCTGCGGTAGATGTGATTGCCTGCGAAGACACCCGTCACAGTGGCCAGCTGCTCCAGAGCATCGGAGTTGTGGGACGCCGGCTGAGCTTTCATCAGCACAACACCCGCAACCGCCTGCCCCAGCTTCTGCAATTGCTCGTTGCGCGTCAGAGCCTTGCCGTGATCTGTGATGCGGGTTTGCCCGGAATCAGTGACCCTGGAGAAGAGCTCGCAGCTGCCGCACGCGAAGCCGGACACGAAGTAATTTGCATTCCTGGACCCTGTGCTGCCACGACAGCGCTAGTCAGCAGCGGCCTTCCCAGCGGGCGATTCTGTTTCGAAGGATTCCTCCCAACGAAAGGGCGTGAACGTAGGCAACGACTCGAACACATCGCAAAAGAACCGCGCACCTCTGTTCTGTATGAGGCTCCACACCGCCTGCTGAACCTCCTCCAGGACCTCATTCAAACCTGCGGATCCGAACGTCCCGTTCAGGTGGCCAGGGAGCTGACGAAACGCCACGAACAACACGTTGGTCCGACACTTGGGGCAGCCCTGCGGCATTTTCAAGCTCAGCGACCACAAGGAGAATGCACGCTGGTGCTGGGTGGTGCCCCGGATCTAGCAGGCCCAAAACTCACAGATGCTGAATTGATCAAGCGTTTACAGCGGCTGATCACCGCTGGAACGAAAGCCAGTGAAGCGGCCCGGCAGGTGGCCGAGGAAACGGGGCATCCCCGCCGTGAGCTCTATGACCTTCTGCACAGAGATAGCGCAGACTGAACCAACGATCATCGAGATCCATGCTGCTGCGACTGCGCCTGCTTCTGCTCAGCTTCGGGGGGGCAGTGATCCTCCTAGTCATCCTGTTTCTCGGATCGCAGAATTTGAACGAACGCCAAAGCGTCCGCTTTGCGTCCTTTCAGTCAATGCCTTTGCCGAGTGGAGTTCTCATCGGACTTTCGCTCGTGGTCGGCGTCTTTAGCGGAGGAAGTGCCGTCGCCTTGATCCTTCCCGATCAACGCAGCTAGACCGGCCCCCAATCGGTCTATTCAATCTCGATCAATGGCGATCAACGTCCCTTCAATCACCAGTCTGGTTATCCCCCGTGCCAACAGATAAGAACTCGTACGTTCAAACACACCGGTGTCCGGAACCTTAATCACCCGTTGGCTGCGGCCGCACTGACGTTTTGCAGTCCTCGGGCTACTAAACAGACACAGTCCGGTTCGTTCTAGTTCGGTGGCATCCAGGGGACCGAGTTCCGGAAAATCACGCAAAGGTTTGGGATCAAGTTCGACAACCTTGTCGACCAGCATGTAAACGCTTGACGGCAAAAGCCCGGAACTCAAGGGCTGAGCCTGGATTTCACGCCGATCAGTGAGATCACCAACATCCATCAGGGGCACAAGCTCCTGGAAGGCCCCCATCTCAGGAGTTGCGACATCCTCATCGTCTGACTCCTCTTCCGAGTCGTCGGCAAAGTCGTCAGCATCGTCGAGGGCAAGGGTCCCACTGCCCTGTTCTTCGTCTTCGGAAGCATCTGAACCTTGCTGAGAGGTGACAATAGGCACCTGCTGATCCGCTAAAGCATCCTGAGCTTGAGCCTCGGAATCAGGCTCAATCACCGATGGTGAGGATGCAACGGGCGTGGGTTCAACAGGGGAGGGCTCAACAGAAGCCTGCCCCTGACCGCCCTTTTGACGATTCAGTTTCAGGCTGGTGTACTCCGCCTCAGACAAAAGGCTTTTCACCGTTCTGCTGACGGTGTTTGGACTGCAGCCAAAGGCAGCAGCGAGCCCCGCAGTGGCTTCCCCACCGCGATACCGAACCACCAGCGCCTCCTTCTCATCTTCACTGAGGCGCCGAGGAGCCATCGAAGTCCAATGCACAGACTTCAACAGTAAGTCCGCTCCAGCCACACGCGCTCATCGACATTGACGTCTGCCAGAGTGGGTCTGTTGGCTCCCTTAGCTCAGCTGGATAGAGCAACTGCCTTCTAAGCAGTCGGTCGTTGGTTCGAATCCAACAGGGGGCGCTCGCCACATCAACTGGTTGCAGGAGAACACTGAGGCCTGGGCCGTTGGGTTCAACTTGGCTTGATGGATGCAACCACGACGCCTTGACCCAAACGACTGGAGAAGAGATGACGCCAGCTCCTCGAGACGCATGGGGAAAGCTGACGGCCAGCGCTGTTCAACCAGTAAGAACGACCAGTAAGAACGACCACCGGACGAAGCAATGCTCAAAGCGAACAGGCGAAGCCAATGTGATGACCAGCGACATCATGCTCAACACAACCGGCTGTCATCACTGAAGCGCTTCAAAAGCCAGCGCCAGGAGCTAAGTCATGGCCTGGCGTGATTGAGATTGACGCTGTCAAGCGATGCCATATCCAACCGCAGTCAATGATTTGAAGACGAACAGATCCATCAAGAAAAACCGGTTAGGAGAGCCGAGAACCATCATTTGATGCTCGATCGCCATCAAGACGACGATCGAAAAAGCCAGTAACTGCAGGGGCTAAAGCCTCAATCCCGATCGAAACTAAAAAAGAGGATGCAGCAATCCATTCCATCAGAATCAACCGCAGATTGAAAATCATCTTCCCACCAAAGGCTCAAAGCATTTCTCAAAACAGTTCATTAAATTCGCCATCGATATCGACATAGGGAACAACACCGACGATCCACTCGGTGGCTGAACCCCAGCTCGAACCGTCCAGCTGTTCCGAACCGAACGGATATCGGCATCCTCGAGGTGGAGACTTCAAGAGAGAGAGAGAGAGCACAACGAAGACGAGCAGCGAAACCCGAGCGAGAGATCCACCGATTCCGACGGCCGCCACCCCAGCCGAAAAACCGGCTTAAACGCTTAATGAGAGTGACAATCAATGCCAAATACCAGAGCATTTGGCGATGATTCCAATGGGCAACCTTTTCTAGTTGATCATGATTCTCAGGAGCAAATTTTTCCAATTGACGATGATTCTCAGCAGCAAATATACGTCGCGTAATGTTCGGCTTTCACCTGTACATTCCGGGCAAAAGTGATATATAAAGGAGGAGTCGTTTCCAGGAAGTTGGCCATGAATCCATCCACTACCACCACCCAGACCCCTCTCTCCATTGCAACAGGTCCTGCCGGTCGTGCCGTTGCGGAGCCTATGTCAGTCGAGATGCTTGACATGATGCAGGCTCACCTGAACATGGAGAGACAGTCGTCAGCTGCTTACTTCGCGGCGGCAGTTTGGTTCGCAGAGCGGGAACTCGTGGGGTTCGCCAACCATTTCCGCGATGAGGCCAAGCAGGAGCAGGAGCATTCCGCCAAATTCGCCGACTATCTGATCAGTCGCGGGCAGACAGTCGAACTAGACACACTTGAGCCCCCATGCCAGACATGGACTGGCGTGGAGGATGTGGTCGCCAATGTGTTCCTCATGGAAGCAGACGTGACCACCTCAGTGCTGCAGCTCTATGCGACCGCTGAACGGCTGAACGATGTGAGGTCGACGGTGTTCCTCGATGGAGTGATCGATGAACAGCGGCTTTCAGAACATGAGGCCGCCTATCTGCTGGGCCGTGTGAAATTTGCGGCAGGTCAACCTGCTGCACTGCTGATTATCGATGCGGAACTGCGAGAGGGAGAGGCCAAGCCCGCCAGTCTGCAGGGGTGAGTGAATCGCATTCACTTTTTCTTGATCAACAGGACCAGGGATGAGATCCCTGGTCCTGTTTTGCATAAAAGACAACATCGATCTGCAACTGCAAATCACGACAGAGAGAGGACAGCATCCACATCCAGACCGTTCTCAAAAGTGCTGAAGCCCGGCATTTGCTCTGACCATTCATCACTTCAGCGGGCGTAAAGATTTGATGAAGGGGAACACTGGGATCCAGTCCGATTAAGCGGCATCCTATCGCCGAACATCGACCGATGATCGTCTTACCAATCGCTATTTCTGCATAAAGCGTGGCATGAAACAACAACGAACTTCTAATCAATGCTTCGCAATGTCGTAGACGATGAATCCTTGAGGCGAAACTTAGAGTGCTTCTACGCTCACGATTACCAAAAGAAACTCTTTAGATTCATAATGAAACAATCAACCCAAGGTTAGTCAGCCTATTCAGATCGTCCCAAGCAGGTTCAAGTCATGCAGATTAACAGCCAACGGAATCAATCCTGACCAGTATCTTCAGGGCTCTTTCAAAAGTCTCAATCCAAGAGAGCAAACTCAGCAAAAAGTGAAGCAATTCATTCCAAAAATAAGCAAATTTCCGCCTTCCCTCTTAATCCTGACAAGCATGAGAGTAAAAAGCAAAATAGAACGATGCGTGCTGTTCACCAATGATGTCCTTCCAACCTCGATGCACCCTCAAAAACGGAACGACGATCCCAGCCATCGGACTCGGGACATGGAAATCAGAACGCCAGCTCGTGGGGAAGGCTGTGTGCGACGCCCTGAAAATCGGCTATCGGCATATTGATTGCGCTTCGATCTATGGCAATGAAACAGAAATCGGCGAAGCCATTGAATATTCTCGCAAAGCATTCAAGATCTCAAGAGACGACCTTTGGCTCACATCAAAATTGTGGAATGACTGCCACCAACCCGAATTTGTACGTCCAGCCTTGCTGCAGACGTTGCAGGACTTAAAGCTGGAGAGACTTGATCTTTATCTGATTCATTGGCCTGTCAGCCAACGGCATGGCATCAAAATCGCCAAGGAAGCCAACGAGCAGATCTCAAGAACAGAACTCCCGTTATCAGAAACATGGAAAGCCATGGAAGCCTTGGTTAAAGAAGGATTAATCCGAGAAATCGGAGTCTCTAATTTTAGTAGCAACAAATTACATGCCTTGATGAAATCAGCAACAATCCAACCATGCATGAATCAAGTCGAACGGCATCCGTACTTACAACAAACATCGCTGGTTTCAACCTGTGAACAATCTAAAGTCGCCATTACCGCATACTCCCCACTCGGCTCTGGAGGGAGTAATAATCTCAACCTTCTTCAAGAGCCACTCATTCAAGACATCAGTGGTCAGTACAATTGCGCACCAGCCCAGGTGTTACTGGCATGGGGCCTTGCCAAGAACACAATTGTGATTCCTAAATCAATTCATCCACAACGGCTGCAGAGCAATTTAGACTCCATCAATATTCAACTTCAAAAAGACGACATCTCCCGAATCGACACACTAGAACGTCACCATCGCTTCAATGATGGCACTATCTGGGCGCTCAAAGATGGACATTACACATGCGCTTCTCTTTGGGACGATGATAACCCGAGCGTCGAATCGCAATAAAACCATTCAAATCAAGTCTCACATTGGGATCGACCCATTGAAACGGGGGAATCCACAGATCGTCCTTGCAACGCCCTTCTTGAACATGACACTTAGAGAGTGACAGTCAAAGGCAAACCTGAGAACCATCGCAACGTTCCAGGGCATCTGGCCAGTTCCTACTCAGGAACATCGGAACGCATCCCTTAGGCAAAACCATTCAAGACATCAGAGCCTTTCCAGCAAGGCTGAAAATAAATTGATTCCACATTCAGCAGCTGCGAAGACAATTTACTGTCCGCACCTAAGTCAATCATGAAACTGGCCCAAATGATGACGAGCCACCCAAGAAGAGGGTGGGGAAACACATTCTCTTGATTTTTAAAATGAATCTGACATTTCTGACGATCAAAAACAAGTCGTCTCAATCGATCACTTCAATTCTTATCTGAGCAGTGCCGTCATCATCCAAATCGAGGGCTTCGGCCGCTCCGTGGGCCAGATCAAACAACGTACCTTCCTTGTAAGGCTTGTGGTCATTGATCTCCACAATCACGCTTTCATTGGTGTCGAGCCGGGTCACCTTGACTTCGGTACCCATCGGTAAACTGCTGTGCGCGACTGTCATGGTGGCCTCTTGGAGGACGTCGCCACTTGTGGTTTTCTGGCCGTAGCAACCAGGCCCGTACCAAAAGGCTGTCCCTCCTGAGATTGGTCCACCAACTTCTGCTCCTCCGACTGTGGTGTTTGCAACGAGTTCTTTGACTGAATTGGGGAGGGAATGGATATCGTCGTTGACATTGAGGTGGACTGATTACTGGCACAGCCACTAACGATCAGACTCATCACAACAGCCAAAAGTGCGCTGATTTGCTGGCCAACGCGCATCAGGAAGGAAGAAATCTTCTGCAGGCAATGCCAGAACACCTGAACAGCACATCATGTTGCTGCGAGGCCCGATTGTTTTGATTGGAATGATTGTGACCATACCGATCAAAACAATAGAGACACTCGTGATGCGATCAAAACATGAGGCTTTTTAGCGAATACTGAAGCATCAGCATTGCAGAAAGCACGACTGAGATCACGATCACATCAGTTCACAAGGCAATCGCTCACCCCATGAATCGACGTTGAACTGCCGCAAGCAGGTGATGGCCCCGCCTTAAGAAGGACTGCAGCAGGGTTGGACGCCCAACCTTGGCTGGCCGCTGGAGCACCGTTGCCTGGAGCTGTGGACCCGCGGGTTCATAACCATCGAAGGCAAGCAGTACATCCTGTGATCCCAAGAGATCTCTGGAAAGGATGCGAGGTGGCACCTGCGGGCCTAGGTGAGATTGGCCACGATTTCGCGCTGAAGACATGTCACCAATCCCTTCACTGACTCTTGTTCTGACGGTGCCGCGATGGAAAGACAGCAGAAAGAGATCTTTCTTTAACAGGCGATACTCACGGTGATTCATGATGAAGGAAATCTAAAGCTGGCCGTTATGACAACCGGTCCGTCATGCCCTCTACAGCTGGGAACACTCGATAGCCCTGACTACTGGACTGACGATGCGTTGATGGCAGCAGTTCGGCCTCTTTCAGCAGCAGAGCTGCATCGCATGGCGCTTGGTTCCAAGCAAAAACAACAGCAGACCCGACAGTTCCGTCAACACTTCCATCGTTAAATGATGCATTGGCACTGCCTGATCGCAGCGTGCCCTCCAGGTTTGGCGATTGCTGATCACGCTGGATGGCAAGGTCGCAACATGCGCCTTTGGGGCATCACTTCGATACGACCTACTAGGGGGCAACCATGGCCCGCATGCCACATCAAGGATCGCTCGACAGAAGGTCGAGACCATCTCAAGACAGATTCCAGGCAACGTTTTCGATCATTTTGTTTCAACGGCGACAGGCAAAGGACAGGGCCAGGATGAATGCTTGTTGGGTCTTAAAGACAGCCCCATCGTTTTTCTCGCTGTTGATGGTTATCTTCTCCTGGCTTCACCCATGTTGGCTGTATTAACCAGCAAACCTTCCAAAGTCTGATTGTTGGGGAGGGGGGCGTGCTTGGCGGCGGCCCCCCAACAGATCAGATCAGATTCAAAATGAGGCTCTGAAGAGACCTAGATCATATCTAGGTCTTTTTTTTTTCTCTGGAGAAAGCCTTCATGCTTCTTCTGATCAGGAAACGCTTCGGGTGTCAGCGATCACCGCCTGAGGAGACGGCAGTACGTAAGCCAACCCGCAATACCTCCCTCAGCTTCTTCCTTCGTGAGAGGGGGTAATCCAAGGAGTTTGACAGCCTCAGCGCGGCTAATCTCCAACCTTTCGTGCCGAACGCAGATTTCAAGCTCCTGCGCCTTCGTTAGAGAGCTTGCTGTTGTAGGAGCACAAGAGGCCACCCCATAAAGGAGTGCGAGAGTAGCGACACGTTGCAGGATGCGGAAATTCTGCATTGACATCATCCTGATAACAGCTAAGATATTCAAGAAGCAAACTCAACACTCATTGATTCAAAGAATCCCGAATTAAGATTCGGGTTGAGAATCAACGTTGACCGAACAACTCTTCCCAAGAGACGAGCTGGGATCGTGATGGATGGGGAGATTTGGAGGCGTGAGAGGTCGCACTTGCTTGGTCTTGTATATCCGTTGGCTGAATGTGCGGACGCAAGGGGCGACGTGGTGATCTGTTTTTCATGCAACTTGGAATAGTATGAGTTCGCGACCGTTTCTTCTGAATGGACCAGAGAAAGTGGATCATTAATTATGGCGCCCTACAGGAGAGAACTCCTGGTGTGGAAACCGACCACAGACCATAGGCCTTCCTGCTCAGCAACGTTTTGGTCTAACCGAGGAGATTTTTAATCTTCAAGCACAGTGATGCCCATTGCCTGTTGTTCAAGATGCTCGGCGCGTTCAAGCACAGCTTTAAGAAGATCCTCTGGCTCAGGGCTGAAGCAGAATTGCTCCAAAATGTATGCCACATCGCGGCTTGCCGTCAGAACAGCAGGTGATACCTGATCCAGAGGTATCACCCGTGCTGACAGCCGTTTTGACCGGTCTGCTGACCGTTGATGTTTTGCATTCTTTGCCATTTCACCATTCTCACTCCTCACAGACCTCATTCTGAGCCTTCCATCAAAAAATCGGGCGTTCGTGGAACCAGAGACCATCACGTCCGCCAAAGCCAGCGATCTGGGCCAGGCACCAATGTTCCGAGGAGGAAGCGGGGTGCGACAGTGCCTCCTTTGAGTCATCAAGACGTTGCCTGCTATGGCCTACGTATCCCCTCCGGCAGAAACGAGGCAGTGCACTTCCTGCGGACACACCTTGTCCCTTAATTTTTTCGGGCTAGATAAGTTTGAATGCAGACAATGCGAAGGAAAGCGGCTTGAAGCCAGGGAGGACATACCCATGGACGACGGCTAAAGAGCGTTGAAATCGCTGAACATCATGTGGTCATCCTTGATCAGACCAGTGACATTCTTCAACCGAGCAATAATCGAGCCATCAAAAACTATGTCAGTATTCTTACCTTGATCCTGCAGATCAATCGCCTTGGCTTCCGCGTCAAAAACAAGTTGATCATTTCGTTTTGAGAAATCCTTAATGATCACCAAAGACTGATCATCAGCTTCAATCCAGAACTGATCCTTCCCACGACCGCCTATGGATCGGTTCCGATCTCCACCCCCCGCGTAGAGGATGTCGTCACCACGGCGGCCTCTTAAAACATTGCTGACATTGTTGCCAATCAAAATGTCATCTGATTTTCCACCAGTGGCATTTTCAATCACGCAGAGACTGGCTGGCTCATCAAGAGTCTTTCCATCCCAGTCATGCGCGATGGTGAATCCACCAAAAATTCCATCCATACGACTTGGATATCCCCCTGCATCATCCGAACGATCCAGAGATGCATTGCGCAAATCGATCCTCACAGGCTGGCGCGCTTTTGAACCGTCGATCCGATCAACGCCGCCTGTGTCCCAGATACTCCTCCAACCTGTTCCCGTTTTATTTCTTGTCGGCAATCGATACACATTGGCACCGGACTCCGTTGAATCATTGATGCCATAGAGCCATTGCAATGCGGCCGTATCAAGCGCACCCGGGGTTTGCAGAAACCCATACGACTGAACGCTACTCGGGACCAATCCATTCTTGGCTCCCTTATCCACATAACTGAGCTGGGTCCAGGGGTGCGCGTTCTGACCAAAGTCTCCAGCATCACGAAACTCATTCGAGCGCCGACTCAATCCAGGAAAACGTGGCTGGCCATTGAGACCCAAATCATGGGGGTGTTTAAGGCCTAGTGCGTGACACAACTCATGCAAAAAAGTAATGCCATAAAAACTGCCTGACGAAATATCATGCTTGAACGTTCCATCTTTTTCCTGATAAAGAGACCAATTCAAGGCAACCAAGCCCTCATCAGAATCACTTCCAGGTGTATACGCAAACCCGAAACTCCCGGAGGATGATTTTTCATCAAGGTTATAAAACCAAATTTCGACTTCATCATCATTATCATCTCCACGATCAACGAACTGAATTCCTGAGACGCTGGAGATTGACTCCATGGCATCGTTCATCAGGCGCCTTTCATAATCACTCCACCCCCAGGATGGATAACCAGCAAATTCACCACCTGGTCGTCCGCGGGTATCACTAATAAAGGTGTATCCAACAACTGAGTTATCAGATACCACTCCCCAGCGAAACCCGTCGGTCAGGCCATCAATCCACGGATTCCCGGAGCGGGGAACTTTGACAGGAACTTGGTAGCGCATTCTCTGGGATGGCTGGGAATAAGCCTCTACTGATCACCGTAGAAGCGATAGAAGCTCAACATGTCCGGTGACGCTAGTCCGACAAGACGCTTCGTTTCATCCCAAGCGTGCTTTTCTGCTGAGCTGGCATCAGGGGCTCTCCAATAGGCGACGCAAAGTGTCCGAATCCTGTCGTTGTGATGTTGTCGCAATTCAACCCTAACGAGCGTTGTGGCGCTCACCGCCATGCTGATCGCCTGAATCAGTTGCAACCAGGGACAGGTTCGATGGATCTTCAGAACCATCCTGGATGTGGGTCGCCCCATTGGTGGAGCGCCACCACAAAAACTCGTCAGCAATCAGGTGCTGTTCCAGACATCATCGGAGACGAACACATCAAGCGTCGATGCAGACCCCTCGCCCGATCAATGACCCAGGCAATGGCCTGGTGTTTCTGGTGGCCATCCTCCTGACTGCCTTTCTGTTGCTTGGCCAAGCCCTTTTCATTGTTCCTGCCGGCAAGGTGGCTGTGGTCACCACCCTTGGCAAAGTCAGCGGAAACTCAAGACTTCCAGGTCTCAATCTGAAAATTCCGTTTGTGCAGGCGGTCTCACCGTTTGACGTCCGTACCCAGGTAAAACCAGAAGAGTTCGCCACACTGACCAAAGACCTTCAGGTCATCGAAGCAACAGCCACAATCAAATATGCGGTTCGTCCCGATGAGGCTGGCAGGATTTATCGGACGATCGCCAGTAGTGACAGAGAAATTTACCCACGAATCATCCAACCTTCCCTTCTGAAAGCCTTGAAATCGGTGTTTTCCCAGTATGAGTTAGTGACAATTGCCACGGAGTGGAACGACATTTCCGCCCTTGTGGAACGAACCGTCGCAGATGAATTGAACAAATTTGATTATGTGGAAGTGCGTGGATTGGATCTAACGGGCCTCCAGATTGCAGAGGAGTACCGAGCGGCCATTGAACAGAAGCAAATTGCAGAACAGCAGTTGCTGCGCGCACAAACGGAAGTGAAAATTGCCGAACAGGAAGCCCTTCGCTATGAAACCCTGAATCGCAGTCTCGATGATCAGGTCTTATTCAAGTTGTTCCTTGACAAATGGGATGGGCAGACGGAAGTGGTGCCGGCCCTTCCCGGGAACGCTGGTGGCACACCTCCTGTGATCGTGGGGCGACGCAGCTGAAATACCGCCGCTCGTGATTGCCAAACAGGACAAGCCGCTCCGAAAGAGCCGGCAACTCGATCAGTTGCATCGCAGCTTTGATGACGATGCTCGGCTCAACGAGTCGTTTCTGGTGCTCACGATCGGCGCCAGCTTGATTGCCACCATGGGCCTTGTTGCCAACAGCACTGCCGTTGTTATCGGGGCCATGGTGGTAGCCCCATGGATGCTCCCTCTTCGAACCGCTGTCTTCGCGATCCTTGTTGAAGACTGGAGACTGGTGGGCCGCTCTCTGAGAACCCTGGCCATCGGTGCAGGGATGTGTTTAACAGTCGCACTCACCCTTGGGCTGGGTGCCCATAACAAGGGCTTGCTGGTCCAGGGGTTCTTTCAGACCGAAATCATCAGTCGTGCAGAGCCCTCCGTCCTTGATCTCGGCATTGCCGTTGTGGCAGGAATCGTGGCCACTTACGCCAAGTTGCGGCCCTCGGCAGTGGGTTCGATGGCGGGAACCGCCATCTCTGTCGCCCTTGTCCCTCCTGTGTGCGTGATGGGGCTGCTCATTGCGTCCCGTGACTGGATCCATGCCAGGGGAGCGGGGCTGCTCTTCGGGGCGAACTTGATTGGGATTCTGATGGGAGGGATGGCTGTTCTTGCCATCAGTGAGCCTTACTTACGGCAGCGGCTGCTCAGAAGCCGATACAGCAAAGGTGCTGTTATCGGTGCATGTGCCATTGGTTTCTGGATGATGATTCCTCTACTGGATGGCTCCAGGCAACTCAAACAAGCCATCAGAACACCATTGCAAGTGCATCTCCAAAAAGAAGAGCGATTGAAACGCGAACAACTCCAGCAAGATATTGAGTCCATGATTGCTGATTTTTTAACCCGCAAGACGATTACCTTCAGCGCAAATCTTGCAAGCGTCAAACTTAATCTCGATCAACCCGGTGGAAACAAACCAATTGATATTGTTGTTTATGCAACCGATCCACGACAACCCACCTACAAGCAAGTCGAAGATGTGCAGAAACTAATCAACGAGAAAATAGGCGATCCATTGTCTTACAACTTCGTATTAAGCGTTCAACGCGTCTATGTCACGCAAGTGACTGGCAAAGAACCGATCAATCTCTATACCTATCAGGCTGAAACGGCATCTCTCCAGGAGAAGTTGAATGCCCTTGAAGAGCAGCTGCGCAGTCTTCAACCGTCCGAATCCGAAGAGGATACTAATCCCAACTGAACCCTCCACACGCATTGAGGGATTCAGTGGTGCAGATCACTCAAGAGGCTTTGCGAAACCGCATCAACCCCCAACTCAAATGTCCTTGTTGACCACCCTCAATCCAGTGTCCAAGACCTATCTCCATCCGATCGAGATAGCCAGAGCTAATACTCCGCTCAAGCTCAACACGGCGGCTCATGGTCTCTTCACGAACGCGGCTGTAATGACGAATCAGCATCGAAGTGCGTTCATCCCAGAGTTCCCTGGTCAAACCCACAGCTTTTCCCCAGGTGAGATAGGAACCTGGTGAGGCTAAATCGGGGAGGTGGATACGATCGAGAATGGGTTGCAGACGATCCATTGCAACGCCATCAGCAGCCATTGGATCGGTAAACACAAAACAACCACCAGGCTTCAGCAATCGCGACACTTCGGCCAACACACGTGCTCGATCGCCCGCATGGAGGATTGCATCCTGACTCCAGATCAAATCGGCAGAGTGATCGTCGAGAGGGACGTCTTCAAATGAAGCATCATGGACCGTGATTCGATTTGAACAACCAATCTCTTGATTGAGGCGTCGATGACGCTGATTTTCAACACTGGAAATGTTGACTGCGTGAACAGGCCTAGAGCTCAGGCGAGACAGCCGACGGGAAGCACCGCCATAGCCCGAGCCAAGATCCACAACAACACCACCTTCGGGAAGGGACGTTGCAAGCCTTAAAAGGGTTTCAACAGTACGTTCACTGGCTGTTGCGATATCTTCATTCTCAGATTCATACAAACCAATATGAATATCTTGTCCACCCCAAACCAACTCATAGAACTGATCGGCATCTCTGCTGTTGTAGTAATCAGCGGCGACCGTATCTGCGGAAGTTGAATTCATTCTCACCACCTTTTTCAATGCATGGTGGTGTCGACATCGAAGCGGTACTCCTTCTCCGCAACATGAATGTAAAAATCTGGATTCTCAAAGTCCCGCTGATAATCGCCAAAGCTAGTTATCTTCTGAAAACCAACCTCAGACATCAAACGCCTCACATAACCATAGCGCAGGGGAAACATATTCAAATGGTAAGTACTGCTGTCGCTGAAGGCATAGCGAAAACGTGCCAGGCCTTCATCCACATGTTCGGGCGCAACCTCTACATCCTCACCACAATAAACATTACCCTTTCCATTTCGTACTGCTCCGCCCCCTTCAAGAAGTCGATCATAATTACGATGATCCATAATCAAAACGCCATTATGCTTTAGAACCGCATAATATTCAGCAAGTGATTTACGGCGATCACGCTCTTTAAACAAGTGCGTAAACGAATTCCCAAGACAAATAACTGCATCGAATAAGCCGTGAATATCACGATTCAGAAAACGCCAATCCGCCTGCGCGGTCCTCAACAGCAGGTCTCGATTACGGGCATTTCGAAATGCTCTGGCGAGCATGTTGGGATTTCCATCTGCACTGACCACATCAAACCCTTCTCTCAACAAGCGGACGGAGTGAAATCCCGTACCGGTCGCGACATCCAAAACAGATCGAGCGCCATGCTCCCGCAAAATACGAATAAAGAAGTCTCCTTCAGCCTGTGCACGAGCGTCCCAATCAATCAGCCGATCCCAACGATCTGCAAATTCTTCAATGTATTCCGCCTGATAGTGATCAGTTTCTCGAACAGTCTCAGGTGAAGCACCGAAATTCTGATTATCCCCTTGCGTCGAAGAGGAATAGTCTTGGATTGAAGTCATAGCAATCTGGCCCGATGTTTACCTTGATTCACAGCTGATTGCACATGGCCTAAGCCATGACTCAAGGGACAGATGCGAATAAAACCTGAAGATCGTTGACATCAAGCAGGTCTTGTCTGGACCTTATCAACGAAAATCAAAACCGTCAGCAATGGACATAATTGATCACAGGGTCCTGCCTCGTCCCTGGCGCATATGTTGCAAGGGAATGGGTCAGAACAATCAACAGCATCTGATGTCTTTATTAAAACCCGACCCTCAACACACACGACCCGTACGATCAATGGATTGAATGCAGATCGGGATGGAAGCGTTAATCCAGATCTGCAATCTCTGGAAAATCTTTGAATCGCACCAGCCTGAAAACCGCCGTCAAGCTTCAGATATTGAGCTTGATGCCTTAGGTCGTCTTCCAGGCAATCGTGTGGCCGTCAAGGAAGTCTCCCTTTCTGTTGGCGCAGGGGAGATCTTTGTTGTGATGGGACTCTCCGGTTCAGGGAAATCGACACTGCTGCGGATGATCAACGGCCTGATTTCGCCTACGGCGGGAACCGTTGAGATCGAAGGCCGTGGACTCGACGCCTTACGCGGGCAAGATCTGCTGGCCATGCGTCGAAGCACGATGGCCATGGTGTTTCAATCCTTTGCCCTGTTCCCCCAACGGACAGCTCTGGAGAACGCTGCCTTTGGGCTTGAAGTTGCCGGTGTGCCTCGAAGACAGAGATTGCAACGGGCTGAGCAGGCACTAACACGCGTTGGATTGGGCCAGGACCTACAGCGTCGGCCGAGCGAGCTTTCTGGCGGGATGCGCCAGCGGGTCGGACTGGCACGGGCGCTTGCCTTGGATCCACCCATCCTTCTGATGGATGAAGCCTTCTCAGCTTTGGATCCGCTGATCCGTCGCGATATGCAGGATCTTTTGATCGATCTTCAACGCGAACATCGCCGCACGATCGTGTTCATCTCCCACGATCTGGATGAAGCGGTCCGACTTGGAGACCGGATTGCTCTGATGCAAGACGGACGCCTTCTTCAATGCGGAACCGCTGAAGACCTGCTGTGCAGCCCCTCTTCATCGGCGGTTTCCACGTTTTTCGACGCGGTTGATCCCACGGCCGTCATCAGTGTGGGGGCAATCGCTGAACCCGCCTCGGTGCCGCTTCAGATCCATCCAGACGATTCAATCGCGCCGCGGCTGTCAGCCTCGACCCTGATCAAGGATGCAATCCCGATCGTGGCATCCGCACAAGCAGCCATCCCTGTGTTGGATGACAACAAGCAGGTCATCGGCATGGTTGATCCAAGGGCGATCCTCCGTTCGCTCCAGCGCCGATGACAGATCTCATCTCCCCCTTCTTTGGGCAATCCAGCATGGTGGCCACGGCCGCTGATGCGGTAGTGGCCTGGCTGCTGCTGAACGGAGTACTTCTCTTTGACGGGATCAATGCACTGATCCTTGGCTTTGCAGAGGTGTGCGAACTGCTGCTAATGGCGCCATCACCACTTCTGATGGCGGTCTTGGTTGCCTGTGTGGGCTTCTGGCGTGTCAGCGGCGGCTTCGCATTGCTCTGTTTGGTCGGGCTCAATCTTGTTGTCGTCATGGGGCTTTGGGAGCCCATGGTGAGCACCCTGGCCCTGGTCTTGGCCGCATCGCTTCTGGCCCTGTTGATCGGTCTTCCCCTTGGCGTGTTGGGAGCCCGTCAGCGCTGGGCCTGGCAGCTCACTCGTCCAATGCTGGATCTCATGCAGACGATGCCGGCATTTGTTTACTTGATCCCGGCCGTGATGCTGTTTGGAACCGGAGCCGTTCCAGCGATCATCGCCACGCTGATTTTCTCCATGCCACCCGTTGTTCGACTCACTGTTCTGGGAATCCGCCAGGTGCCGGAAGATCTCATTGAAGCCGGCCGCTCCTTCGGGTGCTCGGAGTGGCAACTCCTCCAGAAAGTGCAGCTGCCCAATGCTTTGCCAACGGTGATGACCGGTGTGAACCAAACGATCATGCTGGCTCTGTCCATGGTGGTAATCGCCTCGATGATCGGAGGTGGAGGACTGGGCGATGTGGTGCTTCAAGGCATCCAGCAGCTGAACATCGGCCTTGGTTTTGAGGGAGGGATCGCTGTGGTGATTCTTGCTGTGATCCTCGACCGTCTCACCCAGAGCTTGAGTGCTCCCCCGCCACGAGCTCTACCTGAACGCATCAGATCAATCGTTGACCTCTGGAGGATTCGATGAGCCCATGGAAACGGTGGCGTCGCAGGGGCGTTCTCCTCGCAGGCGTGGGGTTAGCGGGTGTCACCCTTCGAAATCTGTCCAAACATGGCGCAAAGCGCACCACAGAGTCCAAACCGTTCGAACCCTCAACGGCATCGACAGTCATTTCGTCTGAGTTCAAAGGGCCCCTGCGATTGGGTTGGACAGATTGGGACGATGCACGGGTCGTCAGCAAGATGGTCGCCCAACTGATCGAGACCCAGTTCCAGCTCCCGGTGGAGCTGATCAAAGCCGATATCGGGATTCAGTACGAGTCGTTGGCCAGGGGTGACCTGGAATTGATGGTGATGGCCTGGTTGCCGATGACCCACCGCGGCTATTGGGAAAAACAATGGAAGCGGGTCTTGGATCTTGGTCCGATGTACACCGGCAAACTTGGCTGGATCGTTCCTGACTACGTGCCGGAATCGGCATTGAACAGTGTTGAGCAACTACAGGATCCCGCGATCGCAAACCAATTCAGCAATCGGGTTCAGGGCATTGAACCTGGATCTGGCCTCAATCAGGCGTCTCTCAAAGCTCTTCAGGCCTACGGCCTGCCTGATCTGGAGCTTGTCGCGTCCAGCAGCGCCGCTATGGCTGCGGTCGTCGCCAAGGCTATCGCCGATCAGCGTTGGCTCATTGCCACAAGCTGGACACCCCATTGGATGTTTGCTCGATACGGGCTGCGCTTCCTCGACGACCCAAAAGGGGTGTTCGGAGGAACGGAGCGCATCCATGCTCTGGCGCGATTCGGACTCGACAGACAAGCGCCGGAGATCACAGCTTTTCTCAGTCGCTTTCAGTTACCGGAGCAAGACCTTGACGCACTGTTGCTCGAGGTTGAGGAAAGCTCTGCGGATGAGGCCGTGAAGCGCTACATCGATGCTCATCCCGAGCGCGTGCGCTACTGGGTGACCGG
>QCSN01000025.1 GCA_003211515.1 Synechococcus sp. AG-670-F04
CATCATCCTCATTCAATGATATTCCTGATGTTTCATTTAGCTCTATTGTTGCAATTGATTTAGTGTTGTTATAATTATTAATTGATTCTCCTTGTTGATTGTTGTCAGATTGATTTGATTGTGTGTTTTCTTTTAAAAGATCTAATAATATTGCTTTTTCAAAAGCAGCACCTTGATATTTATAATCAAGATCAGTCGATTCAACATTAAAACTAACGCTATCTAATTGATTTCTTGTTAAATCAACACCATCTTTAAGACTTATGTAAAATGATTGGACTTGATTCCAATTGTCGGTTGTAAAAACAATGCTATCCAAAGATTGTTGCGATGTTTCCGAATTCGTGATATTGGTAATTGAAAACTTCTTTTTAATGGGTATTAATGTTACGTTTGCATTTGGTTTTGAGGACAGGGATAAACCGATTTGTTTTTTCTGCCCATGACTGATTGCATGCGTAGTCTTGAATTGATTGTTTTTTCCGGTATCGTAAACCTCAACCCAATCATCATTCGTATAATCTAGAGTTTGAATATTAGATGTTTGCCCCGAGCTATCTGTATAATCAGTAGTTGTACTTTGAGGTATTGTTTGTTGCTTATAGATACTTAAGCCAGGATATACTGATTTTTTAACTTTAAATTTAACTGATGATGCATCAGGTTCGATGAGATATTGCTCAGAGTTTATGCTGTCTATACTGACATTCTTTAATTTTATTTTGATGTTTTCAATGGAATCCCAAGCGACCACTTTTTGAAGATTTGATTTCAGGTCCGCATTGGTTATTGGGTTAATCGTTTCGCTATTATTGCTGCCAGCCTTGATTATAGTTGAAAAAGCATTTTTATTGCCAGGTCCTTTGACCCATTTATTATTAATCTTGATCCGGTAATTGATCGTCATATCTGTTTTCAATGCCTTACCAGAAGACAGATTTACCAAAACATCATTATTAACGGGTGATCTTGTCAGGCTCACATATTGAGGGATTATTTGAGGTACTCCCTCTTGATAGAGTTCTAAAGAGGGCTTCTCAGACCATTCTTGAAATGGAATAACCTGTTGAGATGCTTCAAGATTATCGTAAGACGAATCACCACGACTCGAACTTTTTGCTTTGATGATGATTGGAGTATCAGTATCAGTATCAGTATCAGTATTCGAGTCAACTAGATTGACGGTTCTTGGCTGATCCCAGTTTGTTGGTGTAAAGAGGAGATCAACTGTATTAGCCAATTCACTATTCGTGTCTTCAGGAAGAGAAAGGCTTCCGATCCCGGTGCTAACACTCACTGTGACATTATCGATCGGTTGCGTCCCGATATGAACATTAAATAACCCATTGCCTTGCTGATCTGTTTTGATGCCCTCCTTTTTTGATCTTTCAACTGGAGTGATAATTATTTCAGGATTAAGAAGCAAATTTTCACTTGATGGTACAAACTCAGTAGCACCATCTGATTTTTCTAATTGCAACCCATCCCAATAGATTATATTTCCTTTTGCACTTGTTGTAGGGCCATCAAGCCGAATTCGTAAATTTGTATCCGTATTCACTTTGTAGGGAAACTCTATACGCGTCCATTCAGTTGTTACTGGAAAATCCTTTTCAACGTCTTGTGTGCTAATTTCATCTTGAATATACATTTGCACATCGCTGGTGTTTGGCAACTTTGATTTCACATAGGCACTTAATGTCCAAGTTTCTCCCTCCTTCGCTGAAACAAACTTGCTGAAGTCTTGCCATACATAGGGATCAAAACCCATGTTGGACATTTTTAACGGGTGCTGCCCTGTTGGTGATTGAATATTGCCTTGGCTGATTGTTGCTGCGTGAGTGTAACCAGGTATTGCTGAAGGAAATGGAATTAATCCAGTGCTCTCATCACCACTAAAAAGATCCTGAGTGTTAAAAAATAACGAAAATGCATTCTTTGAATTAAAATCAGAAGTTGCCTTATCAATAATATCTATGGATCCTGTATCAGATTGTTTATCGACGCGATAAGATACATATTCTACCTCTTGATTGTCTGGTTTGTTAGGATATTGAGGCCTGTAAATCTCAAACGGAGCTGATGTTGTTCTTTCCTTTAATTGTATATCAACGGATTCGCTACTTTCATGGATTGCGTCATCAATTGCGGAAATATAAACCTTTGCAGTTGATTGCCCATAGGGAATATAGATAGACCTTATTGGTATTGGACTCTCCTTAGAGTAACTTAAGGGAAAATACGCCATTGGGGCGTAAAAATCTTCTTCTTCTGTTGCACTAGATGAGCTTTCAATGCTGTAGTCAACATAAAGCCCTTTCTCAGGAACTTGTCCAGATACATTGACTGTAAAATAGCCAAAATCTCCCTCTGTAGCATTTAAATAGTCTTGACCTATTGAAACAACAGGTACAGGTGTATCATCCTTGATTTTAATCTCATAGATATTTTCACCGTCAATACCATAAGTATTGTTATCTGAATTATAGTCGAGATTGAACTGTATCGATTCTTCCTCTTCTGCAAAAATATCGTTATATGTCTGAACCTTTACTGCTTTTGCAGAATATATTACTGAATCTGGCTCACTTGTAAATTGGGAACTAGAAATTGTTAAATTTGATGGTATAAACCAACTAAAATCGTAATTTGTTTGCGATAGTGATTCTTGAAAGTCAGTGGCTTTGTTTCCCTTCTCTAACTGCAACCCATCCCAATAGATAATATTTCCATCAGCACTTGATGTTGGCCCGTCGAGCCTAACAAGCAAATTTGTATTGTTTTTTACTTTATAAGGAAATTCTATCCTTGACCATTCAGTTGTGACTGGAAAATCACTACTTGCCACAGGTGCTGTTCCTTCTTCCTCAATATACATTTGTACAGCGCTAGTATTTGCCAGCGTTGATTTAACATAGGCGCTTAATGTCCATGTCTCTCCCTTCTTAGCTGTAACTTTTTTGCTTTGATTTTGCCATACATAGGGATTAAAACCCATGTTGGACATTTTTAACGGGTGCTTCCCTGTTGGTGATTGAATATTGCCTTGGCTGATTGTTGCTGCGTGAATGTATCCAGAAAATGGTGACAATCCCCAAGCTGCTAGGCCATTCATTAAATCCTGGGAATAAAATGAACTCGAAAGTGGATTCCTTTGTGACACACCAATTTTTTTACCTTTCCACCATATTGTGTTACTTTGATCAGAAGATGAAGGTGGTTTTAGAGCATAATCATCACCCTTTGTATCGGATAATTTGATTTGCCTTGTCGCAAATTGATCATCTATGCGGGGTACAATTGAGGAGGTTGAACTTTTAAGATTGACGTCAATTGAGGCGTTTGGTTTGGAAGTTGCATATATCTTGATGTCTTTATTACTCCCCTCAACGATTGTACTACTTGCAGCCTCCTCAGTTAGAAACATTGAAGTAGCCGGTACGCTTTCCGTGATCATGTTTCCATTTTCGTCGGGTCTTGACCACTTCAATTGAACACTATTTGTACCTGAATCTCCCGTTTGATACTCTACATTGATCTCAACAATATCTCCTTTTGTCCAATTGTTGAATTTCTTTCCACCCTCTACTGTCATTGTTTTTGTTGAACCAGACCCTTCTAAATCGAACTGATATTGACCAGTAATTGGAATGCGTACATATGTAGTCCATTGAATCACTACATTATCATTTAACCCTGAAAAATCTTCAATACCAACATTATTTGTGACTCCCTCATTAATGCCATCTTGATCAAACTGAACTATTTTTGATGATGAATCAGATGAAGAACTGATTATTCTTACTGCCCCATTACCAAGGCTAAGTTGCGGTCTGTTATCAGCAACAAAAATGCTTTTTTTGATTTGATTGGCAAGTGGCAATCTATCTGCTAGAAGATTTTGACCAGCACGTCCGAATGTTATATTGTAATGGCTCATTGGTTGCCATTTATTCATTTTTATAGTCTCAAAGTTTATCACCATCGGGTAACTCTTTAACTTATTATCCCACGTTAATTGATTCGCATAAAACAACTGGGTTGTGTCAAGACTCTGCGAAACTGTCGCTGGAGATAGAGTTACGTTTGGGGTTGTAAATGTTGCGTTAGTGACATTTGTTTGAGCATATTTCTTTGAAACTGCTGGTCCTGAAAAGACTATAGGGTATTTTTGCATTGAAAACGACCAGCAGCCTGCCTGCTGGCTACAAGAAATCCGAGGATTATTAAGAATATTGTTTGTCTGAGCATCCCTAATCGGAAATGTAATGATGAACTTTGAATTTTCCTGAGCATTATTACTGCTTGATACAAGAATTTTGGGTAAATAACCTGCCATCTCGCTCTATGCCAAATTTTAATTATAACATTTTGAACGATTATTTTTTTGCGAGTATAAAGTCATTTAACTTTCTCATTTAGGTCCTTTGCCACGATTTCTCTAGACCCTCTTCATTTGTTGTTGGGGTCAGGGGGCCTGGCCTGGTTTGACCACCCCTTTGCTGCATCGAGATCAGTCATTGTTTCCCTGTGCTGCTGCTTCTGGATTACTTCATATTCACACGTTTGAAGGACGTCAAGTGGTTTAACCTGCTGGCTGTTATTTTCGAACGGCACTTCAATATTCGTCAGTTATGAGCCATACCCTGTTTGAATGCATGGATGGATATCCTCGTGCATCCAATTGATGTGGAATATAATTTGAAGTGATCCATGGATTACTTTAATCGTTGATTTAGCGTTTCGATTGCGCAGATTAAGCATAATATCGTCCTGGTTTTCTGCGGCTTTATCTATTTGAGTCAATATATTTATATTGACCCAGGATTATCGCAGTTGTAATTTTTTGTACGAACTCAACTCTTATTCTGAATCAAGTTATCGTATTGCCTTGATCCTCGTGGATGGCTGTATTCGATCGATATTGTTTGTTGGTTGATGCTTATTGTTGCTGGTATCGGCATCTGCCTGGCTTCGGCGATATTGAGCTGATAAGCATGCGCCAGGATTATTTTGTGTTTTGATATTATGCTCGCTATTCATTGCTGTTGGTTAATAAGAAGTTTCGCTTGTCAAATTTCTGGTTGAATCTTGTTTTCGTTACCTGCCCAATCGGAAAGCATGTCGTTGTAAAATGAATCTTCTTTTCTTTGTTGTTGATGCAAGCACAATGTTGCAGAACGGACGATGCAGTAATAACTTTACTATTCCTGACAGTATTCTCAAGTGTTTTATATAGCAGCTTCTTTCTCTCTCTGTTGCCGCCATTACCGGAGAGATAAAAAAGAAACGCAGGAAGGAAAAAGAAGCCTCATGAGAAATAAAATGTTTAATGAAGCTCGTAGTTTTGGCATTGAGAGATGTATCGTGAAGAGAATTTTTTTATATAGTAGTGATGATATAATTGATTGTCATTCGTTGTCTTGAATTTTTTGGATGCCTTTTGGCTAGGGTCTGGTATCAATGCACCTATGTCAGCACCATAACTCTAAGAGATCAGAGGACCTGATTTAGTAAAGTTTTTCCTTTGCATAACAGAGAAGCGCTTTTGAATGATTTTTCTAGCAGAGTGCCTTGTGGCGGATTGGCGGCTTGTAGTCTGACGTATCCTTCTACTCTATCTATCTAATAGACGCTTTTCTGGCACAGCTTAAGCAGTTCTGGGCACGCATTGACTTCCTCGAATTTACTATTAGCTTGAACGAAAACTGTTACGACGAGAAGGAGAGAGGCAATAAGAAGAGGTCTTAAACGTTCAATATCCGTTTGTTAGCCTTGATGAGGATAATCAACATTGTTTTTTTGGCTTATATCTGTCATTTTCAATGTTATAGATCACTCCATCTGTCCGTTGTTCTCTTAGTCCATTGGGTAACAGGTCTAGGCTGATGCCAAGCTCAAGATTCATCTCGCCCTTTCTTTCTACTGAAGATTTTATTTCAGACCTCATCAATGAATGAATTGGATCCTGTTGGTTCGCTACTGATTTGGATCAGTTCCCTGGTACAAGAATTCTCAGGGGCCAGTCCAACTTTTCTTCGCGTTGCTTCGGTTGACGTGACATCACCGCCCTTCAAGACCAGCCTAGCTTTGGCTTGTCATGAATTCCTCCGTCATGGCTTGCCATGCACGTTTTTTGGCCTCCTCGCTCCAACCGTTTGACGTTTGATTCGATTCCCACCAGGCATCGAACAGATCGTGGGCTTCGTCGTAGAGATGATCTTCATCGAAGCTTTCCTGAAGGAGTTGTCGCACGGCCTGGCGCAGCTCCTCATAGCGAGAAAAGTTGAAGATGACTTCCATGCGTGGAGCGCTGCTCCGGAGATCTCATCACGTTATTGGAACGGTGGTGCAGCCCAGCGCTGAATGCCGTCAGACCCAGCGATCCATCACCTGCTGCACCACGATTTTCTGCATCACCACTTGCAGAACAACAACGAGGGGCAAAGCCAGAAGAACACCGGGAAGCCCCAAGAGCGCTCCAAGGCTCAACTGGGCCATCAACGCGACGGTCGGAAGCAGGTTCACCGTCTTGCGCAAGAGAAGAGGGGTTAGCAGAAACGCCTCGAGGTTCTGCAGCACCAGGCGGAACATCAGCACTGTCACCATCAGTTGTGGTGACTGGAGCAGGGCAAGACCAGTCGGCAAGAGTGTTGCCGCTGTCGGTCCGATGGTGGGCACAAAGGTGAGCAGTCCGCAGACCAGTGCACTGAGCAGCGCCAGGGGTGCCTTCAGCAAGGCCAGTCCTGCCCAGGTCATTAGAAACACGGTCATCGCTGAGATGGTCATTCCAGCGAGCCATCCACCCAGGGCACTGCGGCAGTCAGTTAGCAGAACGGCCATCTGATCCCGTGCAGGTCGGGGTGTGATGGCGAGAAGCATGCTGCTGTGGGCTTGTGGATCAAGAACCAGGAGCAAGGCCAGCAGTGCCATCAGGAAGGCTTGTACCAATGAATTGGCAGCTCCTCCAGCCACGCCCAGCAACTGGGCTCCAATTGGTTGCAATCGTTCGAAATTGAGACTGCCGTTGATGGATGCCTCCAATTCCTGCAGCCTCGGATCGCCGCTGAGGATGGAGGAAATCTTGTTCACCAGTTCAGGCAGGTCTTGGCCGAGTTGCTGAATCTGCAGAACCAGCTCAGGAAACAGACGACTGCCAATCAAGGCGCTCGTTAGGACCAACATCAGAACCACCAACACCAGAGCCTGGGGCCGATTCAATCGGCTGCGGGCCTGGAGCTGAACGATCAATACATCCAGGGCGACTGCGATGACGACAGCGCCGAACAACACCAAAAGCACCCAGCGGAGATGCCAGATCAGCAAGGCCAGCACAACAAATGTCAGCGCTACCAGGACACTTCGTGCACTCATGCCGACAGCCTCCTAGGCCTCCAACGATCCATGACATCACGAATCAGGATCTCGCGGACCAAAACCTGAAGAACCACGGCAAGGGGCAACGCCATCAGTAGTCCGAGCGGACCAAAGATCACCGTGAAAATGAACTGTGCAGCAAGAGTGAGCCCCGGCAGCAGTTTGACCTGGTGCTGCATCACCGAAGGGGTGATCACGTAGCTCTCGATGTTCTGAATCAGGATGTAAGCCCCCAGCACCGCAGCTGATTTCCAGGGCGCTTCCAGCAGGGCAACAGCCATGGGAAACACGGTGCTCATGGTCGGCCCCACATTCGGAATCACGTTGAGGAGACCTGCGAGCAATGCATTGGCCAGCACCAGTTTCACCCCCAGCAAGGTCAACGCCAGTCCACAGAGAAGTGACACAGCAAGTGAACTGATCAGGACACCAACCATCCAGCTGCTGAGCGCTTCGCCGCACTGCAACAGAATCGACTTCGCCCGACGCCGATAAAACGAGGGGACCAGAAGAATGGCGACGTCCCTATAAGCCTTGGGTTGCACGCTCACCATCAGGGCCACAGCCAGGGTGAACAGAATCCTCAGGGCCACGTTGCCAAGGTTTCCAGCCAGACCGAGAAGACCCACAAGACCGGAACTGACACCGGAGGCAAGAGTGCCGCCATCCGGGATGAGCCCAGTGCTGTTCAGGCCCTTTCGATCCAGATCGGGGATGGCGTCATTTCCATAGATCGCATCACTGATCTGATCAACCCCACCCAGGGCGAGTTGAACCAACTCCCGGGCAGCTTTCGGAAGTTGTTGGAGCAGGGTTGTGAATTCATCGATGAATGGTGGAATCACCACGGCCGAAACGACGGCGATCAGCGCGATGACACCCCCAAGGCAGATCAACAGGGCGGTTGGCCTGGCCATAGGACGCCTGGCACGCAAGAGGCCTACCAGGGTGCAGAGGGCCATCGCGATGACGATCCCTGCAAACAGCATCAGCACGACCTCTCTCAAGCTCCAGATCAGAGCAACTGCCGCAATGAGGGCCGCCAGCGAAAGCCATTGCGGCAGTTTCACCCGTCAGCTTCTGGGGATTCTTCAGACTCGCTGGAATTTTGATTTTGTGAATATCCCAAACCATTCGCCGCCGCATAGCGCTGCGCGAATCGCATGAACCGTTCGAAATCGTCTTCGGTCTTCCAGGTATAGGTCGCTTCCAAGGCGCTGGGTTTGCCATTGACAAACTTGCCGTTCACTTCGCGGGTGACCATCTCCCCTTCCTCATCCACCATCCACATCCCGCCGATATCACCGAGGGTTTCCGGAGCCAGGGCCTGGGGTTGTTCGAACACGAACTTGGCCTGCCCCGTCCTTCCGTCTCGGCTGCGGGTGAGGCGGATGTCGGGAACGACAGGTTCGTTGACGCCACGGAAGAACTGTATGTAGGCGCTGCCGGATGCGTCACTCATTTCATCATTATCAAGAAGCGGGATCTTAGGCGCAGAATCAAGCCAAGTTGAGCTCCAGCATGCGTTCAGCGGCCTGGTCCGCATCCAGTCCACTGATGTCGAGGGAAGTGCGCTCGGGCGACCGCTTCAGTTCACGGTCGTAGCAACGGTCGTAGTAATCCAGCATCGCTTCACAGGCTGTTGTCCAGTCCTCTTCCGCAATCGCCTTCAGCGCTTGGGCCGTGCGTTGTGGACCAAGCCGACGGCTGATCCGTGCAGTGGCGTCCGCCAGGGCCTGTTGTCCCTGCTGCCCATAGACGCCAACCAGCTGCTTCACCCGTTCGCGAGGACCGCGTTGGATCTCAAGAACCGGGGCCTGTTGCATTTGATGAAACAACTCGGCGGGAATTCGGCAGCACCCCACCTGAATGCTTTCCGCCTCAAGCCAGATTGCCTCTGCACCATTCAGACGCCAGTGATCCAACTCTTCGGCCAGGAGATTTTCATAATGCTCTGTCGTTGGTTGTGGTGGTAACCCCAGTCCGCCAAAGCTGCTGCCGCGGTGGTTGGCAAGTCCTTCCAGATCGACGACGGCAACACCTCGCCCCCGGAGGCCCAGCAATAGGTCCGTCTTCCCTGTCCCAGTCCGGCCACCCATCAGGCGGAGCGGCCAAGCTTTGGAAAACTGCTCGCGGACCCAGTGCCGATAACTCTTGTAGCCGCCGCTGAGGAGTGAGGGGTTGAGATCGAGAAGGTCGGCTAACCAGGCCATGCTCGCGGATCGCATCCCGCCTCTCCAGCAATAAATCCGTGGAGGTCCTTGATTCCGCAGAGCTTCCAGTTGATCCGCGAGAGTCGTGAGTTTTTGTCCGGTGAGAGACAGGCCGAGGTGAATGGCATCCCGTCGGCCGCATTTTTTGTAGGTGGTTCCGACGTCGGCCCGTTCCTGATCACTGAACAGCGGCAGATTCACCGCTCCAGGCCAATGCCCCCTGGCGTATTCCGACGAACTCCGTACATCGATGATCACTCCGTCCTTGGCGCGAAGGACATCAATCGGTTCAGAACGCACGTCTGCCATGTTTGACATAGTGGGCCAACGCCATGCCAGTCAGGGCCGGTTGCGACTCATGCTGTCTGGTTCTTCTCCCACCACAAGCCTCAGTGCCGATCAGTTGCTTGATCGGTTCGCAGCGGGAAGCGCCCGCCAACGGCGTTCACTGATCCGCAGCGTGGAGTCCCGCGCAAGTGATCTTGCTGACTTGGGGCCGGACGTGATGCGTCCTTTCGACCCGAGCGGGGATGACTGGGCCGCCGGTTGGATTCTTCAGGTTCTCCAGCGTCATCAACCCGCAGCGCTCAACGCTCTGCTCCCTTCATCGGAATTGGGCTGGTTTCAAGCCGACTCGGCTGTCGGTATCGATTACGCGCCACTGCAGCAGCACTTTCTTCTCGAGGAGTTTGAAGCCGCTGATCGGTTCACCAGTGCTGTCCTGCGCCAGTTGGCTGGTTCCCAGGCAGAGCGTCGCGGGTACGTCTATTTCAGTGAAGTTCCATCCATGGCCGGTCAGGACTTAGAGACGCTGGATCGTCTCTGGATGGCCTATTCGCAGGGACGGTTTGGATTCTCCGTTCAAGCACGTCTGCTGGCTGGTTTTGATGGTCGCTATGAGCGTTTGTGGCCGCGCATCGGGTGGAAAGAGGATGGGGTTTGGACGCGTTACCCAGGCGCCTTCACTTGGTCGATGCAAGCGCCGGAGGGTCACATGCCACTCATCAACCAGTTGAGAGGGGTTCGACTCATGGATGCTCTGCTGAACCATCCAGCCCTGTGTGATCGACGTTGACCCAATGGTTGTCATTTCGACTGACCGGTTGACCCAGACCTATTAGGTTCAGAAGAAGTGAATGCTCTGCCGGTTGGTCCATACACCCCGCCGGGTCCGGTTTCGATGGGCGGATTTTGTCCTCCCCTCCACCCTTCAGTTAACTCCACTAATGGAGCTGCTGATCGAGCCAGTTGGATGTCTTGTGACGTGTCAGAGGGTCGAACTGGGCCTCCACGAAGCGCTCGTCAATGCGGTTCGGCATGGCAACAGCGAGGACCCGAGCAAACAGGTGCGCGTTCGACGCATCCTGACCCCCAACTGGTTGATCTGGCAGGTTCAGGACGAAGGCGTCGGACTACCAGACCATGCCCGGCAATCTGTCTTGCCGGAGCAGTTGGATGCGCGAAGCGGGCGCGGGTTGTTTCTGATTCATCAATGCTTCGACGACGTGCGTTGGAGTCGGCGCGGCAATCGTCTGCAATTGGCCTGTCGACGTCCGGTCAACGATGGGGACAACCTGGATCCTTGAGTTCTCCCCGGAGCCAGCTCAGGGCCTGTGCTGTTAGTTGCACAACCTCCGTATCAGGTCCGTTGTTGACCAATCGCGCCAACGCAGCTGACAGCAATTCAGCCGCACGGCGATCACGGCGTGTTTTCAACTGATGCCATTGGCGATCACCGATGCTCAGATCTGCGTGAAGCTCTCTGGATTTCTCCAGTGAGCCTTCAGGCCAAACAGGGGGTTGTCCGCTCATGCCGGATGGTCAGGATGGATCCAGTTGCATTACAAGCATGCAGGCGGAACGGGGCGTTGGACCGGGGAGGGCCAGACATCCGCTGCGCTGGTTGCATGCTGCCTCAAAACTGATTCAGCAGGGCCAGTGCCAATCCAAAGCATGCAAGCTCAGCGGTGTTGCGAGCCGACGCTGGAAACAACGGCAGGCAACGGGTGAACTCCTGCTTCAGAATCGTCCCACAGGCTGGATGATCAAGCCCCAGGGAGGAGCTCAATTCTGGAGGATTCTGCGTTGGGGGGGAACCGGATTTGCCGCTGCTTGGTTCCTGGCCAAACTTTGAGTGATCAATACGAAGGATGCAGAGTCGTTAGGCAACCAATTCTGGATTGTTCTGCTCGACGACCACGAGAGAAACGGGACGCTCTGATTCGGAATCTGCCAGCGGTGGAACAGGAAGTTCGGCTGGTTGAGGGAGATCTTGACTACGCAACCAGGCGTGATGGAGGGCTCGACGGCGTCGATCTTCTCCAAGGACAAGACGATCTGCTGCCGCGCTCGGACTTTCACCAGGAAGCACTGCAGTTCTCAGGCAGATACCGAAACCATGGGCTTCAACCTGCACGTGCCCTTCCATCAGGACAACCTGGAACTGCCAGCCCTTCAGCCATCGGACTCTGAAGGGATTGGTCATGAGAGTCCTCATGGAACGCGCTTACCCTATGGCCCCGCGTGAACCCCGCAAGGTGTGGTGTCAGGGAATGCGTTCAGACCTCGATTGGAAGAGGTTTTTTTGCAGACCAGATACGAGTCATGAAGTGGGATTCGGCGTGAATACCGTCAAAACCTGCATCGGATAAACGTGTCTCGATGTCATCACTGATGTAATCCCGGTAGTAAGGCTCGTGGAACACCTTGCGGAAGTTGTCGAGCGCGGTGTCGAATTGGGGCGAATCGGCCAGCTGCACTGAATCGGCAAGAACCAGAACTCCGCCCGGTTCAAGAACTCTGCAGCACTCATTCAGAACATTTTGTCTGGCGTCACCAGGTAGTTCATGCAGAAGAAACACACAGGTGACAGCCTGTAATCCGTGATCCTTGAAGGGAAGCTGTTCGGCATTGGAGCGGACCAATTGAACAAGGTGGTCATTGCTGTCGTTTAACCAGCGATTGGCCTGTCTGAGATAAGCCGCAGAGAGATCGGCTCCAATCAATTCCGCATGGGGCAAGGTGCGTTGAATCTGCTGAAGCATCCGACCTGTTCCTGTCGCCACATCAAGAACCCGCAGTGCAGACGGGGAGCGGTCGGAAAAGTGGCGAAGCCCCCTTTTCAGAGGGGCAAGCAAACGGCGACGCATGGCATCGGCAGTTCCGTTGAACAGGATCTCGACCTGCAGGTCGTAGAGAGCTGCAGAGTGATCGCTCAGATACCCGTCGGTCTGGTGGTGAAAATTCTGGAGGTAATAGTCCGGATAGATCGAAGCCTCCGTTTCATCGGGAAGATCCCGGACGTTCCGATCACGGCGGCGGTCCCAGGTTGAGGGCAGGTCCAGCCAAACGAGCGGATAGCGGCTGGCCCAATCGAGCCATGGTGCTTTGAAAAGAAGATCCACTGGATAGACGCCCTCTTCGGCGTCCTGCCAATCACGCTCCTGTAAGGCGGACATGGACCGTCTCAGCTCATCGAGTAGTTCAGATGACACCGGTTCCGTCTTCGGAACCGTTTCCGGTGCCATCAACTCCATCAGCTTGGTGCTGAGCTCCTTATGGGCGAGACCGGCGATGGTTTTTCCCTGCTGGAGGGTCTGGTACGCCAGCTTGCTAAGAGGAGTCGACGCCATGGACCTCAGCGAAACACCGACCATTACAGCCGAAATCACCCGCTGACGTGACCAGATGTCGTGTCCTGCTTCATGCTGGAAGGTTGGGGTCGATCCCTTGAAGAACGTGGTGATCAATCTCGTCGCCGCCTTAATCGCCCCTGATCAATCACGGTTGACTGGAATGGAGAGCGTTTTTTGACCGACTGGTTTCGGATAGATCAAGAGTTTCCCCTTGATGTTTCAGCAATGCAAATCACTGCCTTGTTCTACAAAAATTTCCAATTTTGTGGGTGGCTTGGTTGGTATCAAGTGATATTGATTAAATAAACAATCATTCGACGGTTGTTCTGAGGGTTTCTGGGAGATTAATTGGAGATTGAAATCATTTGATGGTTAGAACCCGTCACCCTGATTGGCTTGAAGTTGCATATGATCCTATCTTGAGTGTTCAGAAGTGAAACTTTGATTCGACAAATTCTAAAACTGAGAAGCATTGTCCATCGATTTCAAATGTCTAGTTTGATCAAAGAGGACAAACCAATTTGAACATGGTTCAGTGGATTGCGCGTGGCTGCAACCAAGCATGTTCAATGTTTTGCCCTGTGTTCTTGTGATGGTTCTCATCTCTTCCCAAAAGCAATTCATCTCCATTGAATGGCAGGCGAATTCTGGTCAGGTGGCAAGGTTGGTTGCATTCTTCATGGGATTATTTGCATAAAAAAGCCCCCCATCCAGGAGGGCTTTGTAGGCTCAAAACTTGAACTATGTCGAGCAACTGAACGCTGTCAGATCTGAATGATCAGGCGTCGTAGTACATGGTGAACTCGTGCGGATGGGGCCGCTGACGGAGTTGTTGTACTTCCTCGTACTTGAGGTCGATCCAGTTATCGATGAAGTCATCGCTGAACACTCCACCAGCTGTCAGGAAGGCACGGTCGGCATTCAGCGCTTCAAGAGCACCATTCAGGGATGCCGGAACGGTCTTCTCGGGATTTTCTGAGAATTCAAGCAGCTCGTCTTCAGAAAGCGAGAACAGGTCGCGTTTCTCGATAGCACCCGGGTCGATCTGATTCTTGATTCCATCCAGGCCTGCCATCAGCATGGCGCTGAAGGCGAGATAAGGATTGGCGAGAGCATCGCCGGATCGGAATTCGAGTCGTTTGGCTTTGGGGGCAGGGCCTGTGAGAGGGATCCGCACCGCAGCTGAGCGGTTGCCTTCGGAGAACACCAGATTGACAGGCGCTTCAAAACCAGGCACCAGTCGCTTGTAGCTGTTGGTGGTTGGGTTGGTGAAGGCCAGGAATGCCCTGGCATGCTTCAGAATGCCTCCGATGTACCAACGGGCTGTCTGAGACAGGTTCGCGTCGGTTCCCTCGCCAAACATCAGGGTGTCGCCACCTTTCCACAGGCTTTGGTGGACATGCATGCCAGAACCGTTGTCGTTGAAGACAGGTTTGGGCATGAATGTGGCGGTCTTGCCGTATTTCTTGGCGACATTTCGCACGATGTATTTGTAGATCATCACGTTGTCTGCCGCCTGGATCAGTTCGGCGAACTTCATTCCAAGTTCGTGCTGTCCTGGGCCGGCCACCTCGTGGTGGTGCTTCTCAATCGGAATACCCAGCTGACCCATCATCAGCAGCATTTCCGAACGGATGTCCTGTGCTGTGTCGTTCGGGGCGACGGGGAAATACCCCTCCTTCAACTGAATTTTGTAAGCCAGGTTTCCGCCTTCTTCGACTCGTCCGCTGTTCCAAGGGGCTTCGATCGTGTCAACGCTGTAGAAGGCACCCCCTTCACTGGAGTTGTAGCGGACGTCATCGAACAGGAAAAACTCCGGTTCCGGTCCGAAAAAAGCTTGATCGGCAATGCCGCTGCCGGTCAAATAGTCCAGAGCCCGCTGAGCGAGTGCCCGTGGGCAACGCTCGTAGGGCTCATTTGTTCGAGGTTCATTAATCGAACAGATCAGGCTGAGGGTTTTATGGCGATAGAACGGGTCAACCCAGGCTGTGCTCGCATCAGGCACCATTGCCATATCGGAAGCCTGGATGCCTTTCCACCCACGGATCGACGAGCCATCGAATGCGAGCCCTTCGGTGAACGACTCTTCTTCAATCAGGTCCGTGCATACGGTCAGGTGCTGCCATTTGCCGTGCAGGTCAGTGAATTTGAGATCGACGAGCTCAATGCCGTCATCTTTGATCTGACGCAGAACGTCCTGGGGTGTTTTCGACATGGGGAGACGTTTTGCCCTGTGGAGTGTTAGTTGGGACCGTAAAGATGCCCCAAACCCCATTTTGTATCAAGGGGCACCCTCCTGTCTGCATGTTTCCCACGGCTCGAGAGAACGGAGTAGTGCGTAACCGTTTCTGTCAACTTCGCAGCAACTTCGAGGTGCTGTCGTTGGTGGCTTGAATAGCAGTGTTACCTTCCGCCTAGGGACTTTCTGGAGACCCCAGGGAATGCGTGATGCCATCACCGGGTTAATTGGTCGCTATGACCAGCTCGGTCGCTATCTCGATCGCCAGGCAATTGAAAGGATTGAATCCTTTCTCGATGAATCAAGTGTTCGCATTGCAGCGGTTGAGCTGATCAACCGCGAAGCGACTGAAATTGTTCGCGATGCCAGTCAGCGCCTGTTTCTCGACGAGCCTGAGCTGCTTCTGCCAGGGGGCAATGCCTACACGACACGCCGGTTGGCAGCCTGTCTTCGCGACATGGATTACTTCCTGCGTTACGCGAGCTATTCACTGGTCGCAGGCGATATCACCATTCTCAATGAGCGGGTTCTTAATGGTCTGGATGACACCTACAAGAGCCTGGGCGTGCCGACGGGGCCAACGGTCCGGAGCATCGTTCTGCTCGGGGAGGTGCTGATCGAACGTTTGATGGCCGGTGGTCTTCCGTCCTCAATGCTCGCTCCGATCAGACAGCCGTTTGATCACATGGCCCGTGGTCTTGCCGAAACAAATGTGCGTCAGCGCTAGTCAGATCGGACGTCTGCGTTTCAAACCCGTCGTAATCCCGTCTTGAGGGGTGGACGACTGCGTAGGCTCATCGGCCAGATCAACCGTTCAGGTCCTTGGTGTCGAACCCTCTTCCTTCCGTCGACGACCGTCACCGAAAGGCCTTCGCTCCAATTGCGACTCCCGACCGACTGCTTCTAGGGCCCGGTCCGTCGAATGCCCATCCGACTGTTCTCCAGGCCCTCTCGCGTACACCCATCGGCCATCTCGACCCTTTGTACGTCGAATTGATGGGTGAGGTGCAGGAGCTGCTTCGCTACGCCTGGCAGACCGATAACCGCCTCACCTTGCCCATGAGCGGCACAGGCAGTGCGGCGATGGAAGCGACACTCGCCAATACTGTTGAGCCTGGCGACACTGTCCTCGTTGCGGTGAAGGGATATTTCGGTCTCAGGTTGGCCGATATGGCCGGTCGGTATCGAGCCGAGGTCAGGACGATTGAAAAGCCCTGGGGAGAGTGGTTCTCTCTGGAGGAACTTGAGGCTGCGCTGATTGAGCACAAGCCCGCCATCCTTGCGATGGTTCATGCCGAAACCTCTACCGGTGTCTGTCAACCCATGGCGGGGGTCGGGGATTTATGCCGAAAGCATGACTGCCTGCTTCTCCTCGATACGGTCACCTCGCTAGGTGGAGTGCCCCTTGCCATTGATGAGTGGAAAGTTGATCTGGCCTACAGCTGCAGCCAGAAAGGCCTGAGTTGTCCTCCTGGCCTGGGTCCCTTCACCATGGGACCGCGCGCTGAGGAGAAGATGAGCGCCCGTAACAACAAGGTGCCGAATTGGTATCTCGATGTGTCCCTGCTGAATCAGTACTGGGGAAGTGATCGGGTCTATCACCACACAGCTCCGGTGAATATGAATTTCGGAATGCGAGAGGCTCTGCGTCTTCTCGCTGACGAAGGTCTCGACAATGCTTGGGCTCGCCATCGCCGGAACGCAGAGGCCCTTTGGGCTGGTCTCGAAAGTCTTGGTCTTTCCATGCTCGTTCCAGAGAAGCACCGTCTTCCGACCTTGACCACGGTTCGTATTCCGGAGGGTGTTGACGGAAAGGCCTTCAGCCAGCATCTGCTCAACAATCACGGCATTGAAGTTGGTGGGGGCCTCGGAACCTTGGCAGGCAAAATCTGGAGGATTGGCTTGATGGGATATAACTCAACTCCTGAAAATGTGGATCGCCTTCTCAACCTTTTTGAGACGGAGCTTCCCAATTTCAGTGGTTCATTGTCCTTAGCTGCTTGACAAGCAAGATTAAACAAAAAAGCCTGAAAAAGTTCAGGCTTTTTTTATTGCGATTGAGCGCAATTTAAGAAGGTGTATCCGAGAAGACGCCGAATTGCATCGGCGCCTAACTCCCACCACTGCTTAGTTCAACAGCGGCATCTGATTGGATTGTGAGAAATTCAATGTGAAATCATACATTTGGTCGTGAATTGTCATTTCGAAGGCATTGGATCCAGTGATCTTCGTCGTTGCATTGTTAGGGGTAAAGTAAGTGCCCTCATGCCGGACAACGGGCGTATAGATATTTCCACCTTCGATGGTGAGATGATCCTTTGTAAAAGAAGGCATATCATCGGATTCCAGAGCGGAAGCGATGACGCGTTGTAGATTGTTTGAATTTGATTTAACAAATTTCTCCTTTTGAAAGTCATAGATCTTACCTTTTTTATTGGATTTTATTAAACTGATTTTGTCTGAGTCTTCACTCGGCTCAAAGCCACTGAAGGACGCATGCAATTGGCGTCTTGGTTGCTCTCTTGTATCAATCACCGCAAACCCTTCCTCCTGCATCACGCTTGTGACTTTGCTCATGCCTTGGATGACATTGCCAAAAGCACCGCTCATGTGATGATAATTGATAATTCCTTTGTCTTCGTCAACACTCAGGTCGGAACGATCCTTCGGTAAATCAAGTTGAAGATCAGAATCAAAGGTGTTCTTACTAAAAATGTCTTGATGCTTCGATTTGGTTCTAAATGGTAAATAGTGGACCCCAGTGTTGACCTGAACACTGCGAGACATCGTATGATTATTCTTGTTACTTGAAGTTTCAAACAGCAAGGTTGCATTTTTCCCTGCTTCTTTCATCCATTGTTCTGAAGGTTGGCCTGGATCGCCAAGTGCAATACCGTTGATTTCCCCTGAATCATTGTCAACCTCAATCACTCCATAGAGCCACTCCTTCTTTTTGCTGTGAGAATTATTGAATTGAAGAAAAGAGCCAAATCCTTTGGTGTCTGTCTGATTAGTAACGTAAACTGTTTGAATATTTTTCGGTTGAGGTGCTTCAACTTTCATGCTCAAATCTGGCATCGATTCGAGCATGTCTTTGAACATGTCAATGCCATTTGCTTGCTCAATATAAATCGAAGCCTGCGGAGTATTGACTGGATAGATGGTGACTTGCCCATCAGCCAGGTAGCCACTCTCGAGGTGTTTTGCGAAATCTGCAAAGAATTCAGTTGTGTATGACTTTTGTAGGTGAAGTGATATATCGCTGCCTTCTTTGTAATGTTCGATGTAATAAATTGTTGTATTGTCGCCTTTCTCTAGGTAGTAATCAAAACTAAGATTACCAGTCTCCTGCCTTGTTTTTTCTCGAAGCTCTTCTGATAAGGAGAGAACTGCATCGATGCTGTCATCCTTGATTTCAAATTTGCCAAGGAGCATTTGTTCTGGCGCATTTGATTCATAATTATCTGACAGATCATTATGAACACTACTGTTGGTTGGAGTAACGCTACCGCCTCGTTTCAGTTGTTGAAATGTCTTTTTAAAGGCTTTAACGTCTCTAAGCTTGTCGAGGCTCGAAAAACGATCCCAAACAGTCAGGATTTCATAGGTTGCATCTGCTGACTGAGGAAGGAGAAGATCACTTGATTTAACACCATTCGATTCGTTGTAAATGTTGGCTAATTTCTCGGTTGATTGCTTGAAGTCTGTCTGGGAAATACCGTTCTGATTATTAGGGTCATATTGCAGTGCAACTCTCTGGATCACCTCGGGATCAAACGGTGTGCTGAAATTAACGGCCTCTGAGGGGGCATTTGGTGCGGGAGGTGTGTAATAACTATCCGATCCTTCTTCCCCAGGTGTTGCCAGCCATGGTGTCGCTGATTGTTCATTCCAGGCCGCTGGTGGTGGTGTTGCAAATGTTCCAGTATCCGTCGGTATTGATGGATTCCAATTTCCACCCATTGTGAGAGCAGAGCCATCTGCAGCGAGTATCGAGTCACTTTCAACAGCTGTAAAGCTGCCAAAATTCCTACTCATCGCAACATAATATTCTGGAAACGTATTAAAATAATCGACAAATCTTTGTTGATTGCTAATGCCATCTTCACTACCTACATTCTTGTTGTACAGATTTCCATAGCCGGCAGCCTCATTGGATGTATCGTAAAAACGACCGATAAGTGGATCACTTAGAGTGAAAAATTCTTCGATTCCACCGTCTGGATATCCTGGAGTGCGAGACCACAGTGTTAAGAAGACGAGTGGATCACCATTGGGGCTTGCATTCCGGTAAGCATGGGCATGTCCCCGTGGCAAGTAAACGCCATCCTTGGCCATCAGATGGCCGTAATAGTAATTTTCAACGTTGTCTGCTTCTAGTTGTGGTGTTCGAACATCTGCGGGTAAATTGTCACCAGTGACGTCATTTCCTTCTGGGAATTCATACAGCTCGTAAGCATCCTTCGTAGGATCACCGATCCACGAATCCATTTCGCCTTGCAACATGATGAAGGCTTCATCTTCCGCCCAATGGATATGTGGAATGGGGCCAGCATTGTATGGGGTGACAGATAAAGATATCGTGAATGGGCGCTCAGTATCAGAGCTTGATTCTGCCCTTAAAACTACGCTCTCTCCAGTATCGCCATTGTAGGGAGATCGTGAATTAATTGTATCTTGTTCAACACTAAATACCAGAAACTGCTGTGCCTCACCTGCTGGAAACGAATCCCACTGATAGGAGTCTTCTTCGGTGATATTCGGTAGAGTAAAATATAAGGGAAGATCATATCCGGCATCGTAGGTGTCGCGATTATTTCCTTTTTCAGTTTTAATAAATGTATCAAAATTAAAGTTGTGCGCTAATGGAAGCCCAATTCCGTTCGGAACACTGAAGTGTGGAGCTTGATTGTAAGGAGCATCAGCATCATATCGATTTTTATCGCTAAAATTAGTGGTTGGATAGTAACTAGGATTTGTTGGATTAGGGTCAAAGATTGGTATTGAGTTCGTCGATCCATGATCATGATGATTGCCGGACCCTGAATTTGAGGATCCAGAGCTGGATTCGCCGGTTTCTGCATGGCTGAACACGTATCCATCAACGATGCGACCAAGCTTGTTCATGAAGCGGAGAATCTCTATTTATAGTTTATTTTTTACGGCCAATATCGTGTCACTTTCTAAGCTTTATTTAGGTTTTGACTGAAAAACTTTATTTTCCACTACGTATGATTCATTCAATGTAAGATGTGTCTATTGAGTGTGTTCAGCTGAGGTATAGAATGCATGTTAATTTGATGCGGTTATCAGATTTTTATCACTTGCTACTTAATGCAAAAAATACTGGTTTTCAATCCGTGTATGATAATCAATCCCTTGTTTACTTTAATGCATTCCGAAAGTTAGAAGGAAAGGTTTGCTTGCAGTCCTCCAACCCATACAGCTGACGCTGATTCATCGCCTAATGGTTGCATGATTAATTGCAAATTTGGCATTAATTGAAAATTAGGTGTAATGCTAACATTGTAATTGAGTTCCAAAGCGTGTTCGGTTCCAGCTTTAAAGCCAATCGAGGGTGTTGAAGGGTTGTAATCTGCAAACGTATATCCAAAGGCGAGGGTGTCAAAAGGGCGATTGGGGAAGACTCCTGCCAGTACAACACCTGCGTTGCCTCCTCTGCGGAAGCTTTGAACATCTTCAGAGAGCCCTACTCCACCGGATGCAAACAACCGCCCATCCATCGCAAGTTTTCCAGGGTTGATCGGAATACTCATCAGCCCATAGACACCATTGTTGTTGCTTGTTGTTTCTCCGAGGACATCGACGCGTTCGTAGACACCGCCACCAAGCCAACCGCCAATTTTTAGGACTGGTGGAGGGAGTGGTGATTGGTACAACACGTTGGCGTTCTCACCTTGATTCGTTCGTCGAATTTGGCCGGCGTCGGATTGTCGTGCTGGAATAAGATTCTGAGTGGGTAGTTTGGCGTCAATTTGGAAAAATTGTGCGTAACCTGTGTTGTTATCAATTCTGAAATCTAATCCGTGATATTTCGTCTCAAATGATTCTGGATAAATCTGATAAATACCATACTTAAACGATACATTATCCGGATTGCCAACACGAGCCATTGCACCATAGGTATTGAAAGGGTTTCCAGGGATATCAATCATTGATGGTGTTCCTTCTGCCCATCCACACATTCCAAAATTTGAGAAATAACACATCACTCCATCCATTGTGAAATCAACGGATTGTTTGAGCTTTCCAATTTTGAACTGCGAAATAAAGCTCTCCGTATTTTCGTATTCGAGCGCCAGTAGGCTTAAGCGGCCTATCGGTCCATTGCCAAAGCCCCACTGCGTATTCAGTTTATTAGGTATCTCAAATGACAGAATTTCTCCAGCACGTTGTGTGCCAATGGCATGAATGTTGAAGCCATTTTTTTTGTTATCATCCATCCAATGATCTAACCAAATTCTTAAATCAAGTGTCGCGAGATTCGATGATGTAAAAATTCTTCGATCGTTGGCGTCTGGAGTTCCGTTGTTCTGGCTGAGGATCGACAAATTGAGATCAAGCCAGTCTGGGTTCCCGATTAAGTTATTAAGAGTTGCATGTGGGTTGTTGGAAATAATCGGAAGCTGTTCTTCTGCTGCATTCTCGTTGGAGAGTTCAGGGCTTTGTTGTGACCAACTTGGTAAGCACAAATGGCCGAGAGAAATTGCCAAAAAAGCAATGAGTGCCCCTGTTCTTGGAACAATAGATTTGATTTGATTTTGCATATTTTTGATCAATGACCTTCCCGATTAAGCATGAAGGCAGTTATGTTCTCTAAAATTGCATGGATCAAAACGAGTGCAAGACCAAAGTAGAAGATCATGGGTACTGAAATCTGGGCTAAATATCCACTTACAAAAGTAACGATAATGAAACCAATACTCAGCACAAAGCTGAAAATGGCCCAGCCTTTTCGTGCTAGAACAGGACCTAAAATCTCACCTAACCGGGCTACTAGCAAGCCGATATAGGCACCATTCCAGATGCCAAAAAGTATGCCTCCGATCGTCACAATGCTAATGGCTGGTGAAGCGATGAAGAGTAATGTTCCGAGAACTCCAACCCATGCTGAAATTTGAAGGAGAAGATCTGTGCTGAATTTCTTGGGAACAAGCCCCCCTATGATGGCACCAATCATGTATCCAAAAACCACCAAAGAGTATGAACTGCTGGCATCAGCCTCACTCATCTTGAATACAGAAGTGAGAAATAGGGGCTCATAGGTAAGGATGGATACCTGGCCAGCTCCAAAGAAGAATGCTGTGATTGCAAATAAGACAAGCGATGGAGACCACTTGATTTTTTCAGAAGACGTGTTGGGCTGTGGTGGTGGGAGTTCTGTTGCGGCTTCTTGTTGCTCAGCTACGTCCTGCGGATGAAGACGCAGCGACTTCATCTCGCGTTCAATCAACAAATAAATCGGTATCCCCATCACAATCGATAAGCCACCAATCAAAAACCAGGATCCAATCGTTGAGCCAGAGGTTAATGCGCTGATCAGCAAGGAGCCGATCACTGCCCCTAAGCCAGCACCTGCGAAAGTAAATCCAAGCGCCGCACGCTTTTGGTTGGTTTGGAGACGTTTGACGCCGAAGCTTGGAATTCCCGTCACCAGCTGGGCACAACCCCATCCGGATATCAGTCGCCAGAGCACTTGCCAACCCATTGCCGGGATCAGTGGTTCTACGAAAAATGAAATAATGCAGACATAAAGTCCAAGCCGATTGACGCGCAGGGATGCAACATCACTCTGAATGCGTGCCTGATGTACAGCTCCCACCATGTATCCAGCTAGATTGAGTCCGACCAGTTGGCCGATATTTTCCGGCTTCATCCAGCCTGAACTCACCATTGAGTTCCCGAGGACTGCAAATTCAGAACGCTCCAATCCAATACCAATCGCCAAGGCGCATGACGCGGCTAAAACACCCAAATAATCGTATGAAGATCGCTCAGACATCAAACATCAGGTCTTTTTATAAACCTAGCTGTTCAATGCTGTGCGTCAAGTGAAAAATGCTTTAAGGTGATTTATCTTTTACACGAGCTGATTTCAGTTGATTACTTTTCCTGCTGACTGTAAGCTGATCGATAAGGATGCATTCTCAATTTTGCTTCATTTCGATCACTGAATTGAATTTTTGCTTGTATTTAAAAAGATTGAATTACTTTGACATGGGATTATAGATTCCCTAAAATTCTTTATATTCAAGCTTTGATTCCCTTGTCGATTCAAATTATTTTTTAAGAATTTAGCGATCTCTACCAGTGGTTGTGTCTGTTTTCCCTCACGATGTCTTTAAGAAGCGTTGCGTTGTTGCTTGGTGTGTGGGGGATGGCTAATTTTTTTGTGACCCAATCCATTCTTCGCTGATTTTGCCTGGATGTTGGCTGTCTCAATCTGATGGCAACATGCCGATCACTTGAGACAGCAATTGAAGCATTTTATGTCTTTCTGAACTATTTTTTCACATCATTATGAGTTCCTTCGATTACATCATTGCTGGTGGCGGTAATAGTGGCGCAGCCATTGCGGCTCGCTTGTCTGAGGATCCCAGTATCAAGGTCCTGCTGGTTGAAGCTGGTCCTCATTACAGTTCGTTGGAGGATTTGCCTGAAGATCTTTACAGCTCCCGTGCCGTCTCTGTCGATAAGCACGATTGGCACTACATCACTGATGTGATTCCTGGTCGTGAGTTCCCCTACGGACGCGGCAAAGTAACGGGGGGCTGTTCAGCGGTCAATGGCACGATTGCGCTGCGTGGGCTTGAACAGGATTTTCGTGAGTGGGAGGCTCTGGGAAATGACGGTTGGGGCTGGGCTGATATTGCACCGCTCTACAGCAGAATCGAAACCGATGTTGATTTTGGTTATGAGCCACACCATGGAGTGAATGGCCCAATTCCTATCCGCCGCTATAAGCCTGAGGAATATTCCAACTGTGTGAAGGCCTTCCGTCGTACAGCTATGGATCTGGGATACGAATGGATCCCCGATCACAACAATCCAGCTGGTCGCGATGGTGTCGGCCCGATTCCGATGAATCGAGGCGACGACGGCGTTCTGCGCGTTTCCAGTGCGGTTGCTTATCTGCTGGGAGCTCAGGATCGTCCCAATCTCACGATCATGGATCGCACGCTTGTTAATCGTGTGGTGTTTGACGGCAAAAAGGCCATTGGCGTTGAGGTGATCAATGCCTCAGGTCAGTCGGAAACGCTTCTCGGCGGAGAAGTGATTGTGTCCTGTGGATCGATCAACTCGCCCGCTGTTTTATTGCGTTCAGGGATTGGTCCCTTCTACATCTCTGAGACCCTTGGTATAGACCATGTCCTTTTCCTGCAGGGTGTTGGTAGCAATTTGATCGACCATTCTCTGGCTGTTGTTGCCTCTTATCCAAAGCCAGGAATCGTCAGTGAATCCGATGCCGACGTCCAAGTGGTCATTGGGTATACGGCTACAGGCAGTGCCACAATCGATGACATGCAGATTTATTGCCTTGGTAAATTAGGTGCTGAGAGATTCCCTGGTGCAGATCCATCCCGAGGCTTGATGTTTGGGGCTGGTGTTGTTATTAATCGACCCGAATCCCGTGGTCGAGTCATTGTTGAATCAACGGATCCGAATGTCCAGCCTCGCATCGACCACCGCTTGAATTCTCACGGCGAAGACATCCGCAAGATGGTTGAGGGTGTTCGAAAAGGTTATGAGTTGTTGACAACTGGTGCCCTCAAGGATATCTCAGACGGCATTGCTGTTCTCAATGATGAGATGATTGCAGATACACGCGTTATTGAAAAGTACATCACGGATCGATCGGCAACGATCTGGCACGCATCTGGTACCTGCAAAATGGGCCCAGTGTCTGACAATCATTCCGTTGTTGATTCTTCGCTTCATGTGCATGGAGTTGAGAATCTTCGCGTTGCTGATTGCTCGATCTTCCCTGACCATGTGAGTCGCAATCCGATGCTGACTGCTTATGTTATTGCTGAAAAGTGTATTGACATTATTCGTGAAGGCCGATAATCGCTTGCCCTTTGTTATTTGATTGCAAATTTCGCTCTCTGAATCTATGTCAGCTTCTCAAACGTGGGTTTCTTGGGTTATCCAATGTGAGGTCCAAGCTTCAAATCGAGACAAATTGGTCTCCCTTTCTGAGGAGATGTCTTCGGATTTCCTGGCCAATGAACCAGGAACCCTGAATTTCGAATGGTCTGTTGATTCCGCTTTCGGCGAGCTCCATCTCCACGAGCGGTACGCCGATTCTCCAACTGCTCTTGGTCATATTCAGACCTTTGGGTCCAAATATGCAGAGCGTTTTCTGGCTGCAGCAGCTATTAAATCTGTAACGGTGTACGGATTTCCTTCAAAAGATCTTCTCGACGCATTGTCCGCGATGAGTCCAAAGATCCTTGAGCGCTTCTCTGGATTCACACGTTGATTTGAAATCAAGCTCAATGGCAAGATATACTTTGCCTCTTGCCATTGAGGTTTTACTCTATTAACTTCTTGTACCCTTGCAAGGTGATTGATATGTCCTGATCAATGCGTCCAGATCAATATGTCTAGATACTCATCACGCCAAATGTTCACATTGAGTGTGTTTCGTTTTGGCTCGTCGTCGTTTGAACCAAGATTCAATCAATAGGCGTGCGTCCTTTTCCAGAACACCACCAATCACTTGCATGTGATGATGAGCGCTTGGATGGGCTGCAAGATTGAGGCTTCCTCCTAATCCTCCACGTTTGAAGTCGTGCGCACCGAACACAACGCTGCCCATGCGTGCCTGAACCAAGGCGCCTGCACACATGGGGCATGGTTCCAGCGTCACGATCAATGTGCAGCCGTTGAATCGCCAGTCGTCGAGAATTAACGCTGCCTGACGCAAGGCGATCAATTCTGCGTGTCCCAATGGATCTTTCTTGAACTCGCGGCGGTTGCGCCCATGGCCAATACAACGCCCGGTGCGATCAAGGACCACGGCGCTGACCGGAACCTCACCCTCCTCTCCGACCTGCTCTGCTCTCAACAGCAGAATGTTCATCCACTGCTCCAGGGTTCGGTCAGTCACACTCTGTCTTCTCTGATCCATTGACATTCGATCTGTGAACAGGGACCCCCGAGACGCAAGGATTGGGCGAATTCCAGTTTCTCCTTTGCACGCAGGTCCCGGATTCAAATCAGGATCGACGGACCTGGCCCCGTTCGCATCACCGGATGCCTTCGATCCTGTACTGCGTGATTTTCTTCACCAGTCCAGTGAATTGCTGTGTCGCTGGTTGGGTAGTTCTGATCAGAGGACACCGCTGCCAACCATTCGACCCGCTCCGGAGGTCAACCCCGCTTTGCATGGTGTTTCCATGCCTCAGCTCCTGGATGATCTGCAGATCGTCATGGACGGCGCATATCAGCCCTCCCATCCCGGGGCCCTTGCTCATTTGGATCCACCTCCGCTGACAGCATCGATCGCTGCAGATCTGATCTGTGCAGGATTGAACAACAATCTCCTCGCTGAGGAGCTATCACCTGGACTCAGCGCCTTGGAGCTCGAGCTCTGTCGTTGGTTTGCTCAACGACTTGGTTTTCCAGATGGCACCACCGGGGTTTTGGCAAGTGGCGGAACGCTCAGCAACCTGATGGCTCTGGTTGCAGCTCGTGAGCGCGTTAAGCCCGAGCATCGTCAGAGGGGGGTGGTGCTTTGCAGCCGTGATGCTCATGTGTCGTTGCTCAAGGCCGTCCGTGTCATGGGACTGCGTGACGATGCGCTTCAGCAACTGTCTGTTGATTCGGAGGGGCGCCTCTGCCTCGATGCTCTTGAAGAGCGTTTGGTGGCATTGCATCACCAGGGCCGCCCGTGTCTTGCAGTGGTGGCGACCGCCGGCACCACCGTGCGTGGTGCCGTGGACTCGATGGACCAAATCGCTGGCCTGTGTCAGCGGTATGGAATCTGGTTGCATGTTGACGGGGCGATTGGTGCGGTGTTCGGCCTTGCCCCTTCAACCGCCGAATTGGTGCGCGGCCTTTCGAGCGCCGACTCTTTGACCGTGAACCCGCAGAAACTCC
>QCSN01000026.1 GCA_003211515.1 Synechococcus sp. AG-670-F04
TGAAATCTCAGTGGATGAACTCTCAGTGGATGAACTCAAGGATGTGAGTGGTGGATTGAAAGGTGACCACATAATGCAACACCAGTTGAAAGGTGACAGGGTCTCGCCGAATCAGTTAAAAGGTGATGAGTTGGGATCAACAAAGTTAGATGGGGGACTTGGGGGACTGGGTTGTAATGCTGGAGAAAGGGGTGGAAGACTTAAAAAGGGTCAAAAAAGCTGAATAATCAACACAACCTTTCCTGCTTCAATTTTGACAAAAATATCTGACGGGACATATCGATATAGAAGAACGCAAATCCCCCCCAGGTACCCCTCTCGTTTTTTCGGACGTGGAGGGGCGAAAGGAGGAGGCAATAGGGGGTATGTATGTTTACGGAAAAGCTGGGACTTCAACGAAACGACTTGACCCTGGAAAACTTGTTCCAGACTGTACGGATTTATTTTTTTATTTTCCACAGTTTTGGCGCTGGGAATTGATGTTTAAAAAGGCACCCCCCATGTTTTGAACTTGTTAGCTGTGGTATCCAGCCTGCCCCCGGTTCAAAAGGATCTATTCAATAGCAGAGCCACTGGTATCACTAGAACTAACCTGCTGTAAGGAATCTCAACTGCTGGAAGCGTGTTGGTAACAACTCAATGGAATTCACAACCAATAACAAATACGATAAAACTGGATTTACGGCACACATGAACTGCTCCACTCGCCGCATGCAAACGACCGTTGTCGATGGTTACTCCCACTCCGAAATGGATAGAATGATGAATCTCATCTGTAATATCGACAAGTGATCTGATTTGACTTTCACAACCCAACTCCTCAACCCCAGCAATGACTGGGGTTTTTAATGTCCTTTCATCAATCATCAAATACCTTACATTCTACTGAACCAGGATGAGTGTCGCAATAATCATCCAGAAGTTTGTCACGATGACGCGCCTTCCATGCCTTGACATCGTCAGGATCATTGGAGACTGGACCTTCTTTGCAGTGCATTCCAAAGTCATACTGGGATCGCTTGTCGTTAGGATCTTTGGTTTCAGGCATAGGTTTGAATACTCTTCTGTAATGGTAGTTCCGCTTCCAATCACAGACAACAATAATTTGGTATCTCTTTTTACTATTAAGGATTGGAGCAACCGATATGGGTTGGTGTCTCAACTACGGTTGCGTTTGTTCAGTTGCTTATGCACCTGTACTGCAACGGTATCGCTAGTCACTTTTAGTAGATTTTTATCCTTATAGTCATGCTTTAGTTATAAACAACAATCAATCATCATGCGAGAAGAAGAATAGTCCAAAACTTTTTGTGTCAGAGTCGCTTGGAGATGACAACGGATTATCGCAACCTCCTTCAAAAAAATATTTGGCAATCACTAACGTTTGCAATGGAGCCCTATGAAAAGTGCCCTGACGAACATTCCCAACTCGTGCTACTGATAATGACTTAAGTATTTTCACTTAAGTCAAAAGCTCACGACTAGGGAGCGCACCTTGTTAAGTTTAGTATACTTATTATTTGAAAATGCCAATTTTCAACCGTTCGCTACGAATTGGAATTGCTGCTTTGTCCCTGAGTTTTCTGACTTCTACGAGCGTTTTCTCAGGTGGCCACATGGGGGACGAGGATCACACCATGACCTCCAAGGACGTAGTTGAAACTGCAATTTCTGCGGGAAATTTCGAAACACTAACTGCTGCACTTGGTGCGGCTGGGCTTGTTGAAATTCTAAAGAGTGAAGGTCCTTTTACTGTCTTTGCTCCAACTGATGAGGCCTTCGCAATGCTTCCTGCTGGCACGGTCGAAATGTTATTAATGCCTGCAAATAAGCAAAAGCTAATTGATATTCTTACATATCACGTCGTTGCAGGTAATGTAAAAGCTGCTGATGTCATTAAACTTTCAAGTGCAGAAACATTAAATGGACAGTTGGTTGCCATTAAAATATTAGATGGTAAAGTCTTTATTGACAACGCTACTGTTATTAATGCTGATATTGAAAGCTCGAATGGCACTATTCATGTGATTGATACCGTACTTATGCCGCAGTGACCACCTTAGTCCTGTTGCAATGTAATATTATCTATTCTTCATTCCAACCTCAAGTCAATCTCTGATGTACACTGACTGTGCGGAGCTATCCGCAGCAGCATTAACTAACAGTCGTTAATACATTGCCTACGACAAAAGAATGTCTCTTCCTGCTCCTAGAGCTAGAGGAGTTTGACACGTGCGATTATCTAGAGCAAGTCAACTACCTGATAACCCAAGAGTATCTCCTTTAGTATTACTCATATATACTCGCATGTGTTCTATTGATAGTTATACATAGCCTTGCTGGACTTCCGATAAAAGAACATAAGCACCTTGACCTTTAACTAGGTAGGCAGGGATTAATAACCTTATAACTATCACATCAAATGAAAGATTTTGACTATCGTGAGAGCCCAATCTCATTCTGCTACGAAACAAGAAATGTAGAATTCTACTTCACTCGTAAGTCGAACTACGAATGTTGCATTAAGAGAAATCCTAATTACATCATTCCTCAAGACTTACAGCCAGGATACAGGATTGTTTACCCATTTAACCAAGTAAGAACACCTGAGTATCTGCTGCGTGTTCCAAAGCCTAAAAAAGAGGCAGAGAATTGCACTTTATTGACCCTAGAAGCTGCGTAAGGGGTAGCTATGGGTGAATGGGTGGTAAGCAATAAATAACCTATTTTACCACCTATAAATCCTCTATTGCTGGAACTTACAACTAAGGTTTAAGTGAACAGTCTGGGAAATTTTTTAATGTATCCTCTACTGCTTCATACGACAGTGGTGTCCAACCATTCAACTTAACCACTTCATCCCAAGCCAAAACTAAATTCTCTTTTGTAAGTATACCTTTTGCTTCTAATTCACAAAGCAAACTCACCCATGCTGCAGTACCAACATATTCAGCAGCTCCTGCGCAAATATTATCTATTTCTTCTGAAGCATTACAAGCTTCCTTTAACTCCTCAAATGTTTCAATAGCCTGAACTGGAATTGCTGAGATGAGCAGTGCACCAATGAGTGGAAGGAGTTTCATAGGACTAGCCTGAAAGAACTGTGATGACAACTAGGGTGTAGGTTTAATTGAACATTCTGGGTATTTTTTTTTCAATGTCATCTCTACTGCTTCATTCGACATTGGGCTCGGATTTGAATGCTCATACCATTCATCCAAAGTCAAATCTAAATCCTCTTTTGTAATCCTGCCCTTTTCTTCTAAGTGACAAAGCACAGTCACCATACTCACTCCTACACCGAGTTCAGCAACACCTGTGCACAAATTACCGTTTTCTTCTGAAGCATCACAAACTTCCTTTAACTCCTCAATTGTTTCAAAAGCCTGAACTGGAGCAGCTGAGATGAGGAGTGAGCCGATGAGTGGAAGGAGTTTCATAGGACTAGCCTGAAAGAATTGATGATGCATGAAGACATCATTTAGGGCTGAGGTGTGTTGGACAATTATTTATCCGCAATATACCGGTCTTTCATGTCCGTAGACTTGACGTGCTTTCCAGGTTGGCAGGTATAACTTTGTTACTCCATTTTTAGTATTTACAGTAAACACATCGTTTATCAACGAAAAACTGCCCTTTACGCAGTTGTCGTCTGTCTTGCTCATGACAACAACTGAACTCTTGGAATAAGAAAAACGATAGACAGTCCAATGCCCATCCCTGAGCCATTCTACGTAAAAGCTTCCATCCGTATCAAAGCCAACCTTGCATCTTTCCATGACGCCATTGAATGAGCATTTAACGAATGCCGGTGTATCAAAGCGAGCTAAGGCAGGACTGCTAATAACTGAGATTGCGGCGATCGCTCCAAGTAATGACCTCATAAAAAATGACATAATTTTGTTAATCCTATTATCGTATGCACTGTGACGCGATAGACCCCTATACGCCCCTTCTTTTTTTATGGACGGGGTGGGTAGAGGAAGGTGTCAGAAGGGGTTGGTATAAGCCAAAGAAGGTTAATCCTGATTACCTTGGCTAGTCTTCACTACTCCTTATAAGCTAGAAACCGTATTCTTCGTATAATTTTGAACACATTTTGCATAAAGGCGCATCCGATTTCATCGCCGCAGTAGTGACTTCAGTATCACTACCACCACCATCCTCCGCCACTGCCATACCCACAGCAAAAGTTAATCCAAGCACTCCAGCACAAGCTGCACACGTTCCTATAGCTGCTTTTTGTTCTGCTGTCGGAGAGTTATCAATAAACATGCTGCCAGTCTTAAACTTCCCTCCCTTGTAATTTGTTAAATCATCTTTATTCAGTGAATGCTGCAACCCACAAGCCTCAGCTTCAATGTCATCATTTAGTATTGCTCTAGCCATTACTCTTCCCTTTTTCTCATTATATTTAAATGATTTATTTTTCATGATTAAGGTTTGCAGGTCTCCTGTTTTTTAGTCTTTATAAGTAAGTGCTGAATTAGGCATGTCACCTTCGAACATTCTCCTAAAATTGTTGCTGAAGTCCGAAACATTGCCTGGACCTGAATTTCTCCCTGGTCTATCTTGGAACCAAATCAAGCCGTCTTCATTGATATCAAAAGATATTTCGAGGTTGTCATTTTTTCTTGATTTTCTTATCCTTCCATTCTGACCAAACATCGTGAAGAGAAGTGATATGTTTTCATTGGCCATGGAATTTGTTATATTGCTTTTACAATTTTAAGCGATAAGCCAGTAGATTGCCATCACAAAATACTTTCTTTGTCCCCGTTATAGTTTCCAGAAATTGGTCTATAAAAATGGCTTGTATTATGTGAGAAAAAATAAAAAATTATACTCTCAGTAGCGGTAGGATTTTTGGGATAAATTCGACAGCCCTATTATCGTAGGTGCAGGGACGCTGCTACCCCCTGGGGTGATGGTCTATTTGTCACACAAAAGCCGCGATTGCTGGTGTAATTATTATTTAATGCTGCCTATCCTGTGCAAATAAATAACAGCTAGGAGACGTGTTTGTGTGCGCCTGTGGGAGCCGTTGACTGCTCACGTGATGTACATCATTCAGTGCATACGGCGCCATATAGCGGCATGCAGTGGGCATACAGCGGCACACAGTGGTGCACCAGGGCGACCTGTCGGCCACAGTGGCAAATGGTGGCTAGCCTGACGCTGAAGGAGCGGAGCAGCTATCGCTGCGGAGCTACCAAGCTGACCGGTAATCACAGATAATGTAGTGACAGCATTGCGTGTGTAATGGTTTGGTAGTGCCTACAGTTGTAGAACAACTGTTGACGCTAATAATTTTCCATAGTCGCAAATTATGCTTCCTATGTAAACCATTGGTATGACTATGTTTGCTTGAAAGTTTTCCCACAGTTTGTATATACAGGTCTCAATTTTATATACTTATCAGTTGGCGCCAAAGCTAATTGATGAAGAAAGAACAGTTGATTAGCTCGACAGCTAACGCTGTCTCGCTCCGTCTCCGCCATGTAAAAGTGTGTCCACTGCTGTTACTACCACGTGAGTACCGGCCATCTGAGAACCCTTGCTGTGACTGGAGTATGAATAACTATTTCATTAGCCATAGAGATGTTGATCAGCGGTTTTGAATCTGTGTTCCCGAGCCAGGTTCAGGCGGCTTCGTAAACCCAAACCTGCCGACCATCGTCCAAACTTCGCAGATTTTTTTTGTATGTGTTGGGTGCATTCTCCCAGGCATCGAGATCAGGCCAGTGGGTGTTGGCTATCCAATACACCTCGCCTGCCACAGTGCTGTTGCCATTGCAAAGCATGGGGTATCCCTCATGGATTTTCAGTTGCACGTGGCTGAGATCACCGTCTTCATCTCGAGAGCATCCTGCAAGAAGAGGATGCGCTTCTCCTCCGCATTTGAGGCTGCCGTAGACAAATAAACGCTCTAAAACCACGTCTCAGCCAGCATCTTGCTCTGGTCAGTTTATTCTGTGCATGAGGATATGAACGCTTCTGTGGCTCCCGTCCAATCAAGTTGTTATTCAGTCCTGAGCTCTACTTTCAGCAGGGCAGTGCTGTTGGGCTGATTCAAGCCATCGATCATCTCCTGGGGTGATCGACAAGATGAAACAAGCTGAAAGATGCACGGAAGGTGTGTGTTGTTGTTTGTGCGAAAACTGGAATGAGCATTGCGTTGCATTGAGGGGGCTTGTGCCTTGCACAACAGCAGTTTGTTCAAAGGCCCTCAGAGAATATGATTGAAGGCTTAGAGGTTACTTGGAGACCCAAAGGTTCTCATACACTAATGACATCTTGGCGAGACATTTCCTTGAAGGCGCTCACAATCTTGTATTCACTCAACCAATTCAAGCTTTGAAGGTTGCAGGAGAGACTCAATCTTGTTGAAAGACCGAAACAGTTCTTTTCGGGCGCATCCATCTTGGTTTGTTTGTCTGTCTGTCTGTGTAGGTGATCTAGTGAAAATGACTGGTTGTTCTGATGTTACTTCACCATTTGCATTTGCTGAGTTTGCTCTGACCTTTGTTCTTCTTCTTTAGTCGCTTTAGATATTTTCTATAGTTTTTGCTGAACATTGATTTTGTTGAGCTGTCTAGATCAATGACTTCTCCGCTTAATACATCCCTAAAGATGATCTGCCCGCCTGAGATCTCTTGGAGTTGCCCTAGGTTAAGATCGTTGTTCATGATCGTATGCTCGGATAGTAAGTGTGAGGTCATCTAAATTTCACTACATCGCGCGATCGACGATGCAGTGAACACCTGAAGATTTCTTCACCTTTTTGAGCCACTTTTTGTGGCCCTTGCCAAACAACGATTTGTCGTAACCCGTTCTGAATCTCTTTCCACTTAATTCTTTCCAGTCGATAACGATGGGTGCCATCCCACCTGAGATCTCCTGAAGCGCTTCCAGATTCAATTCGTTGCTCATGGAATCTTGGTTCAATTCAGCCTTCAATATCGCCGTCTTGTTTCAATTTCGAGTTGATCTGGATCAAATTCGGCTGTGATCTTCCTCACAGCCGAAGCGGTGTGCGGGATCAACGTTGGATCGAGAGCATGTTTGGGTCGGTCATTGGGGAAGAACAGTGGCCGAGGCCTAAGGGCGACATTCGTATTTTGGACTGTTTTCTGTCGGGTCTCTGTCTAACCCCTCTGTTGATTTCATCCTTTGATTGACTGGACAAAATGCGTCGCAGACAGTTCGAGCGATCTGCATAATGGTCATGATTTTGCGTTGAATCAAGTCAAAAATCAGTGAGGGGATAGGCCGTTGGAAGCAATGATCCAGGCATCCCCATAGCAGCTTCGGGGTGCTGAGCTAGTGACTACTAGGCCAGTGGCTAGTGGACATTTTCTTGTATTGCTTGCTGATTCATCCCTTTATTCGCTTCACTCATGATCTTTTTTTCAAGGATCAGTGCGTCTTACTCGTCCATTCAGACAACAGTGAATCAGAAGCAATGCTTCAGTTGTCTTTAAGGACTGAAGTGGCCTGCGCTTGGCAATAAGCTGCTTCCCCTAGGATCTTTAATGCCTCCAAGTGCCCGAGCTTCGTCTGTGCTTGAGCAAGCATCGGCCTTCCATGGGGTGCACATTCAGAGATTAAAGCAGCCGCCTCATAAGCCTCAGCTTTGACCAGCTCAATACAGCGGTTGACCCGAGGATCTGGGTCGTCCACAAGCTCTTTTGTTTTGGCTGCTTCCAGAGGAAGTTGGGCAACTAAGAGATGGTTGAAGCTGGCGATTGCATCATCTCTGCAGGGTTGCATCGCTCAATTCGTTAGTCCTGCTGCCCATCCTGATGGTGAATAGACCCTTTTGGGGATTGATCAGGAGAAAAAACCCCCCGAATAGGTGATGGAATCCAACAGAGAAAAAGCGATGGTAAGCGTATCGGGCGGAAGACCTCCACACACCCAATTAAAAACATGAAACTTTTAGGCATCATCGTAATTTCATTGAGTCCATTTGTAGTTGCAGAATCTGCATTGGCTCAGGGCTGTGCTAATTCCATTTTTTCAGGTGGTCAAACCGTGTGCGTGCGCACTATGGTCCAGAAGAGGTCAAGCAAAGCTATCAATATCATTGTGGAAAAAAAACTTGATCGCATGCAACTAGCCGCAGAACGGGATGTTAGGCGGGGGTATGACCCATCTGTTTCGTTGTCTGAATTTAGGCGGCGCTTGGACAGGCATTCATACATTTGGGATGCTCAGAGAGAGCATCGCTATTCAAATTGATCCCTGAAACTGCAGGAAGGAAGCTTTTTGAGAACTCGTCGGTAAGCCTGATGCTGGAGCGTCTCCTCACACTCGAGCTGAAAGTAATACAAGACCCTTGACAGGGAAAAGTAGGGGGCGTTGATGTGTCGCTATCGATCTCTAATTTGTCTTTGTAGCCGCAAATCCATGGTGTAATTCGATCTCTTGATTTGGTTGTGATGCATCCAACAAGAAGGAGCAACGGTTTCATGCTCTCATCTTCGACATAAAATGTGCCTCGCAGTGGCGAACCAATTGTTTTTCTATCTATTTGATCTTGGCAGTTGTGTTCTCTTGTTGTCTGATGGAGGGAGGGTGGAAATCCAGAAAAGGATCGTTACTGTTGGTTCATTCGTTTCGCTTCTGTCTTGGCATCTGTAAATCAATGAACTTTTTCCCTACGTCCTTGTCCTGTCTTGTTTCAGCAGCTGTAACAGCGTCCGCTTTTGCTGCATTGTCCCTTGCTGACCTTGGTACTGCATCTGCACACCCCATTGAGGAGGGCTGGAATGCAGTCGCTTGTGACGATGACGGTGGCTGTAGATATATCAAATACAAATGGTTTGATGGCGAACGAGCCCTCTTGGTTGAAGACACGGATTTTGGTATTTTTCAAATAATGCTTTCATGTAATCCGATGCGATACAAACATGTGGACGATGAAGATAATGACTGGAAAGTCATCGATCCTGGCAGCAAGGGAAGCTCTCTTGCTAAAGCAGTATGCAATCAGTGACTTGGTAAATTTTAAAGCCACCCACCGTCCGTTGAGTACGACGGAATCGCCGATTAGTAAGTATTCTTGAATCAGTTTCGAATTTTTGTCCTAATGTCTGCGACGCTTAGATACATTTAAGTTGATTCAATAAGTATTAAATCAAGAGTCTTCTGAGGGCTTGTTTCTGTTTGCGGTCTGAAATAATTTTATGGTTCTTTCAACGCAGTATTTGTCGGTGTTATTCACGATATTTTGAGCGGCATGCACAGGAATTCATCAATATTGATTAGAACATCGGATTGTTCGTGCATTGTATCTTAGGTGCGAATATATTTTTTGGATTTGACCTTTTCAGTGTTTCGCCGCATACATCAACATCTTTCATGGCCTCGTCCAAGCAAGCAAATGGCCGAACAAGGATTGTTTCTGTTCTTTCAATCCGTCCGTAGATCCGTGTCAAAGAGATCGTCTTGAGGGCCCTAATTTCCGAGTTCATCATGGTTGAACTCTTTTTTGGCCTCTCATTTTTGTGCGGGCGAGACTTTTCCTTTTGTTATTGGTGATCTGGTGGTCTAGTTTCTTGAGATTGAGTCCCTGCTCAACTGTCCTGCGGCCTGGCCTCCATCCCTGATCCTGATCGTCCGCGACTGTTGGCTTTTAACACGACACTTAAGCCATAACAGGGATGTGGTGTTGATGAGGCTCTACTGCTGAGGGGCAAAGAGCCTTTTCTATCTAATCCAGCACTCCCATCTCTTTTCTATCGAACAGCTGTAGCCCACTTCTTTGAGCACATCATTGGTGTTTGAGTGATTCTGCATTTCCTCAAATCACCTGCAGCCTTTTTGCCCAAATTTCAGTCGCAATTAACGTCGATGTCGGGATCCCGCTGTTTTTCTTCCTTCGTTGCAACCCCCAGGCGTTCATTATCCGATATGGAGTAGTTGTTGAATGTTTGAAGGCGAACCTCTGAGCTAACAGTTTGGTTTTACTCTAATCAAATTTATCCTTGATCCCAATTCATCGCTGTCGTTGTAATTATGTTCAATTCTTCTTCTATCTCTTTCGAAGAACAAGGTGGTCGTTGTAAGCCAAGAGCGTGTGATGGTCTTGCTTTTTGTTCGGTTCAAGGGCGAGGTTGTTCGAGGCTTTAAGTGTCAAGTATTTCCCTGGGTTCAACTGCCAAGGAGTTTGTTTCATTGCCGGAATCTGTTGGCTATCAAGGCACAAGCTTCATAATTTAGATAACTTATGATTGAGTAATCTATGGGGCTTGAAGTGGAATGCGAAAAGGCTTTGAAACTATTTTGTTGTAAAAATGAACTAATCAATTCAAGGAGAATGTTGTTCGCGCAAATCGGTCTAAATTATGGAAACTTTCCTTTGACGGCCTTCTCTTTATCGCAACACATAAAACAATGTTTTGACTCGGAGCTCCTGGTGTGATGAGCGGATTCAGAGCACCTGAACCACTTCGCTCACTTCAGGGATCGATTCCCGCATCTTGCGTTCAATCCCCATTTTCAGCGTCATCGTGCTGCTGGGGCAGCTGCCACAGGCACCCTGCAAGCGCACTTTCACAATCGGTCCATCCAATTCAACAACTTCCACGTTGCCGCCGTCGGCCATCAGGAAGGGTCGGAGTTCATCAAGCACTTTCTCGACGTTCTCCATCGTCAGTGCCATGGTTTCGGTGCTCATTAATCCATCCCAAAAGACCTGTATCCCCAGGTTACGGAGTGGCCCCATAGGGTGACGAGAGCGGTTTCCACTCCACGCTCCGGTGCAGCACGACAGCTCCTCACCTTCTGACAGCCGCTACGACGTTGTTCTTGTGGGTGCTGGAATCATGAGCGCCACCCTTGCGGTGCTGCTCCATGAGCTGGATCCGGATCTGCGCCTGCTACTGATCGAGCGTCTTGACGCTCCGGCCTTGGAGAGTTCAGCAGCGATGAACAATGCCGGGACAGGCCATGCGGCCAATTGCGAGCTGAACTACACGCCGCTGCAGGCCGACGGCAGCGTTGCAACGGCCAAGGCCCTGAGCATCAACGCATCCTTCGAGCGCAGCCTTGAATTCTGGAGTTCTCTGCATGAGCAGGGACGACTCGATCCTTCCGCATTTCTCCATCAGGCCCCGCACATCAGCGCGGTTTGGACGCCGCAGAACATCGCGTTTTTGCGGCAACGCTTCAGCCAGTTGAAGGATCTGCCTGCCTTTTCGTCCATGCGCTGGAGTGATGAGCCGGCGGAGCTCCGCGAATGGATGCCGATGGTGATGGAGGGGCGTGATCCCCAGCAGGGTGTGGCTGCCACCCGGATTGAACGGGGCACCGATGTGGATTTCGGTGCGTTGACGCGTTCTTATTTGAAGTTGCTTACTGCCAGTGGGGCGTTCACGTTCCTGCCGGGCACGGAGGTGAAGGACCTCAAACGCTTGCGGCAAACCGACATGACTGAAGCGGATTGGCAATTAACGCTTCGCTCGCGTTCAAAACGCCACAGGGTGCGGGCTCCATTCGTTTTTCTTGGTGCGGGCGGTGGTGCTTTGCCGCTGTTGCAACGTTCAGGCATCAGTGAAGCGGATGATTTCGCCGGTTTTCCTGTCAGTGGCCTTTGGTTGGTCTGCAACGAGCCACAGTTGGCCGAACGCCATCACGCCAAGGTCTATGGCAAGGCGGCCGTGGGCGCACCGCCGATGTCGGTTCCCCATCTCGACACCCGCTGGATCGATGGTCAGCGCTCCCTGCTCTTCGGTCCCTTCGCTGGATTCAGCAGCAAATTCTTGAAGCAGGGCTCACTCCTGGATTTACCGGCCTCGGTGCGTCTCACCAATCTGTTGCCGATGCTGCAGGTGGGCGCAAACAATGTGGAGCTGGTGCGCTACCTGATCAACCAGTTGCGTCAGACCCCGGAGGAGCGGCATCAGGCTCTGCAGGATTTCCTGCCGACGGCACAACCCCAGGACTGGAGGTTGTCTGTGGCTGGCCAGCGGGTGCAGATCATCAAGCGCAGCAAGGCCGGTGGACGGCTGCAGCTCGGCACGGAGGTGGTGGCCGCTGCGGATGGTTCCCTGGCGGCGCTGCTGGGTGCGTCACCTGGAGCTAGCACCGCAGTCACGATCATGCTCGAGGTGCTGCAGCGCTGTTTCCCCGATCATTTCGCCAGCAACCATTGGCAGGAACGGCTGCAGCGATTGTTGCCCAGCTTCAAACAGGATTCCTTTGCGGACCCAGCGGTGCTGCTGAAGATGCGGGAACGCAGTAATGCGGTGCTTGGGCTCAGCGGCTGAGTTGATTCACCCGCATTTCCGCTTCTGGTTCAGCGCCCTCCGGCAGCGGTTGCTTGTTCTGCTGGATGAAATTTTCTTCGGACTGGTTTGTCTGCGCTCCTGTTTTTTGCCGGCTCTTGCTGGTTTGCGCTGCTTCTGTTTGGAGCTTGTGCGTGGTTGTGTAGGCCTGGTTTCCTCACTGTCGGTGCTCGCTTCTTCCACCAATCCGCAGTGGATTTGAAAACGTGGATGCACCTCAAGGATGCGTTGTTCTTTTTGAACATTGTGTTCAGGACCTCGAAACTGGTACACCACTTTGGTTAGTCCAGTGGTCTGATCTGGAGTGATCGTTCTCTTGATGCGTTCGCTTTGGCTACCACCTGGAATAATCGGTGCTGGTACGAAGTTCTCACCACTGGACTGACTCAGTATCGAAGCCAGAAAAGCAGCGGGGTTTTTGCAGGCACTTGGCAGTGATGTTTTGTTTGTTTCGAATGTTTTTGCTAATCGAATATCGGCCTGGTAGATCAGCTGGATGTTGTCATTAATCGCTCCTTCAATGCGTTGGCGTTGTGCCGTGGCTGCACTGCTGGACAGGGAACTTACCGTGAATTGCGCCATGCTCGCCATCACCATGCTCAGCATGCTTCCGGAGATAAGAACCTCTGTCAGTGTGAACCCATTGCGTAGATCAGGCGATGACTTGGTGGTTGTTAATCGTTGAAGAAAAGAAGCCATGGGAAGTAACCCGATGACTCATAAATAACTGGCTGTTTTGAACCAAGTATTGATTGCTATCAAGAAAGCTTGTGATTTTGATCACAGGCCTATTCCTTTGCTGTTTCTGTTGATGTTGATGGTGATGTTGAGCAGGATCGATTGTCTGGGGTGTGGTTGATCCGCCTTGTTAACCAAGCCCCATCGCCTGCGAGCTGATGTTTATTTGCCGAGATTCACGATCACCACCCCGGCGCTGATCAGGCCGATGCCGAGCAGTTGCGCCGGTGCGAGCAGCTGGCCGTAGGCGAAGCGGCCCACCAGCACGATGGCCACGGTGCCGATGCCGCTCCAGAGCGCGTAGGTGAGGCCGAGGGGTATCGAGAGCACGACCTTCGAGAGCAGGAACATCGCGATGGCGTAAGCGATCAGCACCAGCACGGTGGGTAATGGTTTGCTCATGCCCTCGGATAGACGCAGACAGGAGGTGCCGATCACCTCGGCACTGATCGCCAGTAGCAGCAGGGGCCAGGGGTTGCTCAATGGCTCAGAGGCTTTGAAGGTCGTTGCCTGTTAAGCCAGGATTTCCCTTGAGGATGGCCAGCAAACCCCCTTTATCGGGATCACCCAGTCCTTTGGCGGGTCCATTGCCATTGATGTAAAGCGCTCCTTTTTTCTGGAAGTAGATCAGATCAATATCTTCTTTTGCCAAGGACTTCAACTTGCGTTTTGAACGCGCCTTTTTGAAGCTTAAATCCTCTGAAAGGACGACGTATTCGTCTAAGTCGAAAAGGATGCGATCACCTTCGTCGGGGTTGAAGCGGATGATCAAATCAGCATTCTTTTTGGTGAAATTCTCTGCTTTTTTAAAGATAAAATTGGTGATTCCTGTTGTGCCACGCAGCTTTTTGCGCCCTTTCCCAGCAAATCGATTTGTTTCCTTGGTGATGGGTTCTCGGATCGGACTCTCATCAGGAATGACGTTGGGTTTGAGATCGATTGGAACAGCAGTCTCGATGGGTGGTGTGGGTGTTATTACCGAAGCAGGGGAAGGCAGGTTTGAAAGCGGAGTTTGAGTGTGATGATCGAGGATTGGCTTTCGATCATTCAATGGCAATGGGGTCTGAGGTTGTTCTGGAATGGGCTGAGTTGGCGTTGCAATGCTGGGGTCAGGAGTGAGAGGTGCCTCGGGTTTCGGCGGTTCCGGGACCGCTTGGGCGTTCGAGGGCAGATAACCCGATAGCCCTTGGTCCCCGTCTTTGAAGATCAGGCCCAACTCCTGCAGCGAAGGCTTGCTGATGATTTTGGAGATGTTGTTGGTGAAAAGCCGATGCCCAATTGGGTTGTCGCGTGCGATGGCCGCCTGAGACAGATGTGAATCAGACCATTCAGGTGCAAGCGTTCCACCTTCAACCAGCGCTTGGGTGAAGCCCCATTCGGCAAAAATCAGACAAAAAACGTATTCTCTCAGCAGCAATTGTGCGTAACCATCACTGCCGTCATTAGCACCTGAGTAATCAGATGGGTCGTAAACACCATTGCGAACCGCTTCTTGATAGGCCTCAGACAAATCTCCCGAAATTCCATCCGCCCTTCCATTGCTAGAGAAAACATTCAGTTCGTTTGGAAATGCTGAAGGCAATGCGAATTGCGACAGCGTATGTAAAGCATGTTCAAGTATTTCGGTCGTTTGGTTCTTGCCGGATGGGCTGAAGCTTCCGTTGCGATCTCGAAGGTGCCAGATAAAATCTGTTGCGTTGTTGCTGTCATTAACCTGATGCCAGCCCGGATACGATCCGCTGTCGAGCGATGGTGAGTAGGCGTCGTAGGAACCAACACCAACTCTCTGGATCACGTTGTAGGAGTTCAACCCCTCCAAGGCGCGTGTCCTCGACGCTGCGTCTATCCCCGCCGCATTGGGGTTAAGTAAAAGTTTAAATGTTTGCGCTGTTTTTTTGAGAAATTCGTCCCGCACTTCCGGTTGACTACCGATGCCACTGAGGCCGAGGATTTTTAGTCCGTAGACATCAATGTATTTTGAAAAGGGTCCGTAACTCGTTGTGGATTGCAGTGCGCTTGTGGTGGATATCGTCATGTAGTGTTTCTATCTCGATCTCACATTATCGAATCGGCGATTTTTGGTTTCGAAAACTTTGTTTGTTCATAGCTTTTTGTCATAAGGAAGCTCACACCGGTCGTGGATTGATGCTGTCCGCCCTTGAACACCACGAATCTCGTCGCTGCCTAGGATCGCCTCAAGGACATCAGGACCCGAGTCGGGATTCCGCCGCTGCATGACCGACGCTCCCGTCTCAAGGATCCGTAATTTCTGCATCATTGCCCATATCGACCACGGCAAGTCGACCCTGGCGGATCGTCTCCTGCAAGACACCGGCACGGTGGCCAACCGGGACATGCAGGAGCAATTCCTGGACAACATGGATCTGGAGCGGGAACGAGGGATCACGATCAAGCTCCAGGCCGCTCGGATGAACTACACGGCGGCGGATCGGGAGGAGTATGTCCTCAATTTGATCGATACCCCCGGCCACGTTGATTTCTCCTATGAGGTGAGCCGTAGCCTGCAGGCCTGCGAAGGAGCACTGCTGGTGGTGGATGCCAGCCAGGGGGTGGAGGCCCAGACCCTCGCCAATGTGTACCTGGCTCTGGAAAACGATCTTGAGATCATTCCGGTGCTGAACAAGATCGATCTTCCTGGAGCAGATCCCGATCGCATCAAGGAGGAGATCGAAGCGATCATCGGCCTCGACTGCGACAACGCCATCCCCTGCTCAGCCAAAACCGGCATGGGGGTTCCAGAAATCCTGCAGGCCGTTGTGGATCGGGTGCCGGCACCGAAGGATGCCGTTGCGGAACCCACCAAAGCGCTGATTTTTGATTCCTATTACGACCCCTACCGGGGCGTGATTGTTTATTTCCGGGTGATGAGCGGCCGGATCAACTGCAAAGACAAGGTCTTGCTGATGGCGAGCAAGAAGAGCTACGAACTCGATGAGATCGGGATCATGGCGCCTGATCAGAAGAAGGTGGATGAGCTCCATGCCGGCGAGGTGGGCTACCTGGCGGCTTCGATCAAGGCCGTGGCCGATGCCCGGGTGGGTGACACGATCACCCTGCTGAATGCCCAGGCTGATGTGCCCTTACCGGGCTACACCGAAGCTAAGCCGATGGTGTTCTGCGGCTTGTTCCCAACGGAGGCTGATCAGTATCCCGATCTTCGTGATGCGCTCGACAAGCTTCAGCTCTCCGATGCAGCCCTGAAATACGAACCGGAAACCAGCAGTGCGATGGGCTTTGGGTTCCGTTGCGGCTTCCTGGGGCTGCTGCATATGGAAATTGTTCAGGAGCGGCTCGAGCGGGAGTACGACCTGGATCTGATCGTCACCGCCCCATCGGTGATCTACAAGGTGAACCTGATCGATGGCAATGAGGAGATGGTGGACAACCCGGCAACCCTGCCGGACCCCCAGAAACGCGAATCAATAGAAGAGCCTTACGTGCGGATGGAGATCTATGCACCGAACGACTACAACGGCGCATTGATGGGCCTGTGCCAGGAACGGCGTGGTGAATACATCGATATGAAGTTCATTACCACCGATCGGGTCACCTTGATTTACGAGTTACCTCTGGCAGAAGTGGTGACCGATTTCTTCGATCAGATGAAGACCCGCACCCAGGGCTATGCGTCGATGGAATATCACCTGATTGGTTATCGCAAGAATCAACTGGTGCGCCTGGATGTGTTGATCAATGGCGAACGGGCGGATGCGCTGACCACGATCGTTCATCAAGACAAGGCCTACAACGTGGGCAAGGCGCTTGTGGAGAAATTGAAGGAACTGATTCCACGCCAGCAGTTCAAGATTCCGATCCAGGCGTCGATCGGTAGCCGGATCATTGCCTCCACCAGCATCAGTGCGATCCGCAAAGATGTGTTGGCGAAGTGCTATGGCGGCGACATTTCACGCAAGAAGAAACTCCTGAAGAAACAGGCAAAAGGCAAGAAGCGGATGAAGGCGATGGGCAAGGTGGATGTGCCCCAGGAGGCGTTCATGGCTGTGTTGAAATTGAACGAGGCGAGTTAAGAATACCCATTTCATAATCCACACCATTTCAAAAACTCCGGTGCAATCGTGCTGCTGATGTTGATGATTTTTCCACCAACCTCACTGGTGTAATTCACATTAATATGCCGCTTGGTGGGGGCGAGTGTCATCTCGCGTTCGATCCATAGCCCATTGGTACCCACCTCCAGTGATGCATCCTCAATGGGGTAAGTCTCAAGGGGATTGTCCTTCTGACATTCGCTCAAATCAAAACGCATGGGATTGTCCTGATCAGCCGCCAGCCCAGTGCAAGATGTTCCCGTGAGGCATTCCCAGCGATCAGACTGATTTTTTAACGCGTTAAGGTCTTTGGCGATCCTTGCCTGGACAGCATTGCGTTGTCTGGTCTTGTCGATGGTCTGGAATGAATTCAGTTGCGATTCCACGACCACAACCAGAATGATCATCAAAATCAAGGCGGCGATCATCACCTCCGGCAGGCTGAATCCTTGCCTACGGACTGAACTGAGCACCCGCTTGACATGAATTTGGTGTTTCAACAATCCGGAACTTTGCATGTTTCGTCTTTAAAGACGAGTTGTTCCATCTCGAATAATCTGGCAGAGGCCCCTCCTCCAGAATTGTTGACAACGCACTTGGTGGTGTTGCAATTGTTTTTAATGACGTAATCTGACTTGTTCTTTTGCATGTAAACGCGATCAAATCCACCGCCACCATAGGCTTTGATGACATTCGAATCTTCGGAATTGGTTGAGAAGGGGATGAAGCTGTCGTCTCCTTCAAAGCCTCGGAGCGTGTCGTTTCCTCCGCGTCCGATCAAAGCATCATGACTCGGCCCCCCCTGAATGGTGTCGTTAAGAGGAGTACCAAGCAAGACATTGCGGCCTTCCCCGCCGAGAAGTTCAATGCCAAAGGAACCGTTTTGTCGGTTCGGGGTGGGATTGCCATCTAAAACATAATTCCCTTCAATGTAAATATTGTTATTGTTGACTCCACGAACTTTGTCAAATTGTTCAACTTCTCTGTTGGTGCAATAGGTCGCCGTGCCAAATGATATCTCATCCACGATATAATCTCGTGGTGGACCAATGATTGTCGTGACGGCTCCTGAGCAAGGTTCACCAAGCTGTTGGCAGACTTTCTCGCACACAGATTGCTCTCCTGGGATTGGCGGAACATCATTGATGCGGGAGAGGCCACTGCTTCCTAATCGAAATGAAGAATTAGATTCAGAACTAATATTTTGGAAATCCCCTTTGAGTGCCAATTCAAAGTTAATGAGTTTATGATTGACATCACCTTGAGGTGTTTTTTCTTTTGATATTTTTAGGCCGTTGTTGTTTGTTATATCCAGGTCATCAACCATCACAGATTGTTGATAAGGGCCCCCTTGATTGTATGAGGTGCTTCCGTCTGGATTGACCAATAATTCAGGTCCGCATCGGATCAACACTCCGGCGTCAGGGCCTCCGATCCATTGGTTTCGCTGGCTTGGATCGTCAGCTTCGAGGCTCGCAATCGATCGGATTCCATAAATCACATCTGGAAGTGTGCCTGGCAGATGCATCTGCAGTTTTAGGTTCGCGTCATTGCTGTCGAGCCAGTCGCATCCATCAGTGCTGAGTCGTATGGGCTCATCATCGCCTTCACTGAGTACTGTTTGGCTCATGGCGATTTCATCCTGTAGAAGGTTTGTGGCACGGTTCCAGTCTTCGAGAAGACGCCTTCTGCTCTCGGCTCTCGCGTTGCTCTCGGCATTTTGAATCAAGACCGTTGCTGTCACCAAGGCAATCAGCCCTGCAACAACAAGAGCTGCCATCAATTCAACCAGCGTGAATCCTTGGTTCGTTGTGAAAAGGGAACGCTTCATCAAATCATCGTCAATACGTCGACTGATAGCGGCATGACGAATTGCTGTCAGGTGCGGAGCCATCACGGATCATGCCGATCGGCGAGATGATGCGAATACAACGCTCTGTGGAGAGACCATCAAGTTTGAGTCTCAACTCCAATGTACCGTCCGATGTGAGTTGATGGTTCTGACTCAATCCGCGGAAGGAGAAGTGAACACCACCGGGTTCGCTGTTTGGATCGTTGTTGGGGATTGATTTAAGTGTCAATTTTTCATGGTTATTTCCAAATGATTCACGAAGATCAAAAATGTTTCCTGAACTGCTGGTAAGTTGTTTGTTCTGGGGATCAAATTGTATTGTGCAAGTCAAACTGTTATTGATTGCATCACGCCTTTGAGCATTCAGCCAATTCTCTAAATCTCGCGTGGTTGAGAGCAACCGTTGATCCATCCAGGTTCTGGAAAAATTCACCAATGCAACACCGCTAAGGATTCCGATGATGGAGACAGTGACAAGTAATTCAATGAGTGTGAATCCATTCTGGTTGGTTGTATTTGAAATATTTCTCATATGATTATGGTTGCAATTGAACGTAATCCCAACGTTTTGTTCCAATTGCTGCGAATTCCATATCGTTATTTGTTTTGTTTGATGTTGTCGAACAAACACTGTAGGTATCGCATATCGTTGTACTCGCGTTTGTTGGAACCTGGATTTGGGCGCAATCGCCTGTGGAGTTCCAGCCGTTTGTTATTGCTGCACCACGCACAATTAATGGCCTCCAGCACTCCCCGCCTGAAAAATTGATATTGAAATAAGGCATATGTAGAAACGCATTGATTTCACCACTCCCAGAAAAGTTTAGACTTTTGTCTCCTTTGCCCCAGCTTTTAAACTTTTCGTGTGCGGATTCCCAAGTGGAGGCTCCCCCAAAAATTGCGAATTGACCAAATTTTGCGTCGTCAGGAATGATGAAATGATCACCTGAAAGATTAATCGTTGATCCTTCAACATAGAAGCGAATATCTCCATCTCCTGGATCAATGTCAAGTTTACTTTGCGATGATGCACTAATCGTTTTTATTCTGCAATGCGTTGTTTTTTTACTGTTTGTTATCTCTGTGTAGCATCCGTCAATGTTTGGGTGTGGTCCTTCCTGATTTGCGTGGGTAATTTTTGGAGCATAATATCCACGATCTGGTCTAAAAGGATCATATCCAATTGTAAATGGCTCTGGGTCGCCCCATCGTTCTGTGTTCCATGTTGGTGCTTCTGGAATATCAATGGAACCACTTGTGCGTTCACCATCGATTACTCCGACCATATCCTCCGTGATATCAACACCGTTTCTACAAGCCTCCCTTCTGGCGAGGGGAATCATTTGCCCTGCATCTGACCAACCGATGCATTTGTCTGTTGGGGGTTCGTTGCAGCTACTGCAATGAACATTGGCTCCACTGATACTGACATCTGGATCTTCGTCAATGATATCGCCGGTTTGCAAGGCAATGGTTTCCGTTGCAAGACCATAACTCCAACCTTGGGAACTGTTGCATGTTTGAAATGGAGCTAAATCACAACATTTTGGAACAATTGTTATTTCTTTCTCGAGCACTGCCGATGAAGTGATTTTTTGATCATCGGCTGCCCCATGTCTGAGCTGTCCTTGGACCTGAATTATTGCGGTCCCCCCCTGGATCCTGTCCCCAAGAAACTCGTAGCTTCTAAGCCTGTAGTACCCCTTCCCTACCGGTTGGTAAAGTAATTTTCTAAATTCATTTATTTCGTTTGGCAGATCCTGTCGCTGAGCGCACTTACCAATTGGATTTGTTTCATCTAACTCGTAGGATTCCCATCCTTCCTCACATTCTGGTGGTTCCATCTGCTCAGAGGCTGAATTGTTTGTGACTTCACAATCGACAACGAGTAAATAGGGATAATTTTGATTCAATTCCTGGATAATCATATTCGCCCCGGTTTCGGCAATTTCCTCAGCTTTTGTACCTTGACTCTGTCGTATCGCACCTCTGAGACCACTGAAGCTTCTCATTGAGAGAATGAGTGCGCCAATCATTAAAATAAGGCCACTAGCGATCACCATTGGTAAAACAAAGCCACCAGATGATGGTGTATTGATATACGAACCGTGGATTAGATATAAAAATTTATGCTTAGACGATAGCCCACAATTAAAGCTGAATGGCCTGCTTTTATTGAGCATCGACACAGGGCAGCTCTAAATGTATATTATAGAGAATATAGAATTTATTGCAATGTTGATTGGTTTATCCTTGGGAGGCTTCGCTTCGGCTTTACGTTATTCCCTTGAGGGAGTTTTGCTCTGAAATTGATGACAATTGGGTTGGATTCTCGTCATTGGCTTTGAATATAGTTTCCAGATGTATTCTTTGCTAGATTCTCCATCCATTCAGAGCCAAGCATCACCGATGTTGCGTTCACCTGAAGCGGCTTTGTTTGCCTCGCATTATTTAAATTGGCGTAATAAGTTGCGGCGGGTCTGTATTGGTTGGAGTAACTTGCGTCCTCGCCAGGGATGCTCAGTGCTGTGGTTGGTAGTCCATCTGAAAGGAAATACAACGTATCTGCTTCTGTATCACTAAATGATCGGTTCAAGCCCTGCCAAGGATTGGTTCCTCCCCAAGTATTCCCCGCAGCTTCATCCAACGAACTGACAAATTCAAGGGCTGAATCGCGATTGTCTCCATCACCAAGAGTGACAAGGCCATCCTTGGATTTCTGCCATTGGCGGTTGTTGTAATAACCCGGTGTGCTGAACACTTCAAGGCTGATGCGGGTGTCGTTGGGAAGTTGCTGAATGAGTTCAGAGAGTTCCCGTTGCAGGCGTTCCATCCTGGTTTCGTTGCAGATGGCCCTTGATGATTCATAGGAATTGCCTCGGTACAAAGGATCTCCTTGCGGTGTGTGGAAAATACGGCTGGTGTCACCGAGTTCGAGGGATCCCTTCTCATTAAAACTCCAGGCCATGCAGGCACTCATCGATCCAGAGCCATCCACCAGGAAGCGAACATTTTTGCTGTTCACATCACGGAACCACTCTGATCCGAGTGGGCTTGTCCCACCATCGGGTGTCATCAGCCGCTTGTCAGCTCGGGCGTAGGCCGTTAGGAGTAGATCCTGTTTTGTGCTGGCACCAGACGACCCGGCTACGGAGATCTGCGTGTTTTCGACACAAACTTCGGTACTATCATCGCAGTTCATCGGGGAAATCACCCGGATCAGTTTTCGGCTGTTATCGGTCTCGAAACGGAATGCAGGTTCAAGGTATTGCCGGGTAGGTGTGGTGTTGTCGTTGACGGCATACCGGTATTCATTGTTAGGTCCTTCTGTTAGGTATTGAAGAACCTGAAAAGCGCTGATTTCACTGATGTCTTTGTCTGGGAAAGGTCTGTTTTCGTCAATACATTTTTTATCTTCGTCATAGGTCAGACATGGCATCATGCTGATGCCATCCACAACCGTTGCTACAAATGGTTCTTCGTCGTTGTCATAACGTCCATCTAAGCCAAGTGGAGTACCACACCTCTTGATTGCGAAGGTTGAGTTTGTGGATCCAACCCCCAATCCGTACAGGATTGGATTCCCGGATACATCCGCCATCTTCAGGCCGAAGAGAGGTGCAAAATTTGCTTTTTGTTCAGGACTTAAGTCTCCTGGAGTGCCCGACAGACCATTGGCGATGGCTTGGCATTCTTGGATCGCGCTGTTGTATTGCGAGAGATCGGTGTAGGCAAGTTCAGGATCTGGCGGTGGACCATTCACTAGGGCGTGAAGGCTGCGCTCAATTTCCGATCGCATCAGGCGAACGCCATTCACCGTGTTTTGGCGTTGATTCGTTTTCTCACCGCTGCTTTTAATCAACGTTTGGGTTGAGCGCAAGGCGAGGGCACCGGCCCCAATCACCAACGTTCCAGCCGCCAGAGCAATGAGCACTTCATTCAGGCTGAAGCCAGAGATATTTCGCTTTGGGTGCTTGTTGATAAGCAGCTTCCTGGGCGTCTTTCGCAGCTTCATGGCATTGACGCAGTTAAGGTCTTATCTGTTCATCATGGCTTCTGAAACGCATGCTGTTCTTTGTTGTTACTTAAGTCTTTCTGAGAGAGACATGAGCCTTAATTTGATTGGCACCTGCTTCCTGTCCAGGTCCCTGAAAACACCTGGCCATTTCCGCTGGCTTCGATGCAGCGAGTCACAAGTCTGTTTGTTCCATCTGATTTCTGGGCCCAGGCTTGATTGGCTGCTTTGGCTTTGATCAGGAGGGTCATCGAATTGGCATTGATGCTGGTTCCTGGAGGTGTAAAGGTATAAGTTTGTGCGGTGGAGGCAACGTTGACCTTTTGGCTTTCCTTGCTGTTCAATCGTTCGACCAGCCGCACCGATGCCGCGACTTCTTGGACCCGTTGCACGGCTTCGTTTTGGCTGTTGACCTCTGAAGAATCATTGATCAAATCGTTGATGTCGTCACTGGTGTAGTTGCATTGGTGTAAAGGGTCACTTGCTGACCTTGTTAACTGCGTTGACGTAAGGGCTGCTTGTTGTTCCAGCATCACTGCGGCGTCTTTGTATTGGCCTGTTTGAAATGATGGAATGTTGCCAAAATCTATCTTGCAACTTTCCTTAAATGCTCCCATTCTCGCCCTGAAACTGAATAGGCCACTTTCAACATTCCTAGTGTAACGATCCACTTGCGCCTGGGCGATTCCGCGTCGGAATTCTGGGATTGTCCAGACGGTTGTCATGGCGACGATGGCGCTTACTACAATCAGCTCGAGGAGGGTAAATCCCTTGTTGATTGGTCGGTGTTTACTGCGTTTTTGGACGTTATGAACCTGTGGCTTCATAGGGCGTGCATGCGCTTTGGAAGTTGGGGCTGAGTTCAAGGAACCTACTCTCTCTGCCGATGCTCGCTTCCGGAGCTTCAAATGAATAGGTGATCTTCACGATGGCTTTGTCTTCGTCGTAGTCGTAGCTGGTGTCGATGTTGATTGAGTCGTTGACGATTTTGTCATCCTCATCCCTGCCGGGGTTTGGGAAGGATGGAAACAACTGAAAGCTGGGATCTGCAGCCACCCCATCCTCCAACCTCCAATCATCTTCGTCAGTGTTGGTGATTAAACCCTTTTGTGCAAGAGCAGTTGCTAAATATTCAGCTGGTTTGCGGCAAGCACGTGTGATTCCTGCTTCTCCGTTGCGGTGGGCCACAGGAACATTGTCGTAGGTGAGTAGGGAATCGGCCTGTTGCACCAGTTGGATGTGATTTTCAATCGCTTCTTCGATACGACGACGATCAGCGATATTGCTGCTTCCTGCGAGGGCGGAGACACTCATGCGTCCAACGGCGCTCATCACTAGGGTTAACAACAATCCTGCAATCAGTGTTTCGATCAGGGTGAAGCCCTTCGAAGCAGTGATCTGCTTGTTGATTTGTGGTAGGAGCTTCGGTGATCTCAACGTGCGTCACCTCCTGAGGTGATAAATCAACGATCTTTTATCTCTCTTCTCAGTGTCGTTGATTTAGACGCAGCTCAACTGAGCCATCACCCTTCCCCTGATGATGAAAGGGTTGGTTTTAGCTGAGATCTTGATGAAAGGTGGTTTTTTAGCGGTTTTACCAGCGCTTGAAGATGTCAAATCCGCTGCCACGGATCCCGCGCACGATCCTTCGACCGATACCTCCTGTCGAAGGAAATTCCCAGTAGGTTTTTGCTTGGTCAACATATGCGATGCCGTCGTTGTTTTGGGTGATGACTGTTGTGTCACCATTTGGGCAGACGGCGCTGGCCCAGATCACACCCCGAAGTTTGGCGTCGCTCGGTCGGATAAGCCCTGTGTCCATGGACAGCCAGGCCGCAGGAAGGCTTTCACCCTCAAACACAAAATCGTTCTTTGATACTGTTGATGAGCAAGACCCCTGTTCGTTCTCTCCAGATTGGGTAATTACGAGCTGGGCTGGTTTGAGATTGCATTCAGGCCGTTGCTCGTTTCCCATATCAGTGAGTGAGTTGACTCCGCAAATCCTTGCATTGGAACCAAGTTTGTAATTGTAGTTGGTGAGGTCACTGCGACGATCAATGCCTTCTGCAAGATTCAGATGAAGAACAATTGCCCGGGTATCGTTTTTGATATAGAGGTCTGTATTGGTGAGGTTGAGATGCTCGATAAAAAGATGGCAAACGTTGGAGGCTGGGCTGTCTTTGCAAATATCGTCTGAATCAATTTTAATTGAGTTGCGTCTAGTAGAAGGCTCAGTAGAGGTTGTTTCTTCCTTGACGTCTGACCAGCGCCAACGATCATTTTTGTTTAGCTTGCAATAATAGGCATTCCATGTTGTGCATGTGCCAATTTGTTTTTTTCCATTTCTGATTCGCCAGCGTGTAATGCTGCTGCCGGGAATTCCGCTGTTGATGTATTTTCTGGATGACCATTCCCAATATTTGCTGGACATGTCTTCCGAACGGCAATTGTTCTCTGGGTTGGTGTCGTCGATGCAGGTGCCGATTTGAAAATATCGGTTGCGAGTATTGCGTTTGATTGTTTTGTATTCCATTCCATATGCGTCCCCGTTCCCAGCCTGGCCAAGATTGTCGGCTTGAATCCTCGATAATGCCGGGACGGTTTCGCTTCCTCTTCCTCCAGGGCGTGTGCAAACAATTGATTGCTGCCCCCCACAGCTGAGACCACTGCCTGTGTCGTCAAAGCTCCAGACCCGGTTGTACTTGCTACCACCGAGTTGGATTTGATCGACCGTTCCATCCCGGTTGTAGGTGGATGCTGCCGGGATGTATTGGGTGTTGTTGTCTCGCAATAGCGGCCAAACCACCTGTGTTGAATCCCCAGACACATTCCTGTAGGCCTGTCTGCAAAGTGTTGTGTTTGGTGTTGTTGTGTACCAAACAAACTGGCCAGGACCATCAATGGTGATGGTGTTGTCGTCATTGTTGTTGAGCACATTCGAGGCCTGGCTTGCCACTACTCCCCAGTCATCAGCTCTGGCGATTGCTGATTCCAATTGCAGAGAACGTGTCAGCCGAGCCCTTGCCAGGATGACGTCTGTCCCGTCTTCTGGGTCTTGTCGACGGACAAAACCTTCCACTTCAAACGTTCCCGTTCCCTGCCCCTCTGAGAACGTGCTTGTGTAACTTCTCAGTCGATAACTACTTTGAATAGTGCCTTTGCCATCCCCTCGTAGGTTTTGTTCATTAAGCGCGTACCCTACGGCGCTTGCTGGCCAGGCTGTGGTGTTGTTGCCGGCAGCATCGGAATAATCCGGTAGCCCTGCAATCCCCGAGCAGTACTGGCCCTTGGCATAGACCGAATCCCAGTTCCAGGTGGTTGGCTCGTTGTTTTCCGTGAACAGAAAGCCGCGATACTCAGCTGTGCTGGCATTGTTCAACACAGCAAGGATTCGGTTGAAACCATTGCTCGCTGCTGTTTCGGCCAGCTGTTGATAGCTCTCTGAAGCAGATAATTTCTTGGCGGTGAGCTGGCGGATCAATAGCCCAGTTGCACCGGTGATCAGAATGACGCCCATCAGCAGCGAGATCACCATCGCGATGCCTTGCTCGTCTGATGGAGTTGCAACCTTGTCAATCAGTGGGCGTTGTCTGATCGGATGTTTCATTTCCAGCAAGTCAGATCACTGCTGCTGTCGGCGGCGCCCTCAACGTCCTTGCTGCCACGCTTCAGATCACTGGCTCCATTGCTGAGATCGAAGCAGGACACAACGTTGAAAGCAGCCTTCTCTCCAGTATTAGGTGTTGGCACAGCATTGAAAATGAATTCTTCCCCAGACCTTGCTGAGGATCTGCTGATTTCATAGTCGCAGCTTGGGGTGGTGATCGCTGTAGTCAGCGGTCCGTTATCTACGTCAGCGGGGCCGCTTGTCGTCATCACGGTGCTCATATTGCTCAGGTGATCCCATGTTTTGGGGGCTGAACCATAAATATCCTTGTAGGCGCTGGCGGAGCTGGCGATTAAGTTCAAATT
>QCSN01000027.1 GCA_003211515.1 Synechococcus sp. AG-670-F04
ACTGGGCTTACCAGGCCCTGGCCAACCTGATCGAGCGTTACGGCTGTGTCGCCGGCTATCCCAACGGCACCTTCAGCGGCAACCGGGCGATGACCCGTTACGAGGCTGCCGCTCTGCTGAACTCCTGCCTCGACAGCGTCACTGAATTAACTGACGATCTTGCTCGTCTGATCAAGGAATTCGAGCGTGAGCTGTCGATCATCCGCGGCCGCGTTGACGGTCTGGAAGCCCGCGTCGGCGAACTGGAAGCCACCCAGTTCTCCACCACCACAAAGCTCAAAGGCTCGGCCACCTGGGTGATGGGCGCTGTGAAGTACGACGACCGCGATGAGTGCAACGACGAATCACCGGGCTCCTGCACTAGCGATGCGTTCAACTTCGCCTATCGCTCCACCCTGAATCTGAACACATCCTTCACCGGTAAGGATCTCCTTTACACCCGTCTGCGTGCGGGTAACTACGGCGCTACCAACCCGTTTAACCAGAGCGATTCTTATTTAGCGGCTGCAAAGGGTGGTGACAACACTCTGAAGGTCGACAAGATGTGGTACACCTTCCCGATGGGCAGTGAGTTCAAAGTCACTGTTGGTGCACTCATCGAGAACTATTACATGGTCGAAACACCGACCCGTTACAAGCCGATCCTGAAAGCTTTCAAACTGGGTGGATACGGTGCGGTCATGGGTGCCAGCACAGGTCAAGGTTTCGGTGTCCAATGGCGCCAGAACGTGGCTCCAGGTGAAGCAGCTTGGAATGCGGCAGCCAACTACGTTGCTGATGGTGGCGATGGAGCCAAGGGCGATTCCAAGGAAGGCATGTTCGGCGAAAATACCGATGCTTACTTCCTGAGCCAAATTGGTTATGGAAACCGTAAGTGGTACATCTCTGCTCTGTATGCGTTGAAAAATGCCGGACAAAAAGAGGTCTGCGTTACCGACGAAGCAGGCGTAGAAACCTGCAGTATCAGTTCGGGGGCAAAAGCAGCGATGGGGTATTCCACTCCCAGGGCTAAGGACCTTGGCCATCCTCTGAGCGCCGTTGGCCTGCGCGGCTACTGGTCTCCTGATGATTCCGGCTGGGTTCCTTCGATCAGCGCCGGTATCGATTTCGGCTGGGCCGAGAGCGAATATGACGGTAACTCTGAAGCCGTCAAAGGCTGGTTGGTTGGTTTGAACTGGAAGGATGCCTTCATGGAAGGCAATAAGCTGGGCCTGGGCTTCGGCTCCTACTCGAGCTATGCCACAGCTGTAAAGGGCCAGGGCTATCCAGACGACACCAACTTCGCCATCGAGGCTTATTACGATTTCCGCGTTACCGACAACATCACAGTGACCCCAGCAATCTTCTGGGTTGATGATGCCAAGGGTCAGGAGCAAGTTGACGGTGCCAACAAACTTGGTGGTCTTGTGAAGACCTCATTCAAGTTCTAATTTAAACAATCGAAACAAAATAGAAAGGCGCCAATTGGCGCCTTTTTTTTGACTCCATTACGTTTTGCAAGTCAAACCAATAATCTTTGAAATCAGTGAAAAAAGAACGTATCAATCACCAGCAGTTTTCACCCTCACCAATGGGTACACAGAAGTCTTCCTCTTCAGCTTTTTTCTGTAAAGCTTCAGCATCCTGATCGAGGGTGCTCTTTTCATCAACACCCTGATCCGTATTCCACTCTTTTAAACCACCCGCATCTTGCGCGTAGGAAAGCGTAGTTGTACTTGAAGCAAGTAAAAGCGAAGACGCTGCTAAGAAGATGGAAACAGGTGAAGCTTTAGCCATAGATGCCAATGCAATACCACATTATCGACAGCCTTCAAAACTTAAGTAAAGTCATTTCGCACAAGCCTGAGTAATAAAAGTCACATCATTAGCCGGCCAGCCTGCGAACGGCATTCGCATAGGCCTGGTAGATGAGATCCAATTCGGCTGAACGACCATGGCGGGCCAGCAGGCCCTTGGCACCAGCATCAAGATTGAAAAGCAGAAGCCGATCTTCGTGGGAGGGGACATAACTCTCGATCCAGCCAACACAGACAAGGCGGACACCAGAAGTGATTTCTCGAACGCAATGAAGGGCAGTACTTGGATAGATAAGAACCTCACCTGCAGCAAGTTTGTAGGAATCAGATCCCTGCATATTTTGAACTTCAAGTTCACCGCCACAGTAAGATGACGGCTCCGTTAAAAACAAAGTGAAGGACAAATCACGGCGCCCCAGCTTTGCAAAAGGATTATCGACATGCCATCCATAACCATCGCCAACCTCGGATCGCGAAAACAAAATGGAATGGACCCTGCGAACGAGAGAAAAACTCTTGATCAGGGGGTGAGCTTTTAGCCTACTTGAAACAATTTGAGTTGCCTTCTCGCATTCCTTGGAGGATGGATTCAGCTGTTTATTGCTTTTTACTTTTGCCGCAAATTCACCTGCGGTCAAACGACCGTCCAGCCACAAACTTTCATCTGAGATCAAGAGATCACCAAGCTGTGCAACCTCGTCGGCGTGGAGCAAAGACGTGCTCAGAATATCCATAGACAACAAACCTTAAGTGCGATCGTAGCCAAGGACAGCACGTACATTATATACAGTTATATTGTGCAAATATCACAGGCAGCTCCGCCTCGATAACTATCCTGAAAAGTATGAGTTTAACAAGAATGAAAAAACTTTCTCTTGCAGCAGCTGGTTTGCTCCTCACTGTTGGGATCGCAACACCTTCGGCTTCACGTGCCCGTGAGGTAAGGGTCTATTCAGGGCGCCATTACAACACCGATCGCCAGGTATTTAAAGCCTTTAGTGAAAATACTGGGATCAAAATTCGTTTGATCGAAGCGACAGGAATTTCGCTTGTGGAACGCCTTAAGCGTGAAGGCTCCAATTCCAAAGCTGATGTCATTTTGCTGGTGGATGCTGCTCGGATTAATAATGCAGCTGATGCAGGGCTGCTTGCACCAATTCAATCTACAAAATTACAACAAGATGTGCCAGCTAAGTACCGAGATCCAAAAAACAGATGGTTTGGATTAACCCGACGTGTTCGTGCCATCATCGTTAATCCAAAGAAAGTTAATCCCAGTTCAATCAAAACATACGCAGACCTGGCAAAGCCTGAATTCAAAGGGCAATTATGTCTTCGTAAGCGCAAAAACGTCTACAACCAATCACTCGTTGCTGACCAAATCATCCTGAAAGGTCAAGCCAAAGCAACACAATGGGTCAAAGGAATGGTCGCCAACGTAGGGCAGCCATTCTTCAGTGGTGATGTTTCCCTTATTCGTGCTGTTGGTCAAGGAAAATGTGGTATTGGTGTGGTTAACCACTATTACCTAGCGAGAATGCAGGCAGGGAAAACTGGTGCAAAGGACAAAGAGCTGGGTAATGCAATCAAATTGATCATGCCCAACCCAGCACATGTCAATATCAGTGCAGCTGGAATGGCAAAGTCAGCAAAAAACAAATCAGAAGCCATACAACTGATCGAGTATTTGGCTTCAGCGAAAGGAAGCCGAGAGATTTCAGGGCCAACCTATGAATATCCTTTGAAAGGTTTTGGGAATGCAAGTCAGTTAAAAGCATTTGGTCAATTCAATCCAGATAATGTATCGATAAGCCAACTGGGCAAAACACAACCAAAAGCCATACAAATCATGGCGGCAAGTGGTTGGAAATAAGTTCTAACTCCATTCAGAAATAACGGAAAGAGAAATTAAGGTTGTGATCTAATTGTGGATTACAACCTTATTTTTTATTGAGAATGGACATCGCAATCGATGGTGCAAATCTCACAACAGCAATGCGGCGGTGCACGGCAAGCGGTATCATTTAAACACTTATATCGCCCAAATGGGCAGAATATTGAATGCCGACCCCACAACCATCGATTCAATCATCGGTGGACCTACTGCTGGGTCCATCCGGACGAGCTATTGCGGAGGCGATGGAGAGTGATCTTCTCCATGCAATTCAGCATCATTTGAACCAGGAGCGGCAGGCACATGTTGCCTATTTTGCAGCCGCGATCTGGTGTGCAGAGAGAGAGTTACGAGGTTTTGCAAGCTATTTCAGCGAAGAATCAAAAAATGAACATATTCATGCTGCAAAATTTGGCGAGTACCTTATTTCTAGAGGGCAAACGGTCCAGCTTGATTCACTCGAACGCCCAAAACAGTCTTGGACTTCAATAGAAGATACTGTGGCAACATCCTTCCTTATGGAATCAGATCTGACAACATCTCTTCAGCAAATTTATGCAATGGCCGAACGTAGTAGTGACATTAGGACAACAGTATTTCTTGATCCCTTGGTTGAAAAGCAAATTCAGGCCGAGCATGAGTTTGCTCATTTACTAGGACGTGTTCGGTTCGCAGACAATCATCCTTCTGCTTTACTCATCATCGATAATGAATTAAGCCAAGGAAAACATCAGCCGGCTCAACTTTAAAACAAAGCGAATCAGGTGGATTATTTTTCAAAGAATAAACTTGTACAAAATCATTGAAAATTACTGAAGAAGCCAATGAAACAGCCGCCACGCTCTTTAAACGACTACTGATTTACTTTTTATACAAAATGCCTGCAAATACTTTGCTTGGCATTCACAACCAAACAGATTCTGGACGAAAAGGCCTACTGTTAAGACGATTCTCCTGCCGTATGAAATCCAACTTACCAACGTTGCCGTTCGAGCTGAAAACTCAAAATTCGCGTGTTTTAACACTCAATGCAGAAAAAGAAAAATTTGACCCATCAGATAGAATATCAACCATAGAAGCAACCATCGAAAAATGTTATAAGCAGATTTTATTCAGCCCTCTTCAATCAGACCGCGATCAATTTTTAGAATCTCAGCTGCGCAATGGAAGCATAACAATTCGAGACTTCATCAGAGGTCTTCTTCTCTCCGATTACTTCTACCAAAAATATGTATTGTGTAATAATAATGAGCGTGTAGTTAAGCAAGTCATTGGAAGGGCCCTCGGCAGATACACCTATTCCGATAGTGAAGTAAGATCCTATGCAGTAAAAATAGCAGAAATTGGTTTTTCAAATTTTGTTGATTATCTCCTAGAAAGTGAAGAATATATGAATCAATTTGGATATGATCGTGTTCCAAGCCAGACAAATCGTCGCATTACTGGTCGTGCCACTGGCGAAATACCAGTTTATCAAGCACTGCCTAGATATGGCAAAATATGGAGGGATACGCTGGTAAAAAAAGGGCTAATGATGTCTATAGAAGAACATTTAAATTATAGCTCAAGGAAAACAGGTGTTAATGCATGGATTTACGAAAAGCCAACTGGTGTCTATTATCAGATATGGATTGTGAGTGTAAGCATAATTTCTGTGCTTGCCACAGTTGGGATCGTTAATCTATCAAATGCAATCTTCACGATTCGTTGAAGCTCTATCAAAGATAAAACCGGAATTACACCTCCGAAGAAGAATCTCTAGGACGAACAAAGCTCCATGCAGAGATTCTTACTCGAAATTTATCCTTTGACTTCTTGCAACATTTTTTTCTCACGCGATTTAATCACGTAGCATTTTATGTCACGCATGATTGATTTTGGGTGGATATAAAGATGTTCACCAATTGCTTTGTATGTCCAACCTTGTTTCCTTAGCGCAACAGCAATTCTAAGCCGCTTTGAACGCCATCCATGGACAGGGCCTAAACGATGAGAAACTCGCAAAGAATTGTCAGACATAATTGATTTAAGACTTTTTTAGCTTAAAAGAATGCCTCAGGCCAATACGACCAGATTTAACACACTTAGCAAGCAGACGATTCAAATATCCCTCTAAGAATTAATGCCTTGCAAACCATAATTTTTGAAATTAGTAAAATTTGATAAGTTCGGAGGTAAGCTATTTTCCGAGGAAGGTTGAACATGCAACTGTAAAAAGGGAAACAAGCGTATATCGTACGACGATGAATTTTCATTATAATGAAAAGTTTCAAGGTAGAACTTCATACTCCGCTTGGAATGCGAGAATTTGAATGTCCAGATGATGAATACATTCTTGATGCAGCAGAAGAAGCAGGTATCGATATGACCTACTCCTGCAGGGCCGGAGCATGCAGCTCCTGCGTTGCGCAAATCATATCGGGAACGTTGGATCAGTCAGACCAAAGCTTCCTTGATGATGAACAATTGAAAGAAGGCTACTCTTTGCTTTGTGTATCTTACGCTACTTCAGAGTTAGTAGTGCGAACCAACTGCGAAGAGGAATTGTGGTGAAAAAGCAAAAATCACCTTACTAGATTTTATCTGATCAACAAATACGGCCGATCTCGGCGATTAGAAACCTGACAGCGAGTCCTGTAATTCTTTTGGGGCCAGCTCGCAATGGAGTTTGTTTCTTTGAGCTTCAGAAGGCAAACAAGGACAAAAATCCTAAAGAGGCAGATGTAGCATTTTTGACGCTTGGTAAGTAATTAAAGCACATTTTTAAGTTATAAAATATTAATCGTTGCAAGGAATATGTGTCACATTGATTAGTATAAAAGAGCAGATCGAACGCGTAATTTGATTCAGTGCCAGAAAGAAATGTGAACTGACCAATGAGAGAAGCAGCATGGATGTTTACTCTTTTTATGCCCGACACTCTCGTTCATGCAGTCCTATGGAAACCCATCAGTCTCGTATGACTGGTGGGCAGGCAATTCAGGAGTAGCCAAACGCTCAGGTTCATTCATTGCCGCTCATGCGGCTCATGCTGGCCTCATCATGTTCTGGGCCGGCGCATTCACACTGTTTGAACTAGCGCGGTACAACAGTGGTGTACCGATGGGAGAGCAGGAGTTGATTCTTCTTCCTCACCTCGCAGGCTTAGGACTCGGTCTTGGTGAAGGTGGTGTGATTATCAATACAGAACCATATATCGCAATAGCTGCATTTCATCTGGTCTCGTCAGCTGTGCTTGGAGCTGCAGGCATTTGGCATACATTGCGAGCGCCGAAAAACTTATCAGAAGCGGAGGGTCGAGCCAGCAAATTCCACTTTGAATGGGATGATCCAAAAAAACTGACCTTCATTCTGGGCCATCATCTGATCTTCCTTGGCTTAGGGGTCATCGCATTTGTTGAATGGGCGCAGCGTCATGGCATCTATGACACTGCAATCGGCGCAGTACGCAAAGTTGAACCAAACATTGATCTTGCAATGGTTTGGGGTTACCAGACTAATTTCCTGTCGATCAGCAGCTTGGAAGATGTAATTGGAGGACACGCTGTTCTTGCTTTCATTCTGACGATTGGTGGTGTATGGCACATTATTTCAAGCCCCTTTGGACCATTTAAAAAAGTCTTGATTTTCTCCGGTGAAGCGATTCTTTCCTATTCCTTGGCTGGAATTGCACTGATGGGGTTTGTGACCAGTATCTGGTGTGCACAAAATACAACTATTTACCCAACCGAACTTTATGGTGAAGCCCTCAAGCTTAACTTTGCTTTCTCGCCATATTTCAGCGACACGGTAACACTGGCTGGTAATGCTCATACAGCAAGAGCGTGGCTTGCGAATACTCACTTCTACCTTGCGTTCTTCTTCCTCCAGGGGCATTTCTGGCATGCTCTTAGGAGCATGGGATTCAATTTCAAGAGCGTTTCTCAAGCGTTTGAAAATATGGAAACAGCAAAAATCAGCTGAACTGATTTTATAGTCTCGCTTATACTCCTCCCTCTTCGAGGGAGGAGTTTTTTTATACCACGCCGATTGAAGCTAGGCGATTTTACTTGTCCCTGAATTCGCTTCTTGGTGAACGGAGAAGGCATCTAGAGCTGGCTAGAGTTGTCATATCGATCGTCATTGAGTCACAGGAAATGTGTTCAGGTTTGACCATTGGCAATTGTGAAAGTTCACGCATCCACATATCCCAACTATTGAGTGTTTCATTCATAAGCATAAAACCTCTAAAATACAAGTTGTAGGACTAATTCAATTCTAAAAAGTGATGACATCAGAGCTTGTTCATCGATAGCATCGAGAGAGCAAGGAAACTACTGAGCAGGCGATCATTGATTACATCAGATGGGCTGTCGCAATGGGACGATGGAGATCATTCAATAAAAAGACAAAGCCTTAAAAACCTTGGCAACAACAACGTCGACAGCATCCAACCAATCCAAAATAGTTGGTATTTACCTTGATGCAGTGACTTTCCAAAGCATCACAGAAGAAACATTCTCAGATCTGACACAGCTTGAGGCCAACGCTGATCCCGTGGAGCAGCGTTTGGTTTGTTCGCTGAAACGTCAAGTCAAAACAAAAAAAATTAAACTAAAAACGTGCTGAATCTAGGTTCATTGCACGGATGCGAATGTAGCTTTTAAGGCAAGGAGATGTAGTTTCCTTCAATCTGGAAATGGGCAAAAATCCGACAATCTCTAAAACACCACCACATGGGTAGTCCAGAGATTATTTGGTTGGATATTCAGCCCAGCCTATATGGATTTAACTGTCGCCTCGTCCGCCTTCTAACAGCGTCCAGAAGAGTTAAGCGATGGTCATTTCAGCACGACCCTGATGAGGCTTGCACCATAGACACAATTCACAACCTCCTGCGCGAATCGATAGTTTCCTCGAAACAACGCCCTCATGTGGTTGCTCATGGGATTAGCGGAACCATAGCCTGCTTGTTTGCACAACAATATCCTGAGCTTTTGAGCTCTCTTACTCTCTTATCAGTCGATACAAATAATGCCAACCACTGGACCTCGCATTATCATGTAATGCGAGGTCAATTACCTTGCAGCAGAGACAAGATCCTTGCAAATTTGGCTTCAAAGCTGTTTGATGTTGATGATCAAAGAATCATCGCAACTCTCGCAAAGTTAATGGCAAAATGCCTAGATTGTGATTTTGTCATCAGTTCTTTGTTTTCAAACAGCCTAAGCGGTCACCTGCAAGCCCCAAAAGTACCTACATTAATAATTAATGGAAATCACGATTTTGTTGTAGATAAAGCCGCAAAAACACGTTGGAATAGCAAATTAAAACTTGGTGATCACTACGATTCAGTTGATACTGGAAGGCATTTCTTCCATTTTCATAAGCCAGCTTTAACCGCCAAGAAGATCAACGCTTTCCTCGATATGATTCCAACATCTTCATTCCCAGACGTAGCTCCGACCAACTCGCTCACTGCACGCTAAGATCCTTAGATGGAAAACGAAAATCTCCACTATGATGTTGTCATCATTGGTGGTGGCCCAGCGGGATGCAGCTGTGCTCTGTACACATCCAGATCCTCCTTAAAAACTTGCATTCTCGATAAAAATCCAGCGGTAGGAGCTCTGGCAATCACTCATAAAATTGCAAACTATCCTGGAGTAAGTCGAGAAACTTCAGGTGCTGATTTATTGCAACTGATGAGAGATCAGGCAATAAGTTACGGAACCGAATATGTCCAAACGCAAGTTTATGGCGTTGAAACCAATGAGGATATCAAAACTGTCTACACTCCTGAGGGTACTTTTAAAGCCAGAACACTGGTTTTAGCAACTGGTGCGATGGGTCGAACATCAACACTTCCCGGCGAAGATGAATACCTAGGCAGAGGTGTTAGCTATTGTGCGACGTGCGATGGTGCTTTTTACAAGAATCAGGAAGTCGTCGTTTATGGAAGCAATCAAGAAGCCATCGACGAAGCACTGGTTCTCACCAAGTTTGCCTCGTGCGTTCATTGGATTACTAACAAAAAACCCGGTACTTCTTTGAATGGAGTTGACATCCTACATAGTGCTGAAAATGTTCGGCAATGGGAGAGAACAAGTGTGGTGGCCATCCAGGGAAATGACGAAGGCGTAAATTCCGTTGAGCTAAAACAAAAAAGTTCGGGTGAAACCATCTCACTGAATACAACAGGTGTTTTTGTTTATTCAACTGGCAATCTCCCAATCACAGATTTTTTGCATGGACAGGTAACATTAAATGCGGAAGGAGGAGTTTGTGTTGATGAAAATATGATGACTGAAATCTCTGGCGTTTGGGCCATTGGAGATATTAGAAATACACCTTTCAAGCAGGCTGTCGTCGCTTGCGCAGATGGATGTATTGCAGCTATGGCAATTGATCGGTTTCTTAATCAAAGAAAGAATTTTCGTCTCGATTGGGTTCATCAATAAAAAAGCGCCCTATTTCAGGGCGCTTAATCTTCTTAATTGTTAATTCAAGCTTCCGATTGAATCTGTTTCACCCAGTTGCTGAGACGTTCATCTGTCATTTCTGACTCATTGTCTTCATCGATTGCCAGACCGCAGAATTTGCCATCTATAACACTTTTAGAGTCATCGTATGTATATCCATCAGTAGGAACTTTGCCAATCAACTTGGCTCCGGATTGCAAGAACGCGGTATAAAGTTCTTCCATCGCATCACAAAAGAAATCCGAATACCCGGAGGAATCTCCCAGACCGAGGATCGCGACTGGCTTGCCCGCAAAATCCAATCCAGGAATCTCCTGGGCATAATCATCCCATGCTGTTCCAGATCGAGCTTCATCAGCACCGGTATTCCAAGTCGGCACGCAACAGATCAGAGCTTCGGCCGAAACCAACTCGTCTGAGGAGCTGATGTTATCAACATCCTTGGCTTCCGTTCCTGGGAGAAGGTCCTTCAGGCGATCAGCGATATCCTCTGTTTTGCCCGTGGATGTTGCAAAAAAAATGGTGAAGGCCATTGGCTTCCTGCTTGCCAGAAGATTCTGGGTGACAAACAAACCTCACGCAGAAAACATGATCATGACACTTGTAATGAACGACGCACTTCCATGTCAAGTCGCGATCAACGGATGGAGGCGATAAGGAGCTCAAGCCAAAGTTTTTAACAACAACAAATAGCTTTTAGGATGATGTTGTTGACTCAATGTGTTTAATCGAAGTTATTAACCTTGCTTTGACGAAACTCTGAAAGAGCTTGATCAAAACCCGCTTCTCGCACTCTGGCAAGCCAAATTTTACGTTCTTGAGGGTCCGACTCGATGAAGTCTACAAATTTCTCAAGCACTTCTTTACCTGCAAGCACCATAATGCCGGCGTACAGGATGAAAGTTTAGGAGGGAATCGGCGCAATACTCAAGCCATGAACATATTCATGTAAAATTTAATTCCATCAATAAAATGATCATTAATTATCTAAAAAAAATTTGTTAATAGGGTTTCTCCTCAAATAAAGGAAACAATCCCAATCCAAACAACCCCTTCCAACCCTGCCGATTCACCAACGACAAGGTCGGGTGCATATGGGGCTGTCAATCCCACTACAGGATGACTTTTGTATTGTGGCTGCTGAATCAATTCGGCGACACGTTTGATGCACTAGTCGTTCGTGACGAATCGATCACTCCAGGAGATCATCTAGGTACGGCATTGAGCAGATTCGTAGCGATCTCTCAGCACTCCAGGCTGATTGAGTGCTGAGATTTGATGGTGATCGCTACCGAGAGGGTTGTCGCTCCAACTCTCGGCTCGGTTCGGGGACGTGAACCAATTTCATTATTTCCGCTCGAGTTCTCAAGTGATGTTGCCACTGATCCCAAGGCCTGTGGCGGAAGATTCTTTGTTGGGTTCGTCGAAGCGAAACGACGATCCAAAACGATACAGACCCCTCCCACCTCCGATCAACCATCAAGACCGGAGGCAGTTCGTTTGGGGCTGTCGGTCCCGTCCAAGGACGACAACTGTATTATCAAGTTTCGCGGTCAAGAAAAAGAAACAATCGCTGTATATGGAGGTAACATATGAACAATTGTTCTCTCAACATTTTACCGAAATACTTCTCAGTCCAAGCAGACAAAAATAGCCCGGTGAGAAGCATCGAGCTATTTTTGCTACACCAATCTTCACTGGAATTGCAAGTTTAAATGATGTCAGGATCTCGCCATGCTCTGCTGGCTCGAAACCAACAGAGAGCGGCGAATAATTTCTTCTAATAAAGACAAACACAAACACTCCATTCCTGCTTGCCTTTTTAGAAATACAGATATCTTCTGAATTTCAAGACTTCGCAACGAGAGAGAGTCAAACTCGTTCTGAAGCCGTTGAACAAGCTGAATATTGAAGCATCTTTGCTGTGCTCGACGAATGTCGATCCTCCTTCGCCAGATGCACTCGGCTTCTCGACAAAGACTCCCAAGAACGCTGTCAGCCATCTTTCATCCTCATTCAAAAGCTAAGCGGTGAGCTTTCAATTAGTTCTGGAGAGAAGCGCATCACAAGATCGCCTCCACTCATGTCAAGCAACTCAGCTTGTCGCCATTTCGAAAGCAGCCTGGTTGTGGTGACTCGCGTTGCCCCAATCAACTCACCAAAACGATCATGGGTTAACCGAAACGGCAATTGGAAGGCGTCACTACAGCGCAGGCCAAGTCTGTTCACAAGCAAGGCGAGCAATGCATGCAAACGCTGTTCAGCCTGACCAAGGTGGCGAACTCTCAGCAGCTGCAGTGTCCATTCATTCACCGCATCCACTCCCCGCTCTTCCTCCCCAACGGCATCACGACGGAATTTCAGTGCCGTCAAGGCCTCAACGCAGGCCCCGTCACTGCACAGACGGTCGGTCCGCAGCCGATCTCCCGACTGAAGAAACGCCAATGTCATTCCCTCCGTCTCTTCACAGGGGCAATAGACGCGACAAACACCCTCCATCACTTCGAGAACTGTGGCTTGTCCACGACCAGCAGGATCCAGGAGAACGGTCTGGAGCCTCGGCATCGCCATCGGCGCAACCGGGTCATCCGGCAGAAATCTGTAGGCGGACACGGTCACCGGCTAATGAAATTGAGAATTGCTTGCAACAGTAATGGCAGGCGTGCAGAAATGCAAGTCATTCTCAATAGCAACAAGCAAGCCGCGCTTTCGGGCTCAAATCCAAACAAAAATCACCTCAATCTGAGGCTTCTGGGCGGCAACAGTGTGCGATTTTCTCTACACAAACGCGCAAAGCGCACACTCGATCCGTCAAAGGCTCCACATGTCAGAAAATCATTAAATTCTGTTTGGTGTGATCTGTCGTTATTTGTGCAGCGGGTTTGTCCCCCACTTGTCGGATTAGCAGCAACTGTGAACGTGGTGCTGGCACCCGTGCCGACTCTGGCCGCTGACCTGAACATCAACGGCGTGTCGGACTACGCGTCCGACGAAGACATTGAGCAGGTCACCAGCATCACCCAGTTTTCTGACGTCTACCCGACCGACTGGGCCTACCAGGCACTGGCCAACCTGATCGAGCGTTACGGCTGCGTCGCCGGCTATCCCAACGGCAGCTTCAGCGGCAACCGGGCGATGACCCGTTACGAGGCTGCCGCTCTGCTGAACTCCTGCCTCGACAGTGTCACTGAATTAACTGACGATCTTGCTCGTCTGATCAAGGAATTCGAGCGTGAGCTGGCGATCATCCGCGGCCGTGTTGACGGTCTGGAAGCCCGCGTCGGCGAACTGGAATCCACCCAGTTCTCCACCACCACCAAGTTGGACGGACAGGCCACATTCGTGGTGAATGGCAATGCCTTCAAGGGGTCCGCTGGTGGTGTGGTCTCCAATCAAAACAACAGGCTCGGCGCCGCCAATCTGCTGTTTGATCTCGAGCTCAACCTTGAGACGAGTTTCAGCGGGAAAGACCAGCTCAACACAACCCTGCGTGCGGCCAACTTCAGTGACGACAACAGCCTGAATGGAACACCAAGCACCAGCTCCGCCCTGGATAGCGCCTTTTCTGCCAATGCCAGCGGCGAACCCATCCTGGCCATCGACAAAATCTTTTATACGTTCACCCCAGCAACCGGAGTCACCGTCACTGTGGGGCCGAATGTGGGGCAGGACGACATGTTGGCGGTTTGGCCGAGCGTGTACGCCACCACCCCCATCCTGAATGTCACCACCATGGGCGGAGCTCCCATGGCCTACAACCAAAACCAAGGAGCGGGTGCAGGACTCAGCTGGCAGTCAGCAAATGGCTTCAGTGTGTCCGCCAACTACGTGGCCATCAATGGAAACCGTGGTGACGCCAGGGGAGGCGGTATCGCCACAGCCCACGCCGGGGGGACCGGCACGTTCCAGGTTGCATACCAAAACAGCGCATGGACGCTGGCTGCCACCTACTCCGGCATGCAGAACGATGAGGGCTTGTTTCCCTACGGAACACCATTAGTTGTGGACAGTCTCCAGGAGAACCGAGGATTCACCCATGCCTTGGGTCTGGGAGGCTCATGGCAACCGCTGGAGAGCGGTTGGTTGCCCTCCGTCAGCGCAGGTTGGGGGATCAACTCCACCCGATACGACGGCAACGGGGAGACCAAGGGCCTGGTGGAGAGCAGCCAGTCGTGGACGATCGGACTGCAATGGCAGGACATTGACAGCAGTGGACAAAGCGCCGGCATGGCGGTGGGGCAACCAGTGTTCGCGACCAGCCTCTATGGAGGGTCAACGCCAGAGGACGGCAATTACGTCTGGGAGTTTTGGTATCAACTGCAGCTGAGCGATGGCATCAGCGTGACGCCGGCCTTTTTCTTCCTGTCGCGACCCCTCGGACAACAAACACCGACCGGACGCACTGTTCAACAACTGGGAGCCCTGGTTCTCACAACGCTGACCTTCTGAACCCGAAAAGCCGTGGCGCAGCCCGGGCAAAGAACGAGACAACACAGCACATGTTCAAAACAAGGCGGATAGAGCGGGTCTTCGACGAGGTTCACCTGGGTCAGAAAAAAGAGATCAGGAAACTGAGAGGATTGATCAGGATTGGTAGACCCACCATTCGAGACTGAAAGCCATTCAGCTGCTGCCGTGACGAGCACGCTAAAGCGAAGACGCATGACAACAAATTCAACAAAAAAGAAACAATCTGCAGCCAAAGAAAACCAGCTAAACAACGGCAAATCACTAACAAATATACTCAGAGGATGTCAAGAGCAAGAGCCCTGAGGAGCAAAATCCAAGACAAAGATAGGGTAACGAAAGCGATGACCCTATGAAAAAACAAACATAAGATTAATACAAGCCTTCGCAAAAAGCTTATGACGCTATCATCCAGTCTTGAACAAAATACAACAATATCGCGAAAAGAAGAAGTTCAGCACAATCGACGAAAAAATACGGCCGAAGAATCAATCGCCACCTACGGACGGACTCAGAACAATCCAAAGCAGCCAGAGAGTTCCTATCAGGGGGACCAAGCCAATAAAGACCCAAGGCCATTGCCTGCCAGTGTCTCGGATGCGTCGAATTAGGATCGCAAGGCCAGGAATAATGCAAGCAAAAAGAAACAAGAGATAAATTGGATTCGAAATCTGGGAGAGAACCGCTCCCAGAATCGCATTGACCAAAATGACCTTCCAATAGTCAATACGCTTGGTGCGCCCCTCAAAATCAAAACCCTTTTGCCAAAATCCAGCATAAAAATCAAGCATGGTCCAAGGTCAAATCAGACTAAAAATAAGTGATTGATCCTGGCTGTCCAGACCTTTACAGATGCCGTAAATATTCTTTTTATTAATTAGTCTCGCTTAGGGCAAGCACCTTCAAAGTGCCATCCCACAGCAAAGCAAGCATCGGCCGGATCACAAACAAATTTTAAATTCGATCAGTGTTCTCAGAGAATACAACGACTGCGACTGTCATCTTGCCTCTTTGCCATTGAAAAAATAGGGTGCCGCCATAGACTGACTGTACGCATGCAGAATTGACGCAGCGATGAGCTTTGAGACAAAATGGCTAAAAAGTCCCAAAAAAGAACGAAACCTTGAGCAACTGATTGGAAGGAATGGAACGATTCGCTATCACATTGAACAAACACCTTTCAGAGGAATACTCGAGACAGAATATGGAAATACATTTACATACAAAGTGAAGGGAACACCCCATAGGCCAGGAATCAAAAAATGGATCAGAACATTAATACAGCATCTCGACCCGATCATTAACGTCGACTTCGCGCAGGTAAAAAGCCCAGAAAAGGCTCATTTAATCTTTTTCTCTGTCAAGCATGTGAGTGCTCCCTGGGACAAAGCTACAACAGGTGAGAATATCTGGAATCCACAAGCTGGACCTGGCAATAACGGGGTCGCGTACATTCTCAGCAAAAACTCCAGATCAGCCTCCGACCAGATGGCAACAATTACCCATGAATTAGGGCATGCACTGGGATTAAAACACCCTAAAAACAAACCAAATAATCCAGAATTTTCAACGGCGACAACTGCAATGTCATACAATACTGCGATACATGAAAGCTTCCACTACAAAGATTTTTCGATCAATGACCTCAACACAATGGTTGAGCTCTGGGGAGAGGAAGACAATCCTAAAGCCAAAGTAACAACAAGAATTCCCTTTCCACTTCAAAAAAAATGCGCAGACGAATCACTCACAGTGCACCATTTAGACGCAAATCAAAAACCGTCTCAATTCCATACTGAAGCCAATGATTACTTAATTGCCAAAGACCCGAGGGGTGAAAATGTGATTGGAGGCGGTGGAGATGAAACAATCATTGGTTCGTCTGGAAACGATACACTCGGTGGGTTTGAAGGAAATGACTATCTGGACGGTGGGCCAGGCCTTGATCAGCTCTATGGGCACGCAGGTAACGACCGGTATAACGTTAAACAAGGCGAAGGTTTAGACACAATTTACTGGTTTGAGAGAGGAAAAGACATCATCCAGATTTCACATCAGGGCGGCACAGTCACTTTGAAAGAGAGTAAAGCAAATGCAACTGTTATGGTTGACAAAAAACCTATTACGATTCTGAAAGAGATCACAAGTGCGGGGTGCTTTGGTCATTTGGAAATTATTGGCAATACGTTTATTGCATAACTTGCCTGCAAGCCCTCACAACGGGGTCATACCAATCCCAAGCGGAAGCGCGTCGGACCGATCAAGGGCACAGGGCGTCGAAGAAGGCGCGAGCCAACGCCGCATCCCTTTACATTCCGTAACGAATGCTGTAACATTCGTTCATACGCGAAACGTTCATGCCATCCCCCTCCGCTAACGACAAGTGGTTTCAAGACACCGCTGCTCGCGAAATCCATATGGCCCAGCTGAAAAGCGTCGAGCTTTTCAATGGCCGCATGGCGATGCTGGGCATCGTGATCGGCGTCATCACAGAAGGACTGACCGGTGCCGGCATCGCTCACCAAATTGGCTTGGGCGGTTTCGTTGACGGCTTTGCCGCTTGCCGCACGCAGTATCTGCCTTTCTGTTTCTGATGACTGATTACACCATTGCGATCTATTCCCTCATTCTCATCACTGGCCTCCTTACGTTTGGAGTCGTCTATGTGTTGAGACAGCCAACAGATCTTCCTGTTCTCAAGAATCAAGGATCCAATCCATGACATTCACCTCACAAGACCTGCTGGTTTTGTTTTGTAGCTTCACAACTGCATGCCTGGTTTTGAGCATCTACAAAATGAATCAACCAAGCGAAGCTTAAAACACCTCACTTGAATATCGAGGGTTGGTTGCTCACACGGGCTGCCAACCTTTTTTTATGACAAGAATTAGAATCAACAGCCTAAACATTGACAGGAACTAGCAGCATCCAAGTCCTTCGTCAATGGCACACGTAAACGCTGGCATTAAAATTTCAAATACCGATATTAAAAGTTGATAGCGAGATCAGGGAAGACTCAAACATTGTTTATCTAAGAGAGAATTATATTGATATTGCCAGCAGCAGATGGAAGGCAGCTGGCACGTGAGGCTGGGCACGGACAGCCTCACAACCAACCTTATGACAATTAAAACTTATATTTTTGATCCAAATAAATCATATAGCGTCGTTCGTAGAGATTACAGAAACATAAAAGTTTAGCAATTTTATTCATAACAATAATTTTAACTAACAAGATGTTCAGAATTGGAACCGATTAGACAACAGGATAAAAGATCTTTTGATTGATATAGCTGGGGCCAGGAAGATATGGGCCAGGAGATCCGCCACCATTGATAATATCCTTGAGAGTAAGAGGCTTACGCATTTTGATCTTCTTTGGCGCCTTAGGCTTAAGGAGCTTCGCATATTCATTTTTGAAACCAGCACCATTGATTTGATGCAGTTGATCAAGACTGAGTTGTTCGTTGTCGATCATGATGAGAGTTGTGGGATTGTGATTACGTCGGGATTGCCCCCGACGATGAAACCATCATCATCGCGTTCAGAAGATCACTCAATGATGCAGCTCAAGCATTATTGTGATCGGGGTCACAACACGATGGCGAACCGATCCTGATAACCCTGTCTGGGCAGATTGAAGCAAAGATCACAATCGGGAGAACGCTTCCTGAGGCGCACATCCAAGCTTGAATAAATAATAAATCAAAAATCTATGGCAAATCAAGAATCGAAAAGCAGATAAGAATTGGCTGCATATCCCCACACATTACCCCAAATTATTTTCTTATTTAAGGGCAACAAAGCATTTACTTTAATGTAAAGACATTTTCATTATTTTCACAACATTTTAAAGAAAAAAGCCAAATCTTTACGATCAAATACCATGAAATCAAGATCTAAATCCCTTCTTAATCTCACTGATTTTACGTTCTGATTTCTGATTGTCTTGCAAAACTTGAGGAGCATCATCCTTAAATAGCTTTCCATCAAGCCAAACGGTAAGGGCATAAACCAGAACGAGCGCGGGAACAACAACAAGCCATTCATTGTCAAACTCATAGGGAATCTGCCTCACACCAAAAATAGTCAGATAACCAGTGGCCACTGTAAGAATGAGCCGTCGTACAGATCCGGAATTCACATTCAGTCCTATTACCCACCGATTTTAGAGGCGAACCAGCTAACTGAACAACAGAGCAGTCGTCGTAAAGCCAAGTCAACCTAGAGCGCCAGTAGACACACAACCAATCTTGGGGCTGATGGGTCGTTGCATTTTCAAGACAATCTTGATTTCCCCGTACGTTGATATAAACAAGAAAAATTTGGGAAGGCCTAATTCCATGCCGTTGCCAATAACTGGGTTTGGTGATTAAAGCCACTGTTGCTTTTGGGAAACATGCGAAAATCATTAAAAAGGAGATCGCCTTGACAACGAAGTACCTCAACAACGTTCGTGTAATCGTTAAGGAGGGTTGCGAAGAACAGTATCTGGCAGCCGTCGAAGCGTGGGCGACTCCAGACGGTATGTCTGATCGTTATCTGGCGAAGACGGGCGAGCGTCGATATTGTTTTGTTGGTCTCTGGGAAAGCGAAGAGAAACTTGTGGCAGCTCGCCCCTTCATGATTGAACATCTCAACGCAGTTAGAGGATTCCTCGAAGAACTATCTCCAGAGCTTGGGGTCACGGATCCCGTTTCAGGGCCAGTGGTCGTGCACAAGACTTAAAAGATCATCGTTTTGACCGTCCAATTAGATGAAACCAAAAATCAAAAGTTGCAAGACACCAAAGATTTTTGAATTTATTTTTTTGGAAGAGTTCGGGTCTTACATCATTTCAACCAAAGCATAACAACTAAAAATTAGAAAGGGAACATCCAAACCTAAAAAACGATTCAGCCTTGATTATGCTGAAATTTTTATGGCAAAAATCTACTAACAACCCACAGAGAATGATTGCATCATCAAACCCACATTGATAAATAGAGCAATTCCTGGTCAATAGTTATTCGCATTTAGTTAGGGTTTTATCGTGGATTTACCAGAGGTTACCCCGCGAGAGAGGACAAGATCATTGATATAATTTACAGCATTGATTCGATGTAAATTGAACAAAGTCATGTTCGTATATTCTCCCAATATAAAGATTCTCACCCTTTGATCCCATCAAAATCGTATAACTTTGTTGCTCGCTGGCAACACCCCGACCAGATTGAATTTGCGCCTGTGCGCTGGATAGATCTCCCCAGTGATTTCATTCAGGCTTGAAATCAACCGATTGTCGATTGTTATCTTTCAAATTATTGTCAGGTACAATATCTTGGAATTGAGAATAAATCAAGTTGTTGGCATTCATTGAATTTCCGCATAATAAGCTTAGGGAGGATATAATAAGTCTACCAGAATTTCACATTGGCTGCAAAGTAGCTATTAGCTTGGTCATCTTTGCGATGAATGAAGCTTTCATCATTGAAACGAGGCTGTACATCAACTGATTTCATCAGAATCACCTGAATTCATTATATGATCTATAGGTGTTTTATTTGGAAACTGATTGTGATCGCCTCCGATCAATTCCAAGGCATCCTTCGTTAGAGGGAGATGATTGCCAGTGTGTGTTAACGTTAAATACTTAAGAGCCGGATCCGTCATTGTGCTGGTCCAGTCAAAGGTGATGTGGTGTAGATCAGCAACTCCTTTGGGAGTCTCGAAGATTGATTGATGTCAAATAAAAATTGACTTAAATGCCACCAAAAGAGATCATTAGACGGAGTATTTATGTTGAATCATCTGAAACTTTAAGCCTTTGACGTTTTTAAGATCACATCCCATCGGGTGTGTAAGATTGTTGCTTATTGGTGTTTATGAAGCTATCGCCTGGTGAAGTGCTTGTGAAGTAGCAAAACCGCTGTCCTGAAATTGCACGCTAGAAAGTGCTTCGAACAAAAAACACCTCATTCTGATAAGAGCTGTTAATTTAAATTTTTCTTCCTGGCCCTGGTCTGAAACTACCCGACATGAACGACATTTCCAATCGGTGAACATTCCGGTTCGCCTTAATGAGTCTTAAATAGTTTTCAGCCCTACTAGTACTTTGGAGATCAAGTGTAACGATGACGAATCACTTATTGACATCTCCCTTCCATCAACTCTGATGACAAGTTTAGACCGGAGAATCGCATATCAGTAAGAAGTCCAAGATCAACCGCTTTTTTCCAATCGGCACAAGCTCCCTCAAGATCTCCATTCAACTCTTTAAGGATACGACGATCATTATAATAACCTGGATATTCGGGATAAATCTTGATAGCTTTACTGTAATCATTAATAGCGCCTTGATGATCACCTAGCAAACCTTTTGCAGTAGCTCTAAGGACGAATGCTTCAGCTTTATTAGGATTCTTTTCTAATGCCATATCGAAATCAAAAACGGCTCCTTGATGATCTCCTGTTTTCATTTTTAGATTACCATTTATAACATGTGTAGCGTAAGAATCTTGATCGTTTTTTTGAAGCCAAACATGAAACAATCCTTGAAAAAGCAGAATATTCATTCCTATAATGACAATGAGTATGAATCCTGTTCCGACGAATTGGAGAATTCCCAAAAAAACACTTAGGCTGCTAATGCCTGTAGTTTTCTCCTGCTCCTCAAGGCCTAAACCATCCTTGTTCTCGTCAATAGGGGGTTTGCGAACATCGTCTAGCATCTGTTGACTACTCGGAAAGCCTCAGTAATCGTACAAGATTAATCTTGATGTACTCATCATATTTAAAGGTGATACTAGTAACAGGTAATTGAAATCCTGCTGACCGAAACATTAAAGGTACTCCCATCGCTACGAGATGAATAGTTGCCAAAGGCCGATGCACCGTTGTGAGGTCTTCCAATCCGAGCTAGCAATGGCTCAACCGGTCGCAAACCGATTCACGCCGAAGAGCCAAAGAAGCCAAATAAATTGTGCAGCGGCTGCACCCTGGAGCAGTGGTGGCATCATTGAGTCGAGAGTTGACAGATCGGGCATAGAGAGACAACTAGAAAGCTATTTCTCCATTGACTAAGTATGGTTTAGAACTGTAAATATACTGACCACATTATGGCTATAAACTTCCAGATCAGTGCTGAAATAATGGATGTTAAATTATTTTTTTGAATACCTGAATGATCTCTCAATACAGCATCAAAGCCTGAGCCAGAAATAGCAGAGGATGTGGTTGATACGTTTAAGGAAAACCTTGAAACGATCGAAAGCCTAAATAAGAAACGCAAACCGCGTAAGGCACTGCCCAGAATCACAGTTGACATGTCCGAACGAATGTACACAAGATCATTGAGCTTGATCGTCAAAGACGAATCTCAGAATAGGAAAGTTAGTATGGATGGAAGTTGCAAGTATGGTCGCGGAATTGGAAAAAGCTAATTATGCAACGGCGATTGCAAGAAAAACAGCTGATAATGCAATGACGAGAATCACTACATCCAAACTAAAGGCAATGTTGTTTATTATTTTGAAAACAAAGCATCGTTATAAATGGATACTGTGTTGCTCTCGACATTCACAAGATCACAGTCAGCGTGGTGAGCCATGCTAACCATTTTTGGTATCGATGAAACCTATTGGTGGTTAAGATCTGGTGGGATACAGCGTCAACGACGTTCCCTTGCAAACAGAAGGTTTTACTGCTGCAGTGAGTGGAGTTCTACTGCAGTATTCTGCTTCGCTAGTGAGACAGGTTTGATCTTGTTGGGCATAGGTAAAGCACAGTCTTCTTGTCATATGAACCGGCTGTTTGCTTTACTCACTTACATGTTGGGCCAAATATCTGCTTTTCATGCTTAAACGTGCCAGCAAATTCACACATCCGTTGCAAACAAGCCGTTAACTGAAAAAGAGCGACTCCTCATGCTACGGGGCTCCGCTATTGGCTTGCGTCAAAAACAAGACAAACACCCTAAAGCTGTATAAAAACATAGACAAGTTAAGTATAAACGAAAGCACTCGTAAAAGTATTAATTCATTTTCCAAACTATCTTTGATATGCTTGTATATTTTACAGGGAAGTTAAAAGGTCATCTAAGCAGGAATGATGGAGCTAAAATCCAGATCCCCTGCAAGGACACCCAAAGGTGACGTCAGCTCACCAACCAGACCCAATTTATTACTCTGCTTTTTAGTTGGCGCCACAAAGCTTTTTTTCAAATCCATTTGAATCAACATGGCCCCTTGATCTCCAGTGTCGTCAAGTAGACGCATAAAGTATTTGACACGATCAGTTGTTTTACCATTACGAGTGCTGGTTGTGTCTACACGGTTGATCCCGAGGTAGCCATTGGTCAAATTATCGTTTTCGAATAAATTTGAAGGCCCAAAAGAATCACCAGCTTTGTATTTCCCCTTGCCGATCAGCCTTTTTTTACCAGCAGTTCCAGGCGATTTACCACAATCACTATCTTTTTTATACAGAAAAATCTTTGCCGTTCCTTTTCCACTTATCTCTAAGCCACCACATTCCAAGTCAACGAATTGATCCCAGTTTTTTGGTCTTTTTGAGGAACGAATTGTTCTTTCTGAAAAGAAGCTCCAATGACCAGAAACTTTCTGATCGGAAGGCTGCCCCACACTGCCACTGGAATGCGTTATCGCCCAATCTCCCGCGTCAAAGCCGGAGCCTGTGCCAACGTTGAACTGGCCAGCACCTTTAGGGCTATTCCTTCGAATGAAGCTGAAGGAACTAGACCGATCTGACGTACTGATATTTATTGATTCTTCTGACATGTTTCCTCGATAAATCGAATAACCTCCGTATTATACTCACTTTTTGGCAATTTGGTTGACCGCAAGAAAGCCAATCAATATCGACGGCTGTTAGTATATTTGAAGCAGTCATCACCGCCCAACTCGCCAGCCGCACATCCCTGTTGTCGCTATTCCTCTTTGCAATGGTGTATTGGCACCACGCTTCGCCAGAAATTCATAGACCGAAAATAAAATCAATCGCTCTTCGTATAACTGCCTGTTAGCTTGCGCCATTACTGGCACGACTAAAAAAAGAAGCGAAGAAAGTAAGAGTTCTCAAAAGCCTGTCACTTTGGTGAAACACAACAAACCAATGATACAGGAACTAATCAGCAAGGCGACATCAATGCCAGAATCGATTGCTTCCATAATATATTTACATACCGAACAAGTTCTTTAGGTTCAAGCACTACGCGTTTCAAACGCAAATGGAATCAAGCTCGGCGGTCGTCATGAGGAAGCCATAAAAGCCACCCATCAAATAATATTCGGGCGATCCAATAAAAGAATGCGTTGGCCAAAATAATCAAAGAGATCCTGTCAACATCCGACTAGATAACAACGGTACAGATCGCCTTTTGATTCTTGTTCCGGTTAGCGCTCTAGCGTCGGCAGTGGCTTGGGCCTCTACAAATTCTGGAGCGGTGAATACCCTTGATTGTCCGAGATGTTGATTACCAGTCCTTCCCAAATCCACCTCAAAACAATTTTTATGTTGCATGAAATTGCTCCAAGCATCCCCAAACGGACAGGAGTCCACCGCTTAAAGCAGCTCAGCAGTAAGGTTTCTAATCGATCTATAAAGCCATAGATCATATGAGTATTCAAAACTGTGAAAGGCGCCTGCGCTGCACTTACAACATGACAGGCCATTGGTTCAATTTTGCACTCAAGTCAGTGTTGCGCTGTCTTGTCGTTTACTTCAAACTAAAAAAGTGAATTATTAACGGGCCACCAAATCGGGATGACAGGATTCAACTGATAAGTCAGAGATAACGATCATAAGATGTCACCTGAGGGGCTCAACTGAGCCCTGTCTGACTCCTTCAATCATAAGGCCTAGACCACAACACCAGCAACATACTCAAAGCATAAATATCTCATCAATTCCTCATCTGGGACTGCATCAGCCCGTCGATCAGGCCAATGGATCAGAACCAAGGATGAGATCCAGCTCCTCAACGTCATTCGAGGAACCCACCGGGCGACTGGAACGGCCAACTCGTAAGGGAAGCGCGTCGAGTTGCCGAGATGAAAGATCCTCCAAAAAGTCCTCAACTTTTCTGATCTGCTTCTTACTTAAACCGGCCAGCTGATCATCAGTGAAAGCCCTTACCTGACGCTTACTCAACGCATTCAGCGAGCCTGGCCTTAGCCCAGAGATCGCATCTGCATCAATCGACCTGATCTGGGCTGGCTTGAATGCAGCGAGTTCCTCACCAGTGAGTGTTTTGAGCTGACGAGGCTTCAGACCAGTTATGGCATCCCTACTAAGCATCGACAGCTGCTTTGGATCCAATGCCTTAAAGGACCTCATGGGCAAAGCATTGATCTGCTTGGCGCCAAAACCTCTGACTGCCTTAGAGGCCAAAGAAGAGACTTGCTTGGGCGAGAGGCCTTTCATTGCTTTAGCAGGAAGATAATTCAATTGCCGTGCATTGAATGCCGATATGACAACGCTTTGAATTGAAGATATTTGCTTCTTATCGAAACCGCTCATTGCCTTTGGTGATATCGCTGCAACCTGCTTTTGCTGCAATCGCGAAATATCATTGACTGAGAAAGTCGAAACATCATTAACACCCAACTTAGAGAGATTTTCTGGCCTTAAATCCAGACTGACCAATGCCTGTTCTAGATTACGAACTGAAGGCGATGTCGGAGTCGGGACTGGCGCAGGAGCTGGTGCTGGCGCAGAAGTTGGCGCGGGGACTAGCGCATGCGCGGGAGCAGGGGCTAGAGCGGCCGCTTGGTCGTCGTTGGTGACAGTTGCTGGAACGGGGGCTGGTGCTGGCGCAGGGGCAGGGGCTGGCACTGGCGCTGACGCAGGAGCTTGTGCTGGTGCTTGTGCTGGTGCTGGTGCTGGCGCTGGGGCTGGCGCTGGCGCTGGTGCAGGTGCTGGCGCAGGAGCTGGTGCTGGTGCTGGTGCTGGTGCTGGCGCAGGGGCAGGGGCTGGCACTGGCGCTGGCGCAGGAGCTTGTGCTGGTGCTGGCGCAGGGGCTGACTCCTTAGCTGGTATGACTTCAAGAGAGTTCGTCGCAGCAACCGAGCCGCCATTGCCATCGATCACCGCATAGGAAAGAGAAACGGTGCCTGAGAAGTTGCTCTTCGGCTGGAAGCTCCAGGTCCCGTCCTTGTTATCTGTCAGCGTCCCGTTCGTCCCGCTCAGATTTGCAATCGACAGCGCATCACCATCAACATCCGAGAAGCCCTCAAGCAGCGTCGCCGCTCTCAGCGTGACAGCCGAATCCTCCCCAGCAGAT
>QCSN01000028.1 GCA_003211515.1 Synechococcus sp. AG-670-F04
GCATCCTCCTTTTCCCCACGGCCTATCTGGCCATCGGTGGCTGGCTTACCGGCACCACCTTTGTCACTTCCTGGTACACCCACGGCATTGCCTCCTCGTACCTGGAAGGTTGCAACTTCCTGACTGCAGCTGTCTCCACCCCCGCTGATGCGATGGGTCACAGCCTGCTGCTGCTCTGGGGCCCTGAAGCCCAGGGCGATTTCGTCCGCTGGTGCCAGCTCGGCGGCCTCTGGGCCTTCGTGGCTCTCCACGGTGCCTTCGCTCTGATCGGCTTCATGCTGCGTCAGTTCGAGATTGCTCGTCTCGTCGGCATTCGCCCTTACAACGCCATCGCCTTCTCCGGCCCGATCGCGGTGTTCGTCAGTGTCTTCCTGATGTACCCCCTCGGCCAGAGCAGCTGGTTCTTCGCGCCATCCTTCGGTGTGGCTGCGATCTTCCGTTTCCTCCTCTTCCTTCAGGGCTTCCACAACTGGACCCTGAACCCCTTCCACATGATGGGCGTGGCCGGCATCCTCGGCGGTGCACTGCTTTGCGCCATCCACGGCGCCACTGTGGAAAACACCCTGTTTGAGGATGGTGAACAGGCCAACACCTTCAAGGCGTTCGAGCCCACCCAGGAAGAAGAGACCTATTCCATGGTTACCGCCAACCGCTTCTGGAGCCAAATCTTCGGAATTGCGTTCTCCAACAAGCGCTGGCTGCACTTCTTCATGCTGTTTGTGCCTGTGATGGGCCTGTGGACCAGTTCCATCGGCATCGTCGGCCTTGCCCTCAACCTGCGCGCCTATGACTTCGTCTCCCAGGAGATCCGCGCAGCAGAAGATCCCGAATTCGAGACCTTCTACACCAAAAACATCCTTCTGAATGAAGGTCTGCGTGCCTGGATGGCACCGGCTGACCAGCCGCACGAAAACTTCGTCTTCCCTGAAGAGGTTCTGCCCCGTGGAAACGCCCTTTAATGCTGGTCTTGTCGCCACTGGCGGCAAAGACCTCGACTCCACTGGCTACGCCTGGTGGTCTGGAAATGCCCGGCTGATCAACCTCTCAGGTCGTCTGCTTGGCGCCCATGTGGCGCACGCCGGCCTGATGGTGTTCTGGGCCGGAGCCATGATGCTGTTTGAGGTGAGTCATTTCACCTTCGACAAGCCCATGTACGAGCAGGGATTTCTCTGCATGCCTCACGTCGCCACCCTTGGCTACGGAGTAGGTCCTGGCGGTGAAGTCACTGATCTCTTCCCCTTCTTCGTGGTTGGTGTTCTACACCTGATCAGCTCTGCTGTACTTGGCCTTGGCGGCCTGTATCACGCACTGCGTGGTCCTGAAATTCTCGAGAATTACTCATCCTTCTTCTCTCAGGACTGGCGTGACAAAAACCAGATGACAAACATCATTGGTTATCACTTGATCCTTCTTGGTGTCGGCTGCCTCTTGCTGGTCTTCAAGGCCATGTTCTTCGGCGGCGTCTACGACACTTGGGCACCAGGCGGTGGTGATGTTCGTCTGATCACCAATCCAACGCTTGATCCAGGCGTGATCTTCGGTTATCTGTTCCGTGCTCCCTTTGGTGGAGAGGGCTGGATCATCGGTGTGAACTCCATGGAGGACATCATCGGTGGCCACATCTGGCTGGGTTTGACCCTGATCTTTGGTGGCATCTGGCACGCCATCACCAAGCCTTTCGGCTGGGTGCGCCGCGCCTTCATCTGGAATGGTGAGGCCTACCTGAGCTACAGTCTTGGCGCTTTGAGCTTCATGAGCTTCATCGCCTCGTCTTACATCTGGTTCAACAACACCGCCTATCCATCGGAATTCTGGGGACCCACCAACGCTGAGGCTTCCCAGGCCCAAAGCTTCACCTTCCTGGTGAGAGACCAGCGCCTGGGCGCCAACATCGGTTCAGCCATGGGCCCAACAGGCCTTGGTAAGTATCTGATGCGCTCACCAACTGGTGAAATCATTTTCGGTGGTGAAACCATGCGTTTCTGGGACTTCCGTGGTCCCTGGCTCGAGCCCCTGCGTGGTCCTAACGGTCTGAGCCTTGACAAGCTGCAGAATGACATTCAGCCCTGGCAAGTGCGCCGTGCGGCTGAGTACATGACACACGCTCCCAACGCCTCCCTCAACTCTGTCGGCGGCATCATCACCGAGCCCAACTCGGTGAACTACGTGAACCTTCGCCAGTGGCTGGGTGCAGCGCAGTTCGTTCTGGCCTTCTTCTTCCTGGTCGGCCACCTTTGGCACGCAGGTCGCGCCCGCGCAGCGGCGGCTGGATTTGAAAAGGGCATTGATCGTCAGGCTGAGCCTGTTCTGGGCATGCCAGATCTCGACTGATCCCTTCCGGCTCTCAGTTCAAACGATCGTCATTCAGCCCTCACCTATCGGTGAGGGCTTTTTGTTGTTCTGAAACGATCAACGCACCGCCAACCAACAATCCAGAGATCGACAAGCCAACGGTTTCTTAGCCTTGCCATATCGCTTCAGCGGCAGTGAACGAAGGCCTGAACACCCGGGTAATCCACCACGGTGAGAGCTTCGCGGGGGACACAGGCACAGTGATGCCGCCGATCTTCCCCAGCTCCACCTTTGCCCACGGAAACGCTGGAGGATTCGATTACACGCGATCCGGCAATCCCAACTTCCGCATCCTCGACAGCGTGCTCTCCTCGGTGGAAGGCTGCGCTCACGCCACCGTGTTTGCCTCGGGCGTCAGCGCCATCACCGCTGTGGTCTCCCAACTCAAACAGGGAGATTTGGTGCTCTGCGAAGAAAACCTTTATGGCTGCACCGTTCGGCTGTTTGAACAGGTGTTCGCCAAGTTCGGCCTGCGCACTGAGTGGGTGGACTTCACCCAGCCAGACGCATTGGATGTGATCCGCAATCAAATCCCAGCCATGGTGTGGCTAGAGAGTCCTACCAACCCTCTGCTGAAGGTGATCGATCTTCAAGCGGTTTGCTCGATCACCGAGCCCCTTGGGATCCCTGTTGTGGTGGACAACACCTTTGCGACGGCGCTGGTGCAGCGCCCCCTGGATCTGGGTGCCACCCTCTCCCTGACCAGCACGACCAAATACATCAACGGTCACTCGGATGCCCTGGGTGGAGCGGTTTGTACCAACGACCCCGACTGGCAACAGAAGATGGTCTTTTCCCAAAAGGCCCTAGGCCTGCAGCCATCTCCCTTTGATTGCTGGCTGATCACCCGAGGCATTAAGACGCTGCCGCTGCGCCTGAAGCAGCAAGTGGCCAATGCCGCCGCCCTCGCTGATCAATTGGCCGAGCATCCAGACGTGAATTGGGTGCGCTATCCCCATCGCAAGGATCACCCCCAGCACGCGGTGGCCGTCAAACAGATGAAAGGTGGTGGTGCGATTGTGACAGCAAGCTTCAACGCCAGTCAGGAACAGACCTATGCGCTCTGCAAACGGCTGCGCTGGTTCACCATGGCCGAGAGCCTTGGCGGCATCGAAAGCCTGATCTGTCACCCGGCCACCATGACCCATGCCGCCGTTTCAGCCGACGTGAAAGCCAGGCTGGGAATCGACGCTGGTTTGGTGCGCTTCTCAGTGGGCTGTGAAGACCTGACCGATCTGCAGGCCGACCTGCAACAGGCTTTGGAGCTGCTGGTGTGAGCGCCCGCGATCTGCTCCGTGATCCAGCCTGGCAGAGCTCGGATCTCGGACATCCGCTGCCAGATGCCCCCCATGCAGTCTCGGTGGCCCTGCCCCGCTGGCAGGACGTCATTGCCTATGAGGAACACGATCCTGCCTGCCGAAATGCTCTCAAGACGATCTATCCGCGCTTCGGCCTGCACCCTCTCGTGCAACAACTGGCCCAGCGAGCGGCGAAGCCGGGCTGGACGGTCTGGCCCTACCCCACCGAAGCCGCTGCGCAGGCGGCGCAAGCCCACTGCCAACGCAAGGCACCAAAGAGCAGCGCAGCGCTCATCCCTGTCGCCGGGTGTGTTTGCCTTAGAGCTGATGCAGAGGCAAGCCCCCACGCCAAAGCCTTCTGGCAGCACACCGGGCTGGGGCTCTCCTCACGCCAGGCGGCGATTGCCCTTGATCACGAGGAAGCTCCCAATGCCGTGGATGGCCAAAAGGCCCGCCACACTGTTCGTCAGCGTCTGGCCGAAATCCATGGAACCCGTGCAGAGCAGATCAGCCTGCACACCGCAGGCATGGCCGCGCTGCATGCTGCCCTCCGCGCCGTGCAGACCCTGCGGCCCGGAAGGGTCACACTGCAGCTGGGCTTTCCCTACGTGGATGTACTCAAGCAACCGCAAGTGGTCTTCCACGGGGGTGAGCTGCTTCAACCGACGAGCCTGAGTGATGTGGAGGCGGCACTGGATCAACTGGATCCAGCTGCTGTGATTGTTGAACTGCCCAGCAACCCGCTGCTGTGCTGTGTCGATCTGCAGGGTGTGGCTGCCTTAGCCCACGCTCGCGGCATTCCTGTCATCGCCGATGACACGATCGGCACCGGGCTCAACCTCAACGCCTTGCCGTATGCCGATCTGATTTTCACCTCGTTGACCAAAAGCTTTGCCGGCCGTGGCGATGTGATGGCTGGCAGCCTTCTGGTGAGTCCAAGCTCAGCTTGGGCCAACAAATTATTGGACGAGACCTCCTCGACTGCGAATCTCAGCGATGCCGATGCCATCGCCCTGGAGCAAGCCAGCCGCGATGTGCGAGAAAGAGTGCCACGCCTCGATGCCAACGCCCTAGTTCTCGCTGAGAGGCTGGAGGCCCATCCCGCCGTGGCAAGGGTGCTGCATCCGAAGAACTGTCCGAATTTCCAAGCGTTGATGCGGCGCGGAGCCGGCCATGGCTGCCTGCTGTCCTTCGAACTCAAGGGAGGAGGCAACAAAGCTCGCGTTGTTTATGACGCGCTGCGTGTGAGCAAAGGGCCCAGTCTGGGCACAGATTTCAGCTTGGCTTGCCCCTACGCCCAGCTTGCTCACTACGACGAACTGAGCTGGGCGGAGACCTGCGGTGTTCCACGCCACTTGTTGCGCATCTCCGTCGGGCTGGAACAACCGGAAGAGCTCTGGCGCCGCTTTGAGCAAGCTCTCAACGCCTAGTGACTGATCGCCCCGGGGGCCTTTGCCTTTCTGCATGCGAAATACAGCTCTCCGGATGATGCAGCCATTCAGACCACACCTCAGAACTTTTCGGCTGAAACGCTAACGATTGCAGAAGACCAAATCGTTGCCCGTTGGATGCCAATCGATGCTGGCACCGCATTCATCAAAGTCTGAACAAGGGGTTAAAAGGCGAACTGAAGATCGTTGGATCTTCCTAAATTGGTGAACTTGGGCTTCCTGCGTTCTCCACATGTCCCGCATTTACGACGACAACAGCCTTGCCATCGGCAATACACCTTTGGTGAAGCTGAACAACGTCACCAAGAACTGCAAGGCCACGGTTCTGGCCAAGATCGAAGGCCGCAACCCTGCCTACAGCGTCAAATGCCGGATCGGCGCCAACATGATCTGGGATGCGGAGAAAAATGGTGACCTCACCAAAGACAAGGTGATCGTTGAACCAACCTCTGGCAACACAGGCATCGCTCTTGCTTACACAGCAGCGGCGCGTGGCTACAAGCTGATTCTCACGATGCCCGAGTCGATGTCCATTGAGCGTCGACGCGTGATGGCCGTTCTGGGAGCTGAGATCGTGCTCACAGAAGCCGCAAAAGGCATGCCAGGGGCAATCGCCAAAGCGAAAGAGATCGCTGATAGCGATCCATCGAAGTATTTCATGCCAGGTCAATTCGACAATCCGGCCAATCCCGATATTCACTTCAAGACCACTGGACCTGAGATCTGGAACGACTGCGACGGCGCAATCGACGTCCTCGTAGCGGGCGTGGGCACGGGTGGAACCATCACTGGTGTGTCCCGTTACATCAAACATGAAGCAGGAAAAGCGATCGAATCTGTGGCAGTGGAGCCAACCCACAGCCCGGTGATCACCCAGACCATGAATGGCGAAACCGTTAAGCCTGGCCCCCACAAAATCCAGGGAATTGGCGCTGGTTTCATCCCCAAGAATCTGGACCTCTCCGTCGTGGACAAAGTGGAGCAGGTCAGCAATGACGAATCCATTGCCATGGCACTTCGTCTTGCCCAGGAAGAAGGGCTTTTGGTGGGAATTTCCTGTGGTGCAGCAGCAGCTGCTGCCATTCGGCTCGCCGAACAGGATGCTTACGCCGGAAAAACCATTGTCGTTGTGCTACCCGACCTGGCAGAACGGTATCTTTCTTCTGTCATGTTCGCGGACGTTCCCACTGGCATCATCGAACAACCAGTTGCTGTTTAGGGATCAATCACACGAGAGTATTTCATTCACTAATCATTACAACCTCGCCTTGCAGCGAGGTTTTTTATTGGCATTGAAAAAAAGAAAGATCAAAAAGCACAGTCACCTAATCCCCTCGCAAGAGAATCTTTAATCCCCTAATGCGTTATACCTTCAAAGACTTTTCAACACTCTAACCAATCATCGTTGCGTGAACCCTCGCCACGAATCTAAACAGTTGAAAGCAAAATCACATGAGACGAGTTCAAAAAACTGTTCTAAGCATGAATGTCAAGCCAAGTAGCCCAAGACAAACATCACAACAGTGCCAGTATGCGGGATGATAGTTGAAATAGCAGCTGATCATGAACTCCAACCAGGTCGTGAGCCTCGGTTCTCTGGAAGCAGACCTCGGACTCAGTCGGGTTGACCTGCTTCTGATCATTCGTGAACTCGGGATCGAGCAGATCAAACAAGGAATGCGAACATGGATACGTCAGGAAGAAGCAAACCGTCTTTACCAGCATCTAGGCAAAAGCAACCCAAGAGAACCACTCGTTGCAGAAGTCGTGCCCATCTCAACGCCTGATGATGCAGCAGCACTGGCAACAACGACGGGAAATGAAACAGGGGATGAAGAGCTAAGAAAATACTCCAAACTCAAGCTTTTACGAGAGCGCATTGAATTATTGGATTTACTTCAATCAACGGAAGTTGAGCTTGCCAGCCAAGAGATCTGCACCGTACTTGACATGAAACGACTCCCACCAACCGATGACCTCGGTAATGACCAAGAAGGATTCCGGAGAATGGGGCTTAAATTTATCCGTATCAAACGAGACAAACATCGCACATCCTGGAAAGTAAGGCGATCAAACTGAACACCAATCAAATATCAGAACCTGCTAACCGATACAACAACCAATCAATAAGTCGTTTAACTTATGAAAGATCTATGATTTCCATGCGTGGCAGGCTTCACCACTGCTTTCGCCACTGTTGCAATCGCCGGAATCGGGGATAAGTCATTTTTAACGGCGCTAGCCCTTGCTGCCTGTCACAAGGCTCGCTGGGTTTTTACCGGTTGCATAGCTGCACTGACGTTCGGAACAGCGCTGTGGATTTTGATTGGCGCATGGATGAGCACAATGATTCCCGTTGAGGCGATTAAAACAGTTTCAGGAATTACCTTCATCTTCTTCGGCTTAAAGGCCTTGTCTGAAGCAATGTCAGCGAAGATGCGACCAAAGAAGATCGAGCCTGAAAACAGCTGCCATCAGAAAATTTTAAATTCACACCATCCAACATCTGCGAACGCGGTAATTCGGAATTCTTTTACAACAACGTTTATCGCCGAGTTTGGAGATCGCACCCAGCTGGCACTGCTAGCTCTCGCAGCTGGACCGAACATTTCAGCAGAAGATATATTTACAGGAGCAACCGCTGCCAATTCAATACTTTTAATCCTAGCAGTGACTTCAGGGAAATTCATGAAAAGCTGGCTTTGCAAAAAGAAAATTCTGCTAATAAGTGCAGGCCTATTCCTCATTCTCGGTACAAAAATATTATTATTTTCATGAAAGAATTCAACGAAAACCTTTTATTTTTTCCAATTTATTTAAACAAATTTTCAAAGCTTTTAATACCTAATATTAGCCAGTCATAGGAATTAGATTGCCTGAATGAAAGGACGCCTGAGTGCGATGGCCATATCAAAAATGATTGTGGCTAGCATCAAAACCCAAAAGCCAGGCGTTAAAGGCAAAAACAATCCAAACAGGCCGATGAGGAAAAGCAACAAGGAGAAAAAGAGAAGCGAAAATGAGATCGACATCGACAAAGCATTAAAAAGAATGCGAGACAAATTCTGGAAACGCAACCCTGTGCCATTGAAAACCTGTTCCACAACCTCTGTTTGGGACAAAGGTATTTCAGAGATAGACAAGCTTTGCTTATTAAGCTCATGAACTAGCCTATCTCTCACCATGAATGTCGTGATTTTCGAAGCATGACTACCACAGATTTTATAAGTAATCACGATGGAGCTGGCTATCGAATTCAGCCTCAACGACCATAGCGAACAAGGGAATGCAGAATCGAGGTCTGCTGCAAGTTTTATCCAATCTAGTTTCTTTGAACTATCGAGTTTGAATCTCCAACGATGACTTGTATGGTGAACTAAATTAAGCGAAGCTGCCATGATATCTATATTTACGCAGCATTGACAGCATTATAGATATTCATTTCTTTGCAATACATCCACCCAAAACCTTCAGGATCATGACCTGAAATCCAGGTTGTAAAATCAACTTGCTTGCGACGGGCAGAAATCTTTTGATAGCTCAAGCCCACCCTTTTTGACAGTTCAGAGAGGTTGAGTTGTTGATTCAATGGTTCGGGATAGGTACTAGTTAATCCATTTTCATTGTTTTGCAGACTCTCAGAAGGAAGTGTATCTTCTTGATCTGGTGTAGAAGATGGTAAAGCTTTAGATTTAAAGCCAACAGCACGAATAGCGTTAGCTGCTGCAACCAGACAAGATCCGTTGTTTAAGAATACAGCAGCAATGGGGCTGACGGGCAAGAACGTACCTATGACAAGCGCTGAAAGATTTGGAACGCCAACGATGCCAATATTTTGTTTTACAAGGGCAAATGTGTGTCGTGCTAAATCCTGAGCGACAATCAAATCTGATACGCGGTCGTTGGTTAAAACAATGTCCGCAGTTTCTCGGGCAAGATCGCTTCCAGAGGCAAAAGAGACTGACACATCTGCGTAAGCAAGTGCTGCAGAATCATTGATTCCATCACCAACAAAGACGACTTTCTTACCCTGAGATGTGAATTTCTGAACTAATTCAGCTTTCTGGTCTGGCAAAGCGTCGGCATGCACTTCATCCGGTGTCAGACCAATATCTCTGGCAACTGCATGCGCAACTGCTGAAATATCGCCAGTTAGCATATGGGCCTCAATACCGCGACGATGTAATTCAGAAATCATGTCACGCGTATCTGGCCGAATCTGATCAAGAGCGTAGTGAATACCAACGAGTTGTCCGTCTTGAGCAAGATAGATCGGCGTCGCTACGTTTAAAGATTGATCTGCTTCAAAATCAGGGATGAACACTCCTTCATCGTCAAGGAGTTTGGAATTACCCAGAAGGACCTGTCGGCCATTGACTGTGGCACACACACCTCGGCCAACTCTGTAATCCCAACTATCGCAATCAATAACATCAGCATTCTCTCGTTCTGCAAAATCTCGAATCGCCTTGGCAATGGGATGATTCAACCCTTGCTCAAGAGAAGTTGAAAGCTGCAGGAGTTCATGAATACGTTCTTTTGAGGGATTTGAAAGAACTTCTCCATGATCACCAAAAATTGCAAAATGAACAACAGAAGGGTGACCCTCAGTAAGAGTTCCAGTTTTATCAAAAACAACAACATCAATATCAACAAGTTGTTCCAAAGCACGTCCGCTACGAATCAGTAATCCCTGGCTTCCAGCGCGAGTAAGAGCAGCCATAATGGCCGTCGGAACAGACACACGAAGTCCTGTTCCAAGATCGAACATCAAGAGAGAGGCTGCTTGCGCAATATTACCTGCACTAAGGAGAAGAGAAACCCCTGCCAATACCAAGGTAGGTATAACAAATCTGTTAGCGATATTTGCTGCGAAATTGCCAACGCGTGTATCGAAGACAGGCGCTGATTCAATCATCTTTGTAATTTGACCAACTCGTGTGTCGTCCCCTACTGCAGAAGTTGTAACAATAATGTTGCCTTCCAAGACGATAAATCCAGCCAAGATCTCATCACCTGGACCCGAATGACGAGGAACAGATTCGCCGGTGAGTTTTACAACATCAAGGGAAGCTTCTCCAGTTTCAATAACACCATCAATTGGTATTTTATCGCCAGGCAAAAATGCAACGCGGTCGCCTGCATTCAGATCATAACTTGAAACAACAACTTCTCCATTATCTGTAAGCAGTCTGACATCTGATTGCAAACTCGATACAAGATCGGTATTAGAGGAATGGGCTATGCGTTGGGTTGCATCACGAACAGCCTCGCCACCTTCAATCATTGTAATCATCATCGCTGGGCCCAAAAGAAATCCTTCTAGGCTGTGGAGAAGAACCGCTAAACCATCAAGGAAGTCAACATTGATTTTGCGCTCTTTTTTTAATCCGTCCCAGGCACGTTTGAAGCTCAGATGAGCAGAAATGATGATAAAACCACCGACAGCTAAAGGCGGTAGGGAGAGAGGGCCTGATAAAATAGCTAGTCCGAGAGAACAAACAGGGAGGATTACTCTTGAAGGTACGAATTTTTCATCTTCTTCGTCGACAACGAGATCGCCGCGCGTCTGCACAGCTGCTGATTCATCAATGAATGGAATATGAGGGATATCCTCTACTTTTTGCGGCAAAGAGCCGAGCCATTGGACAACATCAATGGTCGATTCCTTCGTAAAAGCAATGATGTAACAGCCAGCCCATTGATTAAATCTTACTCGTTCTACTCCACTCAAATTTTTTAAATGACGCGCAAAGTTTTCAGGATCCTTTAAAGAAGAAAGAATGCTAAATCTTAGACGACGCGTCGATGCATGGAGAATCCGGTCAACAAAACTGGGCATTCCCCGTTTTTTTTGCACTTGCGCCTCTTTCCGATTTCCCTCGATGACATCAAAACCTTTGCTTGATGCTTCGAACTGATAAGAGGCAGCCATGAGTGATAAAAACAGGAGGATTGGAAGGCTGGAGGCCTTTTATTCGACAGTGACTTCAGTAATTGTGGAAGAATTATCCTTGCCGGCGCTTGAGTTTGTCTCCGAAGAAGAGCTGTCATCAATTTCGTCCGAACTTGATTCGGATTTCGCCTCTTCAACTAGATCAACGAAAGTTTCAGCGACTTCTGCTGCACCTTTTGCTACACCACGTACAACTTTCGAGGCAGCACCTGCTGCAACGATGCCAACCTTGACACCACTTTTTGCCATAGTTCGACCGGCCTGCCCCATAGAATCTCCGAGTTCTTGATTACCCATCTTTTTGACGACTGGAGCCATTGCCATGAGAGCTGCCCCCGCACCAAAGGCAACAATCATCTCAAACTCGAACATGGCATCATTCCAGTGGATGGTACTTTACCCCGAAAATTGTGATTTGATGGGTCGGTATCACCAAGGACGTACACTTCTGGCAGCGGCTCCGTGATTCGATTTATCAGCAGTGATAGGTATAGCTCATTACACTTTTTCGTCCAAAGTTTGGTGCATTCCCTGAAAGACACCAAAATCATCCAAGTCGTTGATTGCACAGGTGAGTTGCAGTCAGAACAGTTCATCGATCTGCCCTGTGAATTTAATCAGATCAACCAAATTGAAACGATCAATGTACTGTGGAGCGAATTAAACCCCCACGCGAAGGAGTGGTGGTCTCTCCTTGATATAGCAAACAAGCAAGCCATCGAATTACCAGACATACCAGGCCTAAAAGACATCATCATACTTTTGGAAATAGCCAGAATTATTGACAGCTTGAGCACCAATAAAGAACTCATTTTTATTTTTCCAGCTCCAGCCCAAGCCAGTCGGCTGTTTGAAATGGCACAATCAGGTCCTCGATTGCTCGAAAGCTTTGTTGAACCAGTTTTAAATTGGTGGGACAACACAAAAAAGTCGTTATCTGCGGTTGAAGCACTACTCCGATTGAAGTTACCCGACTCTCAGCAATTACGTTTCAACGCTGTATGGAGCAAAAGATTAGAATTATTACAAACAATCAGCACCAATCGAGATCTTCACCATTTGATTATGATCCTCGACGGTCTCAACTCCTCTTCTGAATTTATTAATCACCGCCTTTGTCTTTGTGGTCTGCATGCAGCTGTGCCCACTCATCTTCTTCTTTGTAGTGGGACCAAGGATCTAGATAAACAAATGCAAAAGACCATACGTCCGGAGTGGATGTATTTTTCGCCCTTAAATCTTGACCAATCGACATTCGATATCGAAAGATTCAAAAACGAAGAAAAGCTTGTCAGCAGTCAGCCTATTTTTGATAGCCATAAAAAAGCATTCTCAATTTTTTTACCTGGCATCATTAAATCATGTTTATCAATCCAGCAGCTCGATGCCATAATCTATATTATTTATTCGGGAAAAAAACGAGCCATCGAATTACCTAATAGTTTTAAAGATCTTCACTGTCTTAAGGCCTCAGTGGATGGATGGACATTACACATGACATTTTCAACGGCAAGTTAGTGCTTGGAGCCTTTGGGTCTCCAACCCAATGCCCACGCGATTAGAAAGAAGGGTGTACCTGGCATTACAGGTAAAATCCAACCTAAAAAAGCCAAAACAAGCATTGCTTGAGCGCTAAATTTTTTTGTATTTAGAACTAAAAGATCAACTTTTGTGGGAGGACGAGCTGGACCAAAGGCTTCTACTTGTTGAAAATAGTTATTAAACCATTGCAAGAACTCATCAGCATTCAGTACTTCACTAGATACTGAAATCAAAATACAACCATGGAAATTACTTGATTTCGTCAAATTAATTTTTGGATAAACATAATTAAACGAAAATATCATTACATCAAACTGATGACGGGTTAATTTTTTTCGAAAATCAAATCTAATTCGAAAAGGCAAAAGGTGTTTGATAACTGTCAAAAGGGAAACCTTATTGCCAATAAAAAACGTTCACCAAAACTCAGGACTTTGCTGCTGGTTTGATGCTTGCTTTTGGTTCAGCCAGGTCTGCCTTTGCTTCAGCAAGGATATCTCCAAAACTTTCTCCAACTTCATTCAAGCCTGACTTAATACCTGAAAACAAACCCGAAAATTTGGAACTCACAACAAGACCAAGTTTCAAACCTTGTTTCGTTAAACCACGGCCTGCACCTGAGATCCCTTTGGTAATTGCACTTTCTCGGCCAGCCACTGATGCTGCTACGGGAGTTAAAGCAACCAATCCAGCGCCAATGCCAAAGGCAACAAGGTACTCAAGCTCGAACATGATTAGACTTGAATGACCCTATTAGCCTAAGAAGGGATAGCCTTTTTGTGAAGCCCTATTCTCTGCCTATCAAGACAATACGTTGATTTGCCAACAACAATTTTTTGTTGGTCATACTTGCGTGATGATCGCCAGGATCATTGACAATACAGTTGAATAGAATAAGAATGATGCGATACAGTGGATAATGACAATTCTTCGCAAGAATGAATCTTCGATGCTGCAATCAGTCATGGAATAAGTTAACCCTATGCTGTAAGAGACATAAATAAAATCACTGAAACATGGTTCTTTGCCTTCAAACACGAAAGCCTGCTGATCTTGCCCTTCCAAAAGAGGAGATCGATTTAATTCATAATAACATTTTGCGTAGTAAATCGCGAATCCATTATGCAATTGAAGCCATGTCAAAAATAATGCCAAGAAAGTAGTGAATGTATGGATAGATTTGGGAAGTACACTGTTTGCATGCTGCAAATCTGAAATGCAGAAACTTAGCATTCCAATACTCATAAAAACCAGCGCAATTGTTCGAAACGCTATAAAGGACTCTTTCGATTCCCACCGATTAAAAATCTGTCTAGTCTGATCAACTTTCAGCAACCATGTGCGTCGAAACAAAGCAACAAAGTCCCACGCCAATGCAAGTGTTACAGCGAGAGTAAACGATTCCTTATAACCAAGAAATTGTATCGATATGAGATAAACAACAGTGCCAACTAGAAAGGATCGAATCAAACGATAACGGTCAGTCAAAAAACGGGGATGTAACATTATCTTTCCCAAAGACTAGGAAACATATTGTGGCCCATGAAGAATGTCGAGTCAGAAACATACAAAAATCTTTTATAAATCGGCGTTGTTCTGCGGCAAAGGAGCTTTAACAACAGGTTGATGCCAAAATCAATGGAAAAAGAATTCATGTTCATTCCAAATAATCAGAAATACTGATGCCGATAAGAGCTATCAAAGAAAATCAAACCAATATTAGGATCAATCGTTTTCATACGCTACAACAAAACCAGAATCTGGCTTTATGGGGCAGCAGCGAAACAGATTTTGGTATTCAAATGAACAGAACTAAAATTCACAACCGTGCATTTGATGATTTTTTGAGCATGGCTTAGATGAACGAGACTCTTTTAACCACCAACACACTTGCAAAAAAATAGGGGAAAGCTCCACACATTGGTCGCGATGAGCGAGATGGTTGGAATGACTCATCATTCAATCTCCATTTCACAAGAAGAATAAACTATGATTAAAAGTCTTAGCTTATTCTAATCCATTTCGTCAAGCAAGTCCGTTTGACCACCAGGATTGTCAAGACACAGTGCTCCATATCCATTAATGGATGAGAATCCAAAATACAATTCTTAGAAAAAAAGTGACGATTTGATCAGCTTAAACACGTTAATTGAATAGAATTTATCTATTATTGATCACAGAAGATAATTCCTTTGTTAGCTAAAATTCTTGATTACAGAAATACGCAATGACTATAGTTTATGAAAAATGTTCTCAATGATCAATCGATCGATAAAGCAAAAACAAGCGTTGATACACCTCCAGGCCTTATGCTCTTCGTCTCCCTAATGCAGAAAAATATCATAAATAAATGAATTTGTTTCAGAACAGAGCATAAAAACCCATGGCGGTCGTTATAACTGTTGAACAGCCCTGGAAAGAATGAAACCATATTCATGAGAAAATGCTGACAATCTAAACAGCTGTCAGGAGCAAAAATCAGTGGTATAAAGCAGGAAACACCAAATTGATCATGGCTGTCAATGATCAAACCTATCTGGATTCCGACGATAAAGATTATCTTGATCCACCGGGGATCCTAAATGAGTTAAAAAGGGGTTTGCAGAGGTTTCTTGATGGCACATCTGCCCACCCCCACGCAACAGAGGCAAGACGACACCAACTGCTAGGTGGGCAGCATCCTCAAATCGCTGTGCTTGCCTGCTCAGATTCACGTGTTCCTGTTGAGGTTATTTTCGATGCAGGGTTTGGAGATTTATTCGTAATACGTAATGCAGGAAATACAAATACATTTGGATCTGTAGGTTCAATTGAATATGCCATCGAAGATCTAAAGATCAGGCTTTTACTCGTAATGAGCCATCAAGGCTGTGGTGCTGTGAAAGCGGCTTACTTAAGAAATCAAGCTTTTTCGCCATCATTAACTGAACTGGTGAACGATATCAAAGGTGGGTTGAACCAAAATGGCCTCGATACAAACGACGAAACAAGTTACGAGCGAGCGTGTGTACAGCATTCCATGATCACCGCTCAATCATTAATTCAATCGAGTAAAATTATAAAGAGAGCAGTTTTAGACAAGAACTTATTGGTCCAGCCAGCTTTCCTGCACATTGATCCACTCTCAATCGAATGGCTGGACACCTTCTACGGAAAAACTTGATTTGTTTCTAGGCAACAAGATATTAAAGAAGCTGGGCTACCACGATTGCAGGTTTAAGTCGTCATACTTAAGTTAGCTATTTACTATCAAGGCTGTCTTTAAAATGGACGATTGATCGATCCACATCGCATCTCCATATGAAAAAAAACGATATCGAAGCTTGATTGCTTCAGCGTACAAATCCAAAAGTTTTTCCCTTCCAATCAGGGCGCTTACAAGCAGGAGCAGTGAGCTTTTCGGGAGATGAAAATTGGTCAACAAGCCCTGCACCACATGAAATTGATAACCCGGCTGAATGACAAGATTCACGGTCCCTATGAATGGCTTGAGCATACCGCCGTGGGCTTGAGCGGCCCCTTCCAAGGCCCGCACACTCGTGGTGCCTACCGCGATCACTCGGCCTTTACATCGAGACACCGCATCCACAACGGTCTGGTTCACTTCAACCCACTCACTGTGAAGCTGCAGATCCCTGAGATCTTCAACCTCAACCGGACGAAACGTTCCAAGACCGACATGGAGGGTGATGCATGTGAGCTGAACCCCTTTGCGTTGCAGAGCAGCCAGTAGTTCATCGCTGAAATGGAGCCCCGCCGTAGGAGCAGCAACCGCTCCGGGACGATCGGCATAACGCGTTTGATAGCGCTCTGCATCCTCAGAATCATGCCGTTGGATGTACGGCGGCAACGGCACTTCACCGCATTGGTTCAACAGGGACTCAATCGTTTCAGCATCCCTGCAATCACTGGGGAACTGAATCACACGTCCACCAGTTGCACTGTCTTCAGCTAACACAGTGAGCGCAATGGATGTGCCGTCAATCGTGACGACGTCACCGGGACGCATCCGCTTGGCTGGCCTGGCGAGACAGAGCCACTGACCATCACCACGAGGTTCCAGTACCAACAGTTCTGAACGCCCGCCTCCTGAACGCCGCACCTTCAATCGAGCTTTAAGCACGCGCGTGTCATTCACCACCAGCAGATCATCGGCCTGAAGTTCATCCAATAAATCCCAGATGCAGCCATGCCTGACCGCTTCCGCAGTTTCACCAGACGGGGGCACCATCATCAATTTGGCACTGTGCCTTGGTTCCACTGGAACCTGAGCGATCCGCTCAGGTTCCAGTGGATAGTCATAACTGCTGAGGTGCTGGTCTCTGTGGTCAGGCACTGAGCCCTCAGAACGCCAGACTTTCTGGCCGTATTTCGATCAGCTCGGCCAGATCCTTGAGGAAGGCGGCACCATCTGCCCCATAAATCACCCGGTGATCGGCAGTGAGGTTCACCTGCATCTGCCGCTTCACGGAGATCGAACCATCCTTCCCTGCGACCACGGTGGGACGGGACGCGGCCACCGCCAGTATTGCTCCGGTGCCAGGCGGCAAAATCGCATCAAAGCGGTCGACGCCGAACATTCCCAGATTGGACAGGGTGAATGTTCCAGTGCTGTATTCCTCAGGCTGCAACTGTTTGCTGCGAGAACGCTTCACCAAATCCTTCCACTGACGAGACATCTCATACAGATCCGTCCGATCAGCGCCGCGCAGCACCGGAGTGATCAAGCCGCCGTCTTCCATCGCCACAGCAACGGCCACATTGACATCAACGGGATAGGCCATACCGGCAGCTGTCGTGGCGGCATTGACCTGTGGGTGACGCGCCAGGGTGACGGCCACAGCTTTCGCGAGCAGGGCAGTCATGGTGACTCCCTTTGGCTTCACCTGTTTGTAGAACGCATCCAGCTTGTCGGTAGTGATCGTGTAGCCGACACGAAAACACGGCACCGCGAGACTGGCTTCCATGTTCCGGTTCACCGCTCCCTGCAACGTGTTGAACGGCACTGTTTCACCTGGGCTGCCAAAGCTGTTGCCGGCTTGAGCCGATCCCGACCCAGGCGATGTCGGAGCTCCTGAAGGCCCCCCATGAGCTGAAACAGCTGGGGCTGTGCCTTCAGCGACACGAGGTACGGAGATGGGCTGCCCTTTGGCCTTCTCCACATCCTCGGCCTGGATACGACCGTGAGGCCCACTGCCCTGAATCGTGGCGAGATCAACACCCAACTGGCTTGCAAGCTTCTTAGCTCGGGGGCTGGCGACAATGCGTTCACTGTTCACCACAGGTGCCACTGGCGCAGCGGGTGCCGAAACCGCTGGTGCAGGGGCCGGCGGTGCTGACGGCGCTGGAGCTGGAGCTGCAACTTCAACTTCGGGTGCCGGAGTTGGAGCAGGTGCAGGGGCTTGAGCAGGTGCAGCTGCTCCACTTGGTGCCTTGGCTTGGGCCTCGGCGATCTCTGCCTCGCTCTCAACAATTAAACCGATGGTTTCTCCCACAGGTGCTGTGCTGCCAGCAGGCATCAGCACAGCCGCGAGATAACCGTCCTGAAAGGACTCAACATCCATATCAGCCTTGTCGGACTCAACAACGAGAACCGATTCACCGCGACCGACCTTGTCGCCAGGTTGCTTCAGCCATTCCACGATCTTGCCCTCAGTCATGGTGGAGCTGAGGGCAGGCATGAAGATGTCGTGGGTTGCCAAAACCGTCTCCTGATGGGCAGATCAGGGGAGTTTACGAGTCAACTGACAACTGGGTTCAGGCGCCTTCGATCGCCTCAACAACACCATCGCGAACGACGATTGCAACCTGCATCTTCTCGACGAGGTTGTCCCCCACCTTCAACTCACAGGTGCTCTCCAGCTGACCCTGTTCAACGATCTGATCCATTTCGAGCTCCCGCACCTGGGATTGCTGCTGCAAGAAGGTGCGTTTCTGTTCCTCCAGCTCTGCACGCTTCGCTGCAACCTGCTGTTGGATCTGGGCAACCTGATCCTGCACGCGGGGGTCGAGGGGATTAGCGCTCTGACGACGGACCTCCTCAACCACCTGCTGTCCTTCCTGCTCAAGCTGACCGAGTTGCTGGTCGATGCCGGCGATGCTGTTGCTGATCTCCCGTTCTGCTTCCTCCTTCCAGGTTGGTGTGACCACGGCGCGGACGGTGATCGGGCGTTTGATCGTTAGGGAGCCGTCAGACATGGAACTGAAGAAGTCGCGCCAAGCGTCTCAGCGTCAGCCTCAACGGTCAATCGCCGGAGAACCGGCCAAGCATCAACGGTGATAGATCGCAGCGATCAATGACGCATCACGAGCTGTGATCCGATCGCGCCGCTGCTTCAAGGTCTGCGTCAGCAAACCGTTGTCAATGCTGAAAGGATCCACGAGCACAACACCAGCCAGCCGTTCATCACCCCGGGCGCCCACCCGCTGCTTCAGGAGACGGTTGCACTCCCGCATCAGTGCTTTGAGCAGAGCCGGATCGCCAGGCTGACCGCCCAAATCCTCAGGGAGCCTCAGGCCCTCTGTAGACGCCCAGCGCTTGATCTCCTCGGTCCGCGGCACCAGGAGAGCACCAAGCTGACGCTCGTCCTGGCCCACCAGCATCACCTGCTCGATCAGAGGGCTAGCGACCAGGGCTTCCTCCAATGGACCCGGTTCAATGTTTTCTCCACTGCTCAGAACAATCGTGTCCTTGGCACGACCGGTCAACGCCAGAGAGCCATCCGGAAGCAGCATCCCCAAATCGCCGGTATCGAACCAGCCATCCGCATCTAGCACCTTGCTGGTGGCCTCGGGTTTGCGGAGATACCCCCCCATCACCTGCGGTCCCCGCACGAGAACACGACCCCGCTGCCGAAAGCCGAGAGCCGAGCCCGTTTCCGGATCAACAATCCGAAATTCGGTTTCGGGCATCGGGAGGCCGGAACTCCCACGGATGTTCCGCCAGGGACGGCGGCAGCTCACAACAGGGCTTGTCTCCGTGAGGCCGTACCCCACCAGCAGTTCAATCCCCACAGCTTCAAAAAAACCATCCACATGTGGAGCGATGGCACCACCACCACTGATCGGGTAAGCCAGTTGTCCCCCACTCAGTTGGCGCCGCAACTTTGGCCAGAGCAGGGCTGAGGCAAGAGCATGCAATGGCCAGCGAAGGAGTGCTTCGAATGATGCCGAAAAGCGCCCAAGTACAGGGGTCGATTCCAGAAGCAGGTTGCGTGCCGTTCGCCATGCCTTGCGTTGGGCAGCGCTGTTGGCCAGAGCGGCTTGAAGAAGCCTCTGACGGAAAGGAGGGAAGGTTTTGACCACGTCATCAAAGCCGGCCTGAACCGCCTCCCACAGACGGGGGACCGTCGCCATGGCGATGGGGCGGACCCGGGGCAGGTCTTTTTTGAGTTGCTTGATCGTGGTGTAGCTCTGCGTGCAGCCACAGGAAAAGAAGTAGTAGCTGGCACTCCGTTCGTAAGCATGCCAGATGGGCAGAACGCTCAGCACCGGTGCTCCGGCTTCCGGGTAGGCCACACAGGCCAGCGAACGCATCTGATGCAGCAGGTTGCTGTGACGAAGGGGGACCCCCTTCGGCTGGCCCGTGGTTCCCGAGGTGTAAAGGATCGTGGCGACGGCGTCGCCCGACACATCGAAGCCAACACCCGAACGCCTGGAGCCGACATCAAGCATCTCCTCAAACCCGATCAATCCGTCCGCAGGCTTTCCCTCAAGCTGCACCACAAAACGCAGCTCTTGTTTCTGCTCTGAGGTCAGCTCCAGCCGGTGCCACAGATCAGCGTTCTGGACAACCAGCGCTGCGGCCTGACAGTCCTCAAGGATGTAACGCAACTCCTCCACCGGTGCGGAAGCCCCTCGCACCGCATCGGCAGCACCAGCGCGCATCAGTCCCTGATCAGCCACCAGCCAGCGGGGACTGTTTTCCGCGAACATCGCCACCACATCACCAGAACGGATTCCCAGGTCATGGAAAGCGGCGGCAGCCGTTTCAATGCGCTGCGCCAGCTCCCCGTAATTGAAACGCTCCGGGTGGGCAGCATGCGGTGCATCAACCGCGGTGACAGTCCCGTGATGAGCTGCCAGCCACGACCAGATCCCATCAACACGGGTGAGCCCAGCGACATGGGAATGACGCTCCAAGGCCTCTCGCTCCCGAGGAGCGGGTGTCCAGCCACTCGTGGCCACAACAGCACTAGGGGCGCTCATGAAACCGGGCTCGGATCTGTCGACAGGCCTATCACGGTTTGTCCAGCCAGGCCAACCCGAAGCGCTGCGCAATAGCCCTTCGCATCAGTGGTTGCACCTGATCAACTGTCAAACCGGGAATCCAGTCGGAAAGGCGTCCCACTGGCTTCCCCTGAAGACCGCAAGGGGTGACTGCGGCGAAACCGCTCAGATCACAGTTCACGTTCAAGGCAAGACCATGTTGGGTGACCCAACGACGACACCCAATCCCGATCGCCGCCACCTTGCGCCCCTCGAGCCAGAGCCCCGTCAGGCCTTCAACCCGCTCTCCACAAAGGTCCAGCTCTGCCAGCACATCGATCAGCGCCTGCTCCAGCTGCCGCAAATACCAGTGCAGGTCTGGGGTACGGCGCTGCAGATCAAGCACCGGGTACACCACAAGTTGACCGAGGCAGTGATAAGTCACCTCCCCACCACGGTCGATGCGATGCAGGGGTGCGGGCGGCCCAGCCGGATCGAAGTGAACATGCTCGAGGCTGGCGCCGCGCCCGAGGGTGTAACAGGACGGGTGCTGCAACAACCAGACAGCCTCGTCTCCACCAGGGACATCGATCAGGCTCTGCTGCCAGCGCTGCTGATCAATCCAGGCGCGATCAAAAAGCACTGGATCCTCAGGCTCAAAAAAAATCAACTTGCAGGGGTGTGCCGGGAGCCAAACCGTTCCTAGTTTGCTGTTACTAACCGGCAAGGAGTGACTGATGAAGTTGCTGATCCATGGTCGCAACCTCGAGATCACGCCGGCCCTCAGGGATTACACCCAGACCAAACTTGAGCGGGCCGTGCATCATTTCGGCGACGTGGTGAGGGAAGCGGATGTGCACCTGTCCGTCGCCCGCAATCCCCGAGTTCCCCAGCAGACGGCAGAGGTGACCGTTTTCGCGAACGGCACGGTCATCCGTGCTCAGGAGCGCAGCGAGAACCTCTACGCCAGCATCGATCTTGCAGCTGGCAAGCTCTGCCGCCAGCTCCGTCGCTGGAAAGATCGCCACACTGATCATCATCACAGCCACGGACATCGGGCCAGCGTGACGCCCAGTACTGAGGATGTCAGCGACGACAGCCAAGTCGACGCATCACTCGTGCAGGGGCGGCAGGTGAACCTCCCTGATCCGGGGGTGCGACGCAAATATTTCGCCATGCCACCCATGAGCCTGGATGAAGCTCGCCGACAACTGGATCTGATCGATCACGATTTCTACCTGTTCCGTGATGGAGGCAGCGGCGAACTCCAGGTGATCTATCGACGCAACCATGGGGGCTATGGCGTGATTCAGGCCAAGGAATGATCCGTTCAAGCTGATGGCCGGGCCCACCAAGGACCTTCCGGATCTGCCCCCGCTGCTTGATCAGGCTGTACTCGACCCGCTGCTCACCAATGAACAGCTGATTGAGGGTTGTGACGCCGGCCGCCAGGAGAGGGTTCGGGGAATCTGCACCACACTGCAGCACGTACCGACACTTAGAGATCGACTAGGAGGAAAAGACGGACCTTGTCTGATCGCGACAATCGGATTTCCCTTCGGAGCCCTGCCCCAGGAGTTGAAGCTGAGCGAAGCGGAGTGGGCCGCAGCCCATGGAGCTGATGAATTGGATGTAGTTCCAAATTTCACAGCCCTCATCAACGGTCAATCGGGTGTTTTCGCAGAAGAACTGGCCTTGATCTGCGGCCTTGGGCTACCGATCCGAGTGATTCTCGATATGGCCCGGATGCCGACTGAGCTGCTCGCTGTCGCCGTTGAAGCAGCGATCGATGCCGGAGCGGCTGGTGTTCAGACAGGTAATGGTTTTGGGCCAGCTGCAAACCCGGAGCAGATCGAGGCACTGAAACCCCTTTGCCGTGGTCGTTGCGCCATCAAGGCAGCTGGGGGCATCCACAGCCTGGAACAGGTGTTGGCCCTGATCGAGGCAGGGGCAAGTCTGCTGGGCACGAGCAGCGCACCACAGCTTCTGCAGAATCTGCGGCGTCCCAACCACAGAAACCAACAGGGCGATCCCACTCACTAAGCACTGTGATTCCTTGGCTCGACAGTCGTCCAACCGAACTGACCGCGCGGTTGTCGTCACTGAACCATCAGTTCAAACTGCTGCAATGCCTGGTCGATTTCTGCGACCGCATCGTTAAGCCTCTCGACGGCCCGATAGAGCTCAGCCTAGTCATTTTTGAGCACATCGCTCCCAAGGGTTCTGGGCTGACTGAATCTGCCCTCCTGCAGTACAACGCGATTGCACGACTTGGAATCCGCGCCCATTTCGGCCGGATTCGAGCTGAAGCGAGTAACGATTCAGCGCGCGAAGGGAAGGACTGAAGGCAATGGGCGATCGAAGAATCGAGGGGCTGGCGCTCAAGGTGGGGCCACTTGGCGAACACGACCGATTGCTGACGTTGCTCAGTGAAACCGAAGGGGTGACCCGGCTGGCAGTACCGGGCGCCCGACGGCCGAGAAGCAGCCTGGCCGCAGCGGCACCACTCACATTGCTCGAACTACAGGTGGGAGGACGCCGCGGCCTGGCACGGGTGCGGCAACTGAAGGTGCATCGCAGCTTTGCCGCCCTGGGCCGCCATCTGGAAACCCTTGCAGCAGCCCAATCGCTGACAGATCTCTGCCTTCAGCTGAGTGCCGATGAGGATCCGATCCAAGGTTTGCTGCCGATGCTGATTCTCCATTTGGAGCGGTTGGAGGCTCTTTCCGGGCACAGGGACGCGGTTTTGGCCTCAGCGGTTCAGGGATCGATCCATCTGCTCACCCTCGGCGGATACAGCCTTCCTCTGCAGAGCTGCTGCCGCACGGGTGAACCTCTCAACCCACCAATCGGTCAATGGCATTGGCGCTGCAGCCTGCTCCCTGAAGACGGCTTTGCCATTGGTTCCCTGCCTGAAGCACGATTGAAGCTCAACCCCTCTGAACTAGCGCTGCTTCAGCGCCTGAGCCGCTCAGATCTGCCTCGCCGACAGGATGGAGCGCTGATGGGTCCGGTTCGGGTGTGGCTGCGACTACTCACTGTTGTGGAGATCTGGGTGCGAACGCACCTTCCGAGACGTTGCCGTGCGCTCGCCATGCTCCATGAAACCTTGACGATGCCCGGATTGAGCGATCATGACCGCGACGCAACGGGGTCTTGAAGGGAACGAGACTGAACAACCCAGAACCAACCCTTCCGATCAGCGGCAACCCTGAAGGAAGCCGTGGGCTGCAGGCGGTGCTTCAAATCAAGGATTTCCGCTGTCTCTGGATCGGGCAGATCTTCTCCCAACTGGCGGATAAGTTCTACATCGTGCTGATGGTTTATCTGATTGATCAGCATCTGCTTCTGCAGGCTGGCAAGTCCGATGCATTGGCTGGAGTTGCCTCCGCCATTCACCTCGACATCAGCACAAGGGCCCAAGTCATCACGCTTTTAGCCACTGGCATCTTTGTGGCCAACACAATTCCGGCCATGTTGCTGGGAACCGTGGCCGGTGTGTGGTCCGATCGTTGGCCGAAGCGACCAGTGATGGTGGCCTCCAATGCTCTGCGGGCAGCAATGGTGCTGCTCGCTCCCTTCTGCCTCATTCCAGGGCCGATATGGCTCGGATTGCCCTGGGGATATTGGGGTCTGGTGCTGATGACCTTGCTGGAATCCATCCTCACGCAATTCTTCGCACCTTCCGAACAAGCTTCGATTCCCCTTCTGGTCCCAAGCGAGCAACTTCTCGCCGCCAATTCCCTTTACCAGGCGACCAGCATGGGAGCCACGATCGTTGGATTCGCACTTGGTGAACCGATCCTTCGAAGTCTGCACGAGCTCGCGTCCAGAGTCGGTATGAACGGGGGTGAATTCATCCTCCTACCGCTCTGTTATGGCTTGGCGGCCGTCAGCCTGTTGAAGATCCAGCTGCGTGAACCCGTCCGGTCCAGCTCGGAAACCAGTGTCTGGGAGGAGATCGGAGAAGGCTTGATGGTGCTCCGCAGGGTCCCAACGGTTCGCGGCGCCATGCTGCATCTCGTCCTGCTCTACAGCCTGCTCGCGGCTCTGTACGTTCTGGCTCTCCAGCTGGCCGCTCTCATCAGCAGTCTTGGCCCCTCCGGTTTCGGCATGCTGCTGGCGATGAGCGGAATCGGCATGGCTTTTGGAGCTGTCGTCATCGCCCAGATCGGGCATCGGTTCAGTCGAAGACGCCTGACGGCTGGAGGATTAGGAACCATCACCTGGTCGCTCGTGCTGCTCAGTCAGATCAAGGGGTCCCTTGGATTCACCCTCACGTTCTGTGGAGTTCTCGGCATCGGTGCTGCT
>QCSN01000029.1 GCA_003211515.1 Synechococcus sp. AG-670-F04
GATTAAATTCAGTTAAAAATATTTATTCCAATGACCACGCTCTTGCGGCACTGAAAAATGACGGCTCTATTGTTGCCTGGGGGAGTAATGATTCTGGCGGCAATCCTGCAGATGTCAAGGGATTAAATTCAGTTAAAAATATTTATTCAACCAGCTTTGCTTTTGCGGCACTGAAAAATGACGGCTCTGTTGTTGTCTGGGGGGACAATGATTCTGGCGGCAATCCTGCAGATGTCAAGGGATTAAATTCAGTTAAAAATATTTATTCAACCAGCTTTGCTTTTGCGGCACTGAAAAATGACGGCTCTGTTGTTGACTGGGGGGACAATGATTCTGGCGGCAATCCTGCAGATGTCTAGGGATTAAATTCAGTTAAAAATATTTATTCCACCCGCTTTGCTTTCGCAGCACTGAAAAATGACGGCTCTGTTGTTGTCTGGGGGGACAATGATTCGCAAGAATTTGCAAGTGTATCGAGTGAATTAGGGCCAGGGTCTATAGATGTGATTCTTCCATTAATCGAAACCGCAGAAATCAAAGGAAATAGCTCATCCGGTCTTCAACTAGTCTTGTCATTTACGGAAACAATTACCAACGCCACCGATGCTTTTCAAGGATTATCACTAACCAGCAATCAAAAAGAACTCTCATTGATTCCCTTTGCTGAACAAAGCAACGGCAATGAACTTAGTTTCCGAATTGGAAATGACAACGCAACAATTGAACATGGAGAAAAGATCCTTTTATCTTATACGAAACAAAAGGATGGTGGAATTCACGATCAAGCCGGCAATTCACTGGAACCCTTTGAGATCCCCATTACCAATCCAATTCCCAAACCAAAAGCGATTGCTGAAACACCAACACAACCTGATCCAACTGTCGAGCCAAATCCAGTAGTCACACCTGATCCGGTGGTCAAACCTGATCCACTCACAGGGCAAGACACCGTTTTAGCCAATGCTCAGATCAATAAATCGGCAACACGCATCAGCCTTGAATTCACCGCTGCTCTCTCCACCGCAAACACCCTCTCACCATTCAACTTCGCCATCACAGGCAGCGATGGATCCGCTATCGATCTGAGGGCTGTCAGCGTCAGCAAGAACAACGCCAACCAGCTCAACCTCAAGCTCAATCAAGGCAATCAATTTGCAGCAGGCAGCACCGTTCAGGTGGCCTACACCCAACCCTCCAACAGCACAGGCCTAACAGATGCAGCAGGGCAGCCCATTGAAAGTTTCAGCCAAAGCGGCATCTCCACCAAAGGCACACCTGTGGCACCCCCACCAGATCCAATAACACCCGAGCCAACAACACCAGAATCGCCGCCAGCCAAGCTGGCACCCATCGCGAAATACGACCTCTATCAATACGAAGGCGGTAAAGACAACCGCACACCCATTTCCTTTGGAGACAGCAAACAACGCCGCAAACGCGAAAGCGGTGTGCTCAAAAATGATCTCAATGTTGAACTCGATCCCACAAAGAATCCAACCACCTTCGTCACCGAGATTCGCCTCGGCGGGGCCGCAGATTCCGGCAAAGCAGGCATCATCGGCCAACCCATCACAGGCACCTATGGCCGCCTCACCCTGAACGCCGATGGCTCCTATGCCTACAACGCCACCGAACAAGCAGCCGCTGATCTGCTCATTGGTGAAACCGGATTTGATGATTTCACCTACACCATTTCCGATGGAACCAACAGCTCATCCGCATCGTTCAGCTTTGCCATCGCTGGGAGCAAGGAACGGCCAGTGGAACCAAATCCCGATCCAATAGAAACCCCGTCAACAACACCACCAGAAGGCAACAACACACCCGCCACTGGCAACGGAACCGGCACCACGATCAACATCGAAAACCTCACGATCAAGCTCGGCAAAGGCAAAACAATTGATCTGATTGGTGATCTGATCAGCCATGCCAAAACCAAAGGCTTCCTGAGCACCAACCTGTTCGAAAGCAGTGCCACCAGCAATCAACTTAAAGCCAAACTCCCGCCCCAACTGGGCTTAAGTCACCAGGGCACAGATGCGGCAGCAACCAGAACCCAGGCCAAGCTCATCCTTAAAGGGATCTACAGCACGCTCAACAGCAAAGATCACAAGGCCCACCACCGCGATGCCAACCGTTATCTCAGTGGCCTGCCGGGCAAGCGATCCGCTCGCGTTGATTTGCGCAGCATCACACCCGAATCCCTCAGCAACAACAACCAACCCCTGAAAACCCTCGGCCTTGTTGGCACAACCAAAGGGCGCAACCTCAATGAGGCCTTGATTCTCGATGGCCGCAATCTGCCCAGCCAAACCAACATCCGGCTGGATCACATCGGTTTCCTCTCACTGTTTGGCGACATCCGCATCTCCAGCGGCAGAGGCGACAACCATGTGATCGGCGATCGCGCCGCCCAAACCATCAACCTCGGCAACGGTGAAGACACCGTGATCGGTGGTGCCGGCCAAGACACCCTCCATGGCGGCAAAGGAAACGACAGCCTCGATGGTGGCAACGGCGATGATGTGCTGATCGGCGGACCAGGTGCTGATCAATTCCGACTCTCCAAAGGCCAGGATCTCATTGAAGATTTCAACCTCAACCAAGGAGATCTGCTGATCACGAGCAACCCCGGCAAACTGAGCATCAACCAACAGGGAGACAATCTGCTGATCACCGGCCCCGGCGGTATCGACACCCTCTTGGCCAATATGGATCGCCGTGCCTTCCTGGCTGCTGATCCGTTTGGCTGATCGCCGTGATCCCTGCCACCGCAATTGGCCATCAGCGGCATCAAAGCCACTGCCCCAGCAGCCACACCGCTCTGTTGCTGGTGGATGGGCACGCCCCCGATCTGCAGCCTTGGATAACCGCGGCCCAGATCCCAGCGGAAGCGATCCCAAGCAGCGCTGATCCGCTGCAGGCCATCAGCCAGCTGCTGCATCAACATCGCCTCGAGGGTGCAGCGGTTCAGGATCTGCACCTGATCGCCCATGGCAGCACGCAAGGTGTATGGATCAACCAGCAATGGCTGGATTGCGCTGCAATCCAGCAACACCCGCAACACCTGCATCACTGGGGCATTCAACGTCTTTTCCTTTGGAGTTGTGAGGTTGGTCAAAACCACGACCTGATCGCATTGCTTTCAGAGCACAGTGGTGCCGACGTGTTCAGCAGCAACAACAAGCTCAATCAACACACCCAGCAGCTGCTGCATTCCGCCACTGGCGCAACACAATGGCTGAATGATGTTGTTGCAGCATCGGCCATTCAGCAGTGGCAAGGCGAACTCAATACACCGCTAGACAATGCGGACTATGAATACAAAGCAGGCAAAGAAAAAACAAACACCTTAAAAACAATTCCAAGCGGTCACAACGTCACCTCTTTCACGATCAATGGCACAGCAGGAAGCGTTGGATCGGATATCTATGTTGATGGAACCTACGGGCGGTTCAAGTTAGATAGCGGCGGAAATTTTACCTACATCACCGACCGTGACAGCGCCGTTGCCCTTGGGCAAGATGTGAAAGGCGTTGAACAGGTGAACTACGCCACAGCATCCAATGCAGATCCCTCCATCACGGCCTCAGGAACCATCTCTTTTACTGTCGTAGGCCTCAACGACACACCAGAGATCACGCTTCGCTCAAGCACAGCCAATCCTGAGTTCAGCCAAGGCTCAAGCAGCCTGATCGCCAATCAAACCCGCGTCGCCGAATTCAGCATCAATGATGTTGACGCCGGTGAAGCGATTCAAAGCATCAGCCTTGATCTCGACGACAATTCAATCCAGGCCTACAACCTCCAACCCAATCCACCGCTCAGCAGCTTGCCGGCCACGCTGAAGGTGGTACTAAGCCAAGCCGGCATTGATGCCATCAACGCTGGCAATCAACTGCCTGGCTTCAAACTCAACGCGACCGACCGCTCAGACGGTTTCGCCAAAACAGGAAAATCCGAAAAAATTCGACCAAAAGTCAACAGCAACCCAAGCCAACCCAATGGCACGCAACGTTCGCAAATCACACTCGAGGGGATCTTCAAGGTTAAGGAAGATGATCCCACCCCAGCCTCCGGCACGATCAGCATCAGCAATTCAGATCCCAGCAACAATCCAAGCTTTCCGGATCTCAATCTTGCTGGGCAATACGGCAGCTTCAGCCTTGCCTCCGGCCGTTGGCGATACGAACTAGACCAAAGCAAAGTTCAACATCTCACACCCGGCAATGCCAACAAAATCGGCGAAACATTCAACCTGAAAGCAACCGACGGCAGCAGCAAAAACATTGAAATCACGATCATTGGAACCAAAGATGACTCCGTGTTTTCTGGTGATCTCACGGGGAGTGTGCAGGTTGGCATCCCCAGCCGGGCCATCGCCACAGGAACACTCACCATCAACGATGCAGACCATGGCGACAACCCAACAATTGCTGGCAGCCAACAGATCGGCAACTATGGATCCTTTGGCTTTCTCAATGGCCAATGGCGCTACAGCTTGAACGCCGCCAAGGCGCAAACCATTGCCAAGCAGCAAAGCAAAACGGAACAATTCAAACTTCAAGCATCCGATGGTCAAACAACCACCATCACGATTGCCATTGACGGGCCAACACCAGATCTGACCAAAACCCCAACCACGACTCCAACCAAAACGGAGCCAGGGATCACTGGGACCATCACCCCAAAAAACACCAGCAACCTTCAAGGCCAGGGCCCAGCCGCAGCAATCCCAACCGTCAACAACACAAGCGTGACGGAGCTCAACATCGAGATCACTGACGATGAACAAATTGGGCTGCAACGCACGCTGATTCGCAACCAGCAAGCCACTGCGATTTGGCGCACGATCTCCGCCGATTCCAAGGCCAAAGCTGATGCAAACCAAGTGAGAATCAAGCTGCCTGCCCAACTGGCCTTAACCATTGATCAAACCCAATCCGGCTTCACTCGCGAAGACGCCAAAGCGCATCTGAAGGCCTTGCTGCACCGCATCAGTGGTGCAAAACAACGGCGGGCCATTCAACAAATTGCACGGTATGTGGAACAACAACCGCAAGACACCATCGGCGATCTTGATGCCGTGTTGCTCACCCCAAGGCAGCTCGATCGCGATCCAGATGAACCCTCTGCCTTGAGCCTAAAAACGCCACAACAGGACACTGAAAGACACCAACCGCTGGTCTTCGATGGGCGCGCCCTAGCCAAAGGCAGCCGGCTGAGGACGAACCAACTGGGATTTCTCTATCTGTTTGGCGCGATCGAAGTGCATGGCGGTACGGCCGCCAACCAGGTGATCGGCGATCGCTCCAACCAAACCATGAACCTTGGAGCTGGAGACGACATGCTCAGCGGTGGGCACGGTGATGATCAGCTCTTCGGGGGCCGAGGTGATGACCTTCTCGATGGCGGTGCGAACAATGACGAACTCACGGGAGGCAAAGGGGCCGATCTGTTCCGCCTCTCCAAAGGACATGATCAAATCCTGGACTTTCAACTGAACCGTGATCAGCTTTCGTACAAGGGGCCAATCCAGCAACTCTGGTTGACGCAACAAGGCGATGATCTGCTGATCGAGAGCCGAAATGGCATTCAAACGCTCCTGATCAACATCGATAAACGCGATGCCCTCATGAGCGACCTCTTTCTCACCTAAAACCAAACCATCTCCGCAAACACCATGCTCCTGTTCGCTGACCTTGCCCTAACACCGGCCTATGAACTGGTGTGCCGGCCTGATCACACACAAACGATCATGAATGGCCAGCCTGCTCCTGAAGATTCCAAGAAGGATGCGCAATTCAGCTTGAAGCTGGATGCCAGCGACGAACCCATAGCGATCGCTCCCACCAATCTTGCAGCGGACTCCGATCAAATTGTTCACCTCATTGATGAGAAGCCTGTGCGTGATGGTGAACGCATCACCTATCGGATTGGCTACATACAACCGATGTTTCCATCCAACGGCGATGCAACCCTCGAAGGCCTGAGCAAGCTGGCGCACATCGCCGTCAGCGGCGATCTTGCAGTGAATGCCAAAACGCTCACCTTTCAGATGCAACAAACCTTGCGGATAAAATTAAACGTGAACATGCCGATCACCAAGCAAGAAGATCTCCACATGCAATTCAAGGGTGCATGCATCAAGAAAAAGCACCAATCTGAGCGCTGAAGGCAGCACTTGAACACTCCAGCTTGAAGCTCACCAGGAGATCCTGATCATCGATCAAGAGAAGGACAATGAAGAATCAATCAACCCAGATTGGTAATCGCATCATTGGAGATTGTGATAAACGACATCCCAGCGGCGTTGGCATCACTGAAGCCTGTTGATGTAAAGCCTTGCATGTACACCGTGTTTCCGTTGTAAGTCACTGTGGTGACTGCAGCACCAGTGCTCACCGACACCTGTGAGGTGGTGTTGGTCGCACCACCAAAGGCCATCACAAAACCGGTCCCCTGCAAATTGGATGAACTCATCCCCGTTTCAAAGATCAACGTATCGCTGCCGTCGTTGCTGCCAAAGAAATAGGTGGTGGCATTCGCCGCAGAGAATGTGGACTTGAATGTGAAGGTGTCATCCCCTGCACCACCAATCAGGCTTGTACTGGTCAGTTTGTTTCCGAATACGAACTGGTCCCCATCATCATGTCCACTGACAACGCTGTTAAGAACCTGACCTGTGATCGATACCGTATCGGCACCAACCCCACCGATCAGTGTTGATGATTGGAACAAGTCACGCGCATCGAGATAATCCGAACCAGCACCTGCATCAACAGTCGTTTTCGCAGCAACAGCGCCATTGATATACAGAGTATCGTCGCCTGCGCCTGCATAAACGGCAGCGGTGTACACGCTCCCCGCCAAGGTAATGGAATCAGCACCAGCTCCAGACATCAAAGACGCTGTCTTTACAGCATACCCACCTGCTCCATCTGAAATTTCAATCGTGTCAGACCCTGCTTCTCCATAAAGAGTTGATTCAGTAATCCCTTTATTAAGGTCAATAAAATTTGATCCGCTGCCTGTGGACTCTGCACTCGAACCCGCAAACAGAACCGATTGACTTTTAACCACTTCCTTCACATAAAGCGTGTCATTTCCCTGACCTCCAAAAAGCGAACTGCTTTGAAGGTCACCATCAATCACAGCGAGACTGTCTGATCCAATGCCACCACGAATTTCGGTGTCAATCGCATCAGGTGATCCATCAAAGATCAGTGAATCGTTTCCAGATCCGCCAGTGGCAGTCGATTCATTGAACACTTGAGTAAAGCCAGGTTGAAGAAAAATCGAATCATTTCCCTCGCCACCAGAGAAGCTGCCCTTGATTCCACCAGCATCAAAACGAATCGTGTCATCCCCGGCCGCCCCAGCAACAGTGGCGCTGTTGAATGTTTGCGTCGAACCCTGTCCTATTTCAAGCTTGTCATCCCCTTCATCCCCATTAACGCTGACATTTTTGGCCCTCTCGAATGGAATAAATTCTCCCGTTTCCGGTGTTCTGACCTTCATCGTGTCGTTTCCAGCACCGCCAACAATCGTTCCATCCTCCATCAGAAAAACATGAAGGCTGTCATTGCCCACACCACCAGCAACTGACACATTTTTATTAATATTGTCGTTTAATGTACCAATCAAAAGCGTATCTTCTCCCTTCCCCGCCATCACAGTTGATGTCAGGATCAATTCGGCTTTGATCGTGTCATCGCCGCCGCGGCCATACACAGTTGATCCAGAAAGCTGTTCGATATCCATCGTGTCATTTCCATCCTTCTCATCACCTTCTTCTCCATCCAAAGACACCAACACACCATTTAGTTTTGTTTTGCCGCCCAGCAGGTAATCTTCACCAGCACCCAATCGAATTTCAGACTGGACTAAATTATCAGCACCTGTGTAAATATAATTTAGTGTGTCATTTCCCCTTCCAGCAAAGATCGAGGCATGATCCAACCGCCCCTCAACCGCCAAACTGTCGTTTCCTGCCTTCGCTGATAATTCAGCATTTATGAGATCAGCCTTTGCTTGGATCCGAAGCGTGTCAGCGCCTGCGGCACCAAAAACACTCGAAGATTCAATATTGCCAGGAAATGTGAGCGAAATCGTGTTTGGATATCGGTCAACATCCTCGCCATCAACGCCTGCATTAATCAACGTGCCAAACAGGTCTTTCTGCCCCGACTCCAAAACGATCGTATCTTGACCAATTCCTCCAGCAACGCTACTTGAGAACAATAATCCAGCAAATCGAATCGAATCATGGCCGATTCCAGCATCAATATCAGAATTCAGAACGAGTTTGGCAAAATTCAGTGTGTCACTCCCTGTACCTCCATCTACAGACGATCGATGCACTAATGCTCCAATGGAAATGCTGTCTGAATCCAACCCTCCACCAATTGTACTGTTCTGAACATTTTTGTTCTCAGTCTCAACAACAATCGTGTCGCGACCAACACCTCCTCTGATACGTGCAACCAACAACTCATCCTTCAAAACCAATGAATCATCACCTGCTCCACCTGAGATCGACGAATTGTGAACCACACCGCCCAACGACAATGTGTCGCGACCACCGTTTCCAGCGACCAGACCCTGTTCAACCAGAGAAGAGATCAGGATCTGATCGCCATGGTCATCATTTGCATCAAGAGCATGGCCACCCAACACTGTGGCATTCAGTACTGACTTCAACGACAAGGAATCAAAACCTTTGCCCCCGAGTACTTTTGAAGCAGACAAATCACCATTGATCATCAGCGAATCTTCATCCTGTCCACCGCTGATCTGAGCACCCTTGTTCACATCACCTTGAATCTTCAGGGTGTCGTTTCCTTGGTTCCCCGAAAGATAAGAATTGGTGACATTGCCAGCAATATTGATCGTGTCAGATCCATCGTCGATTCCATCAATCAGCCCACCAACAACGGTCGTTGTGCGAATCGAACGATCAATATTGATTGTGTCGGCACCTTGGCCTCCCGCGATCAATGAGCGGGTTGGTGCAACACCAAAGCTGATGCTGTCATTACCAGCACCACCAGCAACGGTGGCAAAACTAAACGCAGAACCAAGCACTGCAATCGTGTCGTTACCCAGTCCACCTTTTGCCGATGCAAAGCGATAAACATTCGCGATCACCAGCGAATCGTGACCACCCCCCAATCTCACAACGTCTCCTGCACCAACAGAGGTCACAACGTCATCGCCCTCCATCGCAACAATCGAATCAGCCGCACTTGTTCCCTGCAGGGAATCAGATCCGTCTGCCCCAAGGACAAAGTTGAGCTTCATAACGGCAGGAATCCAAAATCGCAACCCCACCGCAACGACCAAACCCATCAAAGGGATAACAGCCGCAGCACGGTTGATTGCCTAAGCCCAACTTCTAACATTTTTTTCAGGCCACTCTCAGGATTCACTCAATTTGACAAGAATTCATCAAGAATCAGGCCGGCATCAAACACCAACAAATATATTCAGCCATCCATTCGCCAAAACTCTTCGCCATAAACAATGAATCACCACGTCTAAGACAATGCAAACTCCACCCTCCAATCACTTAAAAATCCCTTGTCATCTGAATAAGGGAACGAACCCTGTCGTCCCAAAAGATTCACCCAAAACAACACCCAACACATGCATGATCTATCCCATAACCCCATCCTCGAATGCTGCTTGCTGAGGCAGCTGCCCTTCCGGCCTACAAGCTGATCTGCCAATTGAATCCCACAACGGCCACACGCAACGGCCTTCCCCATCCCGCCGAGCAGATCCGACCACTGCGATTCACGCTGTGGATGGCGGAGGGAGCCCAACCGATCCAGATCAGGCCCGTGAATTTGATCCAACCGGTGGCAGGTCTGCGCCATCTCGATCGCCATCAACCGGACCGGATCGGAGACACAGTGCACTATCAGATCAACGCACAAGCTCTTGCCTCCGCATTCATTCGCACAGGGCTGCATCCCAGGATCCTGGTGCGGACATCAGCCTGATCCAGGGACAGTTGCGCCTGGACCCAATGCGCATCAACTTCCAGCTGCAGCTGACCATGACCCCCGCCATCGATCGAAGCCAAGCATCTCAGCCGCCCAAAAAGCCATTCAACTTTTCAGCCCAAGGAATCTGCGCGGAACGGGCGATTCCAGCAGGTGAGGCCTCAGAGGAGCCCACCGATCGCCAAGCCCACCCTCCGCAGCATTGATCCAAGAGATCTCACACCTGCACAGGCTGCTGTTCACCGGCATGGCTGGTCTTGGCCCAGACCAGACGTTTCGGCAGCACCGTCATCTTCAACGTGACCCAGGGAATCACCACGAACCAATGCACGAGATACGTAATCGCGATCAACAGGTTGATCGGCCCCGGTGAGGGAACCGGCGGCCCTTCCTTGGCGCCACGGCAACCTCGCCAATACGCCAGACCCGACACACTGAAAGCAACGAACGACAGAGGCCAATAGATCGGCATGCTGCGGCTGAGCAGGCTTGTGCTGAGATCAGCGAAGGAAATCACCGGCAAGCCGTACTGGAGCAGGAAAAAGCAAGCCAGATCCCAGCGCTGACGCAAGGTCAACTGCTCACCCATCAACGCCGGCCAGTAATCAAAGAAGCGCTGCAGGCCACCTTCGGCCCAGCGTTGCCGCTGCCGCCAGAGGGCCGTCAGGCTGGGAACAGCCTCCTCCTGCACAGGCGGATCCCAAAGAATTCCCACCAACGCTCCATGGGTGAGCAGTCGGAAGCTCAGGTCCAGGTCATCGGTAACGGTGTCTTCATTGAATCCACCCGAAGCCTCCAGCACGGAACGGCGAATCAATTGGCCGTTGCCCCGCAGTTCCGCCACCCCTCCGGCACCCAGTCTTCCCTTTTGGATCACGGCATCAAGCGCCATTTCCATCGCCTGAGAGCGCGTCAACCAATTGCGATCGGCATCCACCACCGCCTTGCGCAGCTGAACAGCCGACCAGCCCCCATCAAGGGCATAGGGCACCAGGCGTTCCAGCAGATCGTCCTGCAACTGGGCATCGGCATCCAGCACCAGCAGCCATTCCCCCTTGAGCTGCGTCAAAGCAGTATTCAGCGCCCCGGATTTGCCACCGCCCGCATCGCGCTTGCGATGGATCACATTCAGCTGGGGGTGGCGCTCGGCCAGCGCATCAAGAATCTGGGGAGTGCGGTCAAGGCTGCCGTCATCAATCACCCAAGTGGACAGCCGACCTTTCGGATACCGCAACGCGGACAACCGTTCCACCAGCCGTGTCACCACCGTTTCTTCATCCCGTGCCGCCACCACCACATCCAGGCTTGGCAGAGCATCCACATCCAGAGACTGAACAGGATCGACAGGATCGCTCTTGCGGGCCCGCATCACCGTGCGCAGGCCATAGCCGCCAAGCATGACCGCCAGGCTGATCGCCGGAAGCAGGGAGCGGGCTGGATCCAACCAATGCGGTGCTGCACCAGCACACCCACAGGCGAACAGGAAAGCTGCCGACTTCACTCTGCGGTGATCACCAGTTGCAGTGACCTGGGTCATGCACCCGTTCAAGTGGGAAGAACTCTAAGGGGACTGAACAGCTGCAGGCAGGGGTCCGTAGACAGTCCCTGGGTAGTAGTGGGCCAGGATCGCTTCAGTCGTCCAGCCCCGCCAGGCCAGATCAATCGCCCCGGCCTGGGACAAACCGGCCCCATGACCGAAGCCGCCACCGCGCAGGAACCAACGGTTCGGCCCATCGGCATCGATCACAAACAAGGTGCTGGGCAAACGCCGCAGCGTGCGGCGAATCCGATCCAGACGAAGCACCACCGGCAGGGCATCTCCGGATCCCGCCACCTGCAACGCCAGCACCCGTCCGCTGGCTCCCCGCTCGAGCACGGACAGCTCCAACGGCAAGGTCAGCCCACTGGCCTCAGCACCCAGAGCTTGTCGGATCTCAGTCGCTGTGAGGCTGCGGGTCCAGCGAAACAGCGGATGGTCAGCACCGTAGGCCCCGGAACGATCGGCCAGCAGCGCATTCACTGCTGCTCGCTGCTGCATCGGCAGGCGATGACGCCCCACCCAGCCGGAATCACCATCCAGCTCCGCCTTCAAATACGGAGCCGGATCCATCGCCCAGGCCTCCGGACCCGCCGCCATCACACCGCCATTGGTGGCGTGATACACAGCACTGATCGGTGTGCCCTGCCAGCTCAGCAGACGCCCCGTGGTCGCCGCGATCGCCTGACGCACCGCAGCACCGGCCTGGCGCGGATCGCTGTAGACCTGGCACTGGGTGTCACTGCAGAGGTGGTAGCCATCAATGCGGAAGCGATGGCTGTTGGCGAGAGCCCAGGTGCGCGCCAGCACCGTCTGCGCGCGCAGCGCCGCCGCCGGCGAACCGGCCCCGATCTCATGGGGCACCACCCCCTCCAGATAACGCTCGAGCGGCACCTGCTCCACCAAAGTCCAGCTGCCGTAGGCATCCGCTTGCAGCCGAAAGGGGCCGCCATAGACCCCGCCCTTCCAGCGCAAGCCCTGGGGCGCCTCGATCTGAACCGGAGCCTCGAGGGTGATGCCGCCTTCCGCTGCTTCAAACACCGGTTTCACCACCGAAGGGATCACATCGCTCCACTGGCGGACCCGCAGACCATCCGGAACTGCTGAACCGAGCGGGGCCCACACCTCCCACTCCCCGGGATGGGCCACCAGAGCTTCCACGCCGAGGGTGCGCCAGCGGCGCGCCACACGATCGGCCGACTCAAAGCTGGCAAAGGGTCCGGCCACCTGGCGGGCCAGCGTCAGCGGTGTATCAAGCGGCGCGGACCGCCAGCTAATCGTCAGACGGGCGTCCGTCCATTCCCGGCCTCGAGCATCGCGCAGGGTGAGTGGTCCAGCAGCGCTCTGCAACCGCAGCACCGGAGCCTTGGGCTGTCCACCGAGATGATCAGCAAGAGCAACCCAAAGGGTGGATCCTGTGGCGTTGGGCTGCGGGGGAGGCGGAACCACCTGGTGGGTGGGAATCGCAACACTGTCCTGCGCAACACTGGCCGGCGCGACACTGTCCTGGGCATCACTGTCCTCGGCATCACCGTCCTGAGCAAAACCGTCTGGCGGGGCAGGGGTGTCTTCGGGTACCGGAGCGCTGGACGACTCCGACGCGGGCGTGGTGGGCGTTGCTGGCACCGAACCCACATCTGCGGCACGGCATCCCGCAACCATTGGAAACAGAAGCGCGAGCGCCAGCAGGCGGAATCTCATCGAAAGGTCGCGTCACGTCGTATTCTTGTCGTTTGTGCCAGGACGAGCAGACATGCCCAAGCTGAAGACCCGCAAAGCTGCCGCCAAGCGGTTCAAGGCGACCGGCACTGGCAAGTTCATGCGTCGGCGTGCTTTCCGGAACCACCTGCTCGATCACAAGACTCCGAAGCAGAAGCGTCACCTCGGCACCAAGGCCGTGGTGCATGAAACGGACGAGCTCCGTGTGGTGCGGATGCTGCCGTACGCCTGATCGGCTCAGCTCCACATCGTCCATCTGCACTGACCCAACTTTTTCAACGTCATGGCTCGCGTCAAGAGAGGCAACGTCGCCCGTAAGCGCCGTAACAAGATTCTCCGGTTGGCCCGAGGCTTCCGCGGCAGCAACGGCACCCTGTTCCGGACCGCCAATCAGCGGGTCATGAAAGCCCTGTGCAATGCATACCGGGATCGCCGTCGTCGCAAGCGTGATTTCCGCCGGCTTTGGATCGCCCGCATCAACGCCGCTGCTCGGGTGAATGGAGTGAGCTACAGCCGTTTGATGGGTGGTTTGAAAAAAGCAGATGTGCGGCTCAACCGCAAAATGCTCGCTCAGCTTGCGGTTGTTGATCCCGGCAGCTTCACCAATGTGGTGACAGCAGCCAAAGCCTGAGTTCATCAGATTCCAATCGGTGAATCTTCTGCCCCAGACCTATCTCCTGGGCCTTGTTGGCCTGCTTGCCATTGCTGCGGTGGTGGTGGGCCGGCAATTACTAAGTGTGCGCCGCGATGAAATCAAGCTGATCAAGCTCGAACAGGCAGGCACTGCCGGATCCAGAGAAGCGTCTGATCTGTATGAGCTGGCATCTGTGCAACTGCGCAAACGGCTCTATCCCCAGGCCACAGCAACCCTGAAACAAGCTGTCAAACGACTGAAAGATGAACCTGACGAAGCGCGGGCCTTAATCGAAAATGCACTCGGCTTCTCCCTAGCAGCTCAAAAAGAATTCGAAACGGCCGTTCGCCACTACAAGTCGGCCCTGAGAGCCAAACAGGATTATCCAGTGGCTCTCAACAATCTGGCCTTTGCCCAAGAAAAACTGCTCGATACTGATGCAGCAATGGACAGTTATCGAAAAACCTTGAAAGTTGAACCGAACAACGCGACTGCAAAAAAACGCTTGAAGCGGCTTGAAAAGCGTGCCGCTTGATCAACAAGCCCACTTGAAACAGCCCGATTGACGGGCGAATGAATCACCAGAGAGGCATCACGGGGACTGATTCGCACGTCGACGACAGCGCCAGACGTCCTCCGATTGCAGCAGATGGGTCATTGGTGTTGACCAAACGTGGTGGAGACCAACTGGTGGGGCTGAAGTCCTGCAGACCCAAGAACATGCCACCGGGTTCCATTCCGGCGACCAGAACATCCGCCAAGGGAATCAGATCGAGTTGATCGGATTTGGCATGGAGATTGCCCTGGACAGGCGTGGTGACCGTTCCGAGGTTCATGCTTCCACGGATATCGACCATCTGACCCATCGGCTTGAGTGACGAAAGGTTCAGGGACACATCAACGGTGGGATTGCCATCGAAAGGCTTAAACGTTCCGCACCACTGACGCGGCAGGGTGTCGGCAAGCACAGTGGCCCTGGCGACTGGATCGAAACTCTCGACGAATTTGGACTCCACCTCCACAGGAATCGCCAGCTGAATCGGATCCAGCGGAAGCTGGGGGTTCTGCTGAAAAGGCACCTGGCTGCCGATCGGGAGATCCATGGCAAGCAGGAATGGCATGGAGGAAGGATGATGATGATGGGCACGGTAGGGCGTTTTGCCTAGCCGTTCGGGAACGCCATGCCGTTCCGTCAACCTCACCAAGCGTCATGGTTTCGACGTCCAACTCCTGTGACCTGCTAACCATTGCCGGGAAGCCGTTCCAAAGCCGCCTGTTCACCGGCACTGGCAAATATCCAGACCTGACGCAGATGCAGCAGAGCATCGAACGGTCGGGATGCCAGATGGTGACCGTGGCTGTGCGTCGCGTCCAAGCCGTAGCTGCCGGTCACGCCGGCCTGATGGAAGCGATCGACTGGACGAAGATCTGGATGCTTCCGAACACCGCAGGCTGCGCCACAGCGGACGAAGCGGTGCGGGTGGCACGCCTGGGGCGTGAACTGGCCAAGCTGGCCGGCCAGGACGACAACAACTTCGTGAAACTGGAGGTGATTCCCGACAGCCGCCACCTCCTACCGGATCCGATCGGCACCCTCGAAGCCGCGGAACGGCTGGTGGCCGAAGGGTTTGCCGTGCTTCCTTACATCAACGCTGATCCACTGCTGGCAAAACGGCTGGAGGAGGTGGGCTGCGCCACAGTGATGCCACTGGGGTCACCCATCGGCTCCGGCCAAGGCCTCAACAATGCGGCCAACATCGCATTGATCATCGAAAACGCCACGGTGCCGGTGGTGGTGGATGCCGGAATCGGCGTGCCAAGTGAAGCGGCTCAGTCCCTTGAAATGGGAGCTGACGCCGTGTTGATCAACAGCGCGATCGCCCTGGCCGGCGACCCGCCCGCCATGGCCGAAGCGATGGGACTGGCCGTAACGGCTGGCCGTAACGCCTACCTTTCCGGACGCCTACCAACGCTGGGTCAGGCTTCGGCCAGCTCGCCCACGACTGGACTGGTGTCAAGTTAAGAGAGGTGAAGTCCGGTGAATCCTGCGACACATTCCAAGCCGATAAGCAATAAGACCCATAAGGTCCTGCTACTCGCGCTGCGGCCATGCAAGTCACCACCGAAGACGGCGGACGTTTAAACGCCTTCGCGAAAGAGCCCCGCATGGAGGTGATGGATGCGGAAACAAGCCGTAGCCGCGGGCGCAGCTCCCTGACGATGGTTGTCGCTGGCAGCATGCTTGTCGGAGCACTGGTGTGGGTAACCGTCGCGATCAGCTGAAAATCCCTGTAGTAGCTTGCCGCTACTGAGCGTTCTGCTCGTTCCTGCAGGAGTCTTGGGTGAAAGTTCTCGTTCTCGGCGGTGACGGCTTCTGCGGCTGGCCCTGTGCGGTGAACCTGGCGGATCAGGGTCACGACGTTGTGATTCTCGACAACCTCAGTCGTCGCAAGATCGACATTGATCTGGAGGTTGAATCGCTCACGCCGATCGCCAGCATGAGCGAGCGTCTCCAATCCTGGGAGGAGACCGGCGGCAAGCCGATGCGCTTCGTGCACATTGATATTGCCCATGAATTCCAGCGGCTGCTTGATCTACTGCTGGACGAACAACCTGATTCGGTCGTTCATTTCGCCGAGCAACGGGCTGCGCCTTACTCGATGAAAAGCAGCGCCACCAAGCGCTACACCGTCGACAACAACGTCAACGGCACGCACAACCTGCTTGCCGCCATCGTTGAAAGTGGCCGCGATATCCATGTGGTGCACCTCGGCACCATGGGTGTCTATGGCTATGGCTCCCACCGCGGCGCCACCATCCCCGAGGGTTACCTCAAAGTGGAGGTCCCCCAGCCGGATGGGAGTCGCTTCGAGGAGGAAATTCTCCACCCGGCAAGCCCTGGCAGCGTCTATCACATGACGAAAACGCTCGATCAGCTCCTTTTCCTCTACTACAACAAGAACGACAAGGTTCGGATCACAGATCTGCACCAGGGGATCGTGTGGGGAACCAACACAGATGCCACCGATCGCCATCCTCGCCTGACCAATCGTTTTGATTACGACGGTGACTACGGCACTGTTCTGAATCGCTTTCTGATGCAAGCCGCCATCGGTTATCCGCTCACCGTGCATGGCACCGGCGGACAGACCCGCGCCTTTATTCACATCAGAGATTCCGTGCGGTGTGTTCAGCTTGCGCTCGAGAATCCCCCTGAACCAGGCGATCGGGTCAAAATCTTCAACCAGATGACCGAAAGCCACCAGGTTGGAGAACTAGCCAAGAAAGTTGCTGCGCTCACTGGAGCGCAAGTGAACAATCTTCCCAACCCGCGCAATGAAGCCGTTGAGAACGATCTGATCGTCGACAACCGCTGCTTTATCGAACTGGGTCTCAACCCCACCACCCTCGATGATGGATTACTGAAAGAGGTTGTGGAGATCGCCACCCGCTTCGCGGACCGTTGCGATCGCAACCGCATCCTTTGCACATCGGCCTGGACCAAGACCCAGGCCCAGGCCATCGGCTCCGCCTCCTGATCGGGCTCCACCCTTGAAAATCGCCTTCTTCACCGAGACCTTCCTTCCGAAGGTCGACGGCATCGTCACCCGACTCACCAAAACGGTGCGGCACCTGGTGGAAGCAGGTGATCAAGTTGTGGTGTTCTGCCCGGAAGGCTGCCCGGACAACTACATGGGAGCCCAGCTGATCGGTGTGCCGGCCATGCCCCTACCTCTCTATCCGGAGCTGAAACTCGCCCTGCCCAGGCCAGCGGTCTCCGAAGCGATTGACAACTTTCAGCCGGACCTGATTCATGTGGTGAACCCGGCAGTGCTCGGCCTGGGGGGGATTTGGCTGGCGAAGACCAAGGGAATTCCCCTGGTGGCGAGCTACCACACCCATCTGCCGAAGTACCTGGAGCATTACGGCATGGGCATGCTTGAACCCGTGCTCTGGGAATTGCTGAAAGCGGCCCACAATCAGGCGCTGCTCAACCTCTGCACCTCCACAGCGATGGTGCAGGAACTCAGCGACAAAGGAATTCAACACACCGATCTGTGGCAAAGGGGGGTGGACACTGAGCTGTTCCGCCCGGAACTGCGCAGCGAGACGCTGCGGAAGCGGTTGCTCGGCGGCCATGACGACCGCGGTGCCCTGTTGCTGTACGTCGGCCGGCTCTCCGCTGAAAAGCAGATCGAGCGGATCCGTCCTGTGCTCGAAGCCTTGCCGGATGCCCGGTTCGCCCTGGTGGGCGATGGACCGCACCGGCAGCAGTTGGAGAAGCATTTCGAAGGCACAGCCACCACGTTTGTGGGCTATCTGGCCGGCGAGGATTTGGCGGGCGCCTATGCCAGCGGAGATGCCTTCCTCTTCCCGTCCAGCACCGAAACGTTGGGACTGGTGCTCCTAGAAGCCATGGCCGCAGGCTGTCCTGTCGTGGGAGCCAACCGCGGCGGAATTCCCGACATCATCACCGATGGGGTGAATGGCTGCCTTTACGAACCCGATGGCAGCGACGGAGGAGCCGCCAGCTTGATCGAGGCGACACGCAAACTGCTCGGCAACGATCTTGAACGTCAGGCCCTACGCCATGCGGCGCGAAAGGAAGCGGAGCGCTGGGGCTGGGCTGGTGCGACAGACCAACTGCGCGGTTATTACCGCCGGGTGCTGGAGCAAAAGCTGAGCGTCGCAGCCTGAGCCCTGAAGCGGTTGGCTGGAATGATCAAGGCTGGCTTGCGTCTATTTCGCGCGCGTGCGATTCCACTCCTCAAGAACCTTCTTCGCCATCGGCAACGCGTGAACCGATCCACCGCCCGGGGTGTTCTGCGCAAAGGCCACCACCACAATCTCTCCATTGGGGTACGGCGCATAACAACCAAACCAGGCATGGTCCGGACCACCCGTGCTGTCTTCAGCCGTTCCTGTTTTGCCAGCTCCGGGGGGGATCCCCGGTCCATTCAGGCCGGCACCAGTTCCATTTTCAACAACCTTGCGCAAACCCTGCCGAATCATCTTGAGGGTGGAAAATTTCATCGGAACTCGCGTCTTGTATTGCGATGACGTCCAGTCGATCTCCGCATCGGCCAGGTGTGGTGTCACCAACCAGCCCCCGTTGGCAAAAACGGCGTATGAACGCGCCAATTGCAGAGGGGTGATCTGAACCACCGACTGGCCGATCGAGGCGCTGGCCATGTCCTCGGGAATCCAGGGTGTGCTTCCAGGCTCCGACCAGCCCCTGCCTTCCGCCGCCCAGGTTTCGTCTCCAACCAATCCGACGCTCTCCTCCCAACCGATTTCAATACCTGTTTTCTGAGCGAAGCCAAGCAGATTGGCGGCTTTCTTGAGCTCCAGTGAACCGACACCGACGCCCACCTGATAAAAAAATGTATTGCTTGAAAACCGCAACGCATCGTCGTAACCGATGGTGCCGAACCCTGCACCGTTGTGATCAGGGAAACAGTGACCGCCATAGGTGATGCAGGCGGTAGTCGGCAATTTGATGGTCGGAGGAAACTTGCCCGACTCCATCCCCGCCATGGCCGTAATCGGCTTCCACGTGCTGCCGGGGTCGTAGGCATTCATGGCCCGGGACAACAGGGGCTTTTTGGGATTTTTAAAGAGGGCGTCGTATTCCTTCTGAGTGGTCACCAGCTTCGAAAAGAAGTTCGGGTCAAAGGTGGGCTTGCTGGCCAGCGCGAGGATCGCGCCATTGCTTGGGTCCAACGCCACGACCGCTCCACCGGGCTTGTCAGCCAAAGCCTGCTCCGCCACCCGCTGCAGATCGAGGTCGAGCGTCAGCGTTAGATCCTGACCCGCCACTGAAGGACGATCACCCAGGTAGCGCTGCACCTCACCCATCGCATTCACCTCCAACATCTGGCCGCCCCACTTGCCGCGCAGGTGGCTTTCATAGGCAGCCTCCACGCCGATCCGACCAATCCGATCGCGAATCTTGTAGCCCTTCTTGGCCAAGGTTTTGTATTCGCTTTCGGTGATCGGCTGGGTGTAACCGAGGGTGTGGGCGGCCAACGTGCCGTGGGGATAAAAGCGCAGGATGTCCACATCGACCTGGGCGCCTTGAAGGGACGTGGCCTGCTCGCGGAAGCGCAGTACTTTTTCTGGACTGAGATCAAGCGCAAGGGTGGTGCGGTATCCGTCACGGTCCACGCCGCGCTTGCGCCGTTCATCGAGCTGCTCTGGATCCAGCTCCAACAACTCCGCCAGCCGATCCTTTAACGCCGGCCAACTGGCATCCGTCACCAGGCGTGGTTCGAGATAAAGCGAATAGGTGAGCTTGCTGGAGGCCAGCACCCGCCCCTTGCGATCCAGCAAGCGACCACGGATCGGTGATCGGGGCACCAGTCGAATCCGGTTTTCATCCGCCAGCTGGCGGTAGCGATCCTGTTCAAGGAGCTGCATCCAGACCAGACGGGCCACCATCGCGCCGCAGCAGCCCAAAACAAGCAGCAACAACACGAGGGGTTGCTGACGCAAACCGGTCTGGCGTTGCTGAATGCGGGTCTTCTGGCTGGAGACCGCCATGCTCAGGACTCAGTCTGAGGATCCACTGCCTGCAGATGGCCGCGCAACAGCACCAGACGCGCTTCAATCCGATGCAAGGTCTCGAGCAGCTGGATGCGCTCATCATCAGCTGACGACTGATCAGCGGGAACCTCCGTGACATCCACAGGCTCCTCCACCGACACCGTGACCGGCATCACTGGATTGCCCAGGCCAGGACTGACCTGGTCGAGTTGCTCCCTTACAGACCGTGCCGCAGGCTCCCCCTCCTCACGCAGATCAGCGATCGGGTCCTGAGAGCCGGCCGTGAATGCTTCCGCCACCTTGGCAGGGCCTCCATCACGAGCTCGCTCGAACATCGCCAAACCGACCGGCAACACCTCCTGCATTAAGGACAGGCGCAGCTGGTCGAGGGGGTTGTCCGCTGCGGAACGCTCGGCCATGGAGCCAGTGTCAACGGACTCCAGTCTGTCCTGCGGGAAGCGAGAGTGTCGGGCAGGCGGCTTGGCGCGCAGCAAAGGACCAGCCTGCAAATCCTGAAAGCACCATCAGCATCACAATCGGCACCAGCGCCTTCTGGGTGGTGTCCAACACGATCCATTCCCGCCAGGCCCGCCAAAACCGGCTGCGTTCGAAACGCCGATGTTCGCGGGTCTCTTCGCGGGTGCGTCGCCGCAAGGCCTTCTCGACCCAGCGCTCAAAAGCGCGCTTCTTGGTGATCGTCATTTTGCGCTCCACCTCCAGCATCTGGCCGGAGCCCAGCTCGGGGTGGAAGGTGCTGATCAGCTCCAGGCTTTTGAGAAACATCTCCACAGCCCCGTCGCGCATCGCGACCTGGTGATCATCGAGCTGGTCCCAGTCGAGTTCCGGGTAAAAGCGAGTTCGATTAGCCAGGATCTGATCTTCACCGAGCTGGCCGGGTTCCCGCAGCCAACGGTCGGTGTTGCTGTCAAATCGGCGCCAGTACAGAAAAGGATTGAGGTAGATCGTTCGCCCACCCAGCTGAATGCTGTCCTGCTGCAGTCGTCGCTGCAGCTGCAGATCCTGCTGTTGTGTCGCCGTCACAAGACATGAGCTGATGGACCAACGTATCGACCATGACGCCCCACTGCCAGGGTGCCGATTATTCCCACTCAATCGTGCCCGGCGGTTTGCTGGTGATATCCAGAACAACTCTGTTTACGCCCTTCACCTCATTGACGATGCGGTTCGAAATCGTCTCCAACAGGTCGTAGGGCAAGCGGGACCAATCCGCGGTCATCCCATCCTCGCTGGACACGCAGCGCAAAACCATCGGCCAAGCGTAGGTGCGCTTGTCACCCATCACACCTACGGAGCGCACCGGCAAAAGCACCGCGAACGCCTGCCAGATCTCGTGATACAGCCCGGCTTCGCGGATCTCCTCGCGCACGATCAGGTCCGCATCCCGCAGACAGTTCAACTTTTCATCGGTCACTTCACCAAGGATGCGGATGGCCAGACCAGGGCCCGGGAAGGGATGACGGCGCACAATTTCCTCCGGCAGCCCGAGGGTGCGGCCCACCTTGCGCACCTCATCCTTGAACAGCTTGCGCAGCGGTTCCACCAGCTTGAACTGCAGGTCTTTCGGGAGACCTCCCACGTTGTGGTGGCTCTTGATCTTCACCGCCACCCGCTCCCCGGTTTTTGGATCCACGTTGGTGCCGGCGCTTTCGATCACATCCGGATACAACGTTCCCTGGGCGAGGTAGTCGAAAGGACCCAACCGCCTGCTTTCCTCTTCAAACACACGGATGAATTCGGTGCCGATGATCTTGCGTTTCTGCTCAGGATCGGTGATGGATTTCAGCTTGCCGATGAATCTCTGTCGGGCGTTGATGTACTCCACATGGATGTTGAACTTGCGGTCAAAAAAGTCCATGAGGAATTCAGGTTCCCCCTTTCGCATGAATCCCTGGTCGATGAACATGCAGGTGAGCTGATCACCGATCGCCTTCTTCAATAGGAAGGCCAGCGTCGATGAATCCACTCCTCCCGAAAGCGCCAACAGCACCCGTTTCTCACCCACCTGGTCCCGAACCTGGGCAACAGCTTCATCGATGAACGCTGAAGTGGTCCAGTCGGGATCACAGCCGCAGATGTGATAAACGAAATTTCGGATCAGAGCCATTCCGCAGGTGGAGTGCACCACCTCGGGGTGGAACTGAACGCCATAGAGGCAACGCTGCAGATTGGCCACGGCCGCCTCCGGGGTGTTGGCGGTGTGGGCCAGCCGGACGAAGCCCTCGGGCAATGCCTTCACGGAGTCGCCATGGCTCATCCACATGGTTGAGCCGTTGTCGACGTTGGTGAGCAGATCCGTCGGGTCG
>QCSN01000030.1 GCA_003211515.1 Synechococcus sp. AG-670-F04
CATAAGCATTAACGCAATTTTTTAAATTTAGCTTGCGCAAGTTGACGTGTATTGAACTTCCATTTGTTTTAAGGTTAAGCCCGCGTCGCTTGATTCTATTCCTAAGTGTATATACTCTTAATCGCAAAATCTAGATGAGATCTGGCTCGTTTCGTTTTGGCAAAAATTAAGAGACTTCCTTCGAAAATATTGCCTTATTGTTTGCCCATCTGATTTTTGTTGGACATCTTTGGTCGTTGTTTGATGTTTTATTTGGAGAAGTAGATCGGCAAGTGCCGTACATACCGCATAATCGGCGCAATTATTTGGCTGGTGTGTCATCGATTGTAGTTTTCAAAAGTGAAGTCCTTGCCCTGCGCCATGGATGGCAGTGGTGCCGATCAGCTCAGTGTTCGGGACGGACGATCTGCCTTCCGGTGTGGCTTGACGCGGTGTTCGGCTGGTGAATCCCTTTGTCATGCCTGTTGCCCTTTTGTTAGAGCAGTGGATCGCACCTGAGCCTTGAGTTGCTGCATCAACCTGCTAGGCATAACGGGCATTCCCTTGATCACGATGCAGCCCCCCGCCGCAGAGCAGATGCTTGTTGAGGGTCAGCAATTTGCAGTCTGGGCCAGCTTCAATGACAATGTTTTTCACAATATTGGCTCATACATTATTAAATTTGTATATCTGACCCGCTTTGGTGGGAATGAGGATAACTATATTGGAAGTGTTGCTGCTACCGAGGTTTCCACAAGTGAGTGTGCCGAAGGGAACTGAATCTGGAAATGATTCAGTTGGATAGCGTCGCTTCTAAGGAGCTGGGAGCTAACGCTCACATTGATAATTTTAATATTTAATTTAATCCGATTGACAATTGCTCTCATGAGATTATGAAGCGAGCTATTGCATATCAACAGAAACAAATATCACATCTGGTAATGGTCATGGGATCCAAATGTCTACTGATTTTCTACTGCGATTATTTCATTGACACAGGCTTTGCATATAGCGGTATCAATTTGAACAACTTGCTTCATGATATCAGCTAATTCTTCTGAAAAGTAAATTGTTATTCCAATGGCTGCAGCGCAGCCAACGCAATAACCAATAGCAGCCCAATCATCTTTAGACATATTATCAATAAAGAGACTCCCGGTATCAAATTTCGCTCCCTTGTAATTAGTTAGCTCGTCATCTGACATTGAATTTTTCATTCCACAGGAGATTCCATCTGGATTCTCTGTCTCATCGTAATCATTTGCTAAGACAGCTTTTGTTACAAGCCTTTCCTTTTTCTTGTTGTACTTAAAGGATTTATTTTTGATAATCAGGGTGTGATTATCTCCAGTGCCTTTATCCGTGTAGGAAAGTGCAGAATTAGGCATGTCGCCATCAAATAAAGTTTTAAATTTCTCGCTGAAATATGACACCTCTCCAGTTCCTGAATTCCTGCCCGGCCTATCCTGGAACCAAACCAAACCATCGTCGCTGATATCAAAGGAAATTTTAAAATTGTCACTACTTTTATTCAGTCTTTTTATCCGTCCCTTCTGACCAGTCATTGTAAAGAGCAGTGAAGGGGCATCGGTGCTCATTTTATTTTTGACATGAGTTGATCATCTATAGCAGCATGATTTGCGATTCTCATGTTTAATGTTACTTTTTCATAAAAATTTAGCAATTGGCATGTAGCGGCCCTTTAGCTATTGTTTGTAATTTCAGCATCCGCAAAAAACTTAGGAGTTAATATCAAGGACGAGCGTGTGTTAATTCGTTGTTGAATACTAATCTCTTTGCGGCAAAACTGCACTATTCCTGCATTTTGCACTATTCAAGCGTAAGAATTATTGAAGACAATCAAATAAATTAACCAATCAAAGAAGTCCCTTTCAGGCGGCGCTGAGGTAGAGGTAGTCTGAACGGGTAGTTTGATGATTTAAATCTAAATGAATATAACCCTCGCATGCCAATGGTATTGACCAATCAATGATATTGATTGCCTAGAGGTGCAAGGATTGATCGATTGACAGGCGTTATGAGCGGAGCGACCGCGCCGCAGTAACCGAAAACGACCCGTCAAATGCTCCCGCTTTGGTGAAGATCTTTTCTCTCCAGCCTTGATGACGTGATGAGGTCGTTGATCACTGCTGGCATTCCTTCTGTACGTTCTGTGTGATGCAGAGACGGATAGGACTGGCAAGTGTTGTGGCCATCTTCTCCGCGCTGCAGAACAAGCTCAGGAATCTGGAGCTGCTGGCCCTCCATGAGATCGAGGAGGAACGCGGGGGCAGGGTCACGCAAGCCAACCTTGTGGACTTCATCGCGACCACCAAGCAAGGGACGACCCACCGAAGGGGGGCGGCTGGCGCTTGATACCGGCTGGCCAGGTTGGCCGGCTTGGTCGGGTTCGAGGTGCCGAAGAAGTACCGGTACAAGGAACCCTTGCCGCCCACGCGTGAGCACGTCGACGATGATCACCTGATCGGCCGCCTGTTGGATATCCTCCAGGTCGAACAGTTCCTCCCACCTGAGACGGCATGGATGGTCGGGGTTGTGGCAGTGACGGGCTGCAGAGCCAACGAAGTGTTCAGTATCGGCACCTACACCGGCAGCAGGATCATCAGGACCGGTGAACAGATCCGCTATTGGTGCGCCAAGCGGCAACGCTGCGGCTCATGCGGCAGATAATTAAGTCGGACCCGGCCAAGCGCATCTCTGATTACGACGTGGCCACACTGCTCGGTTCGAGCGTTGAGATCATCCGCAGAATCTACGGGCAAATATTCAGGTCTGAGGCTGTCGAACGTGTGGGGCTAGCTCTCCGCGATGACTAGCAGCCGCTAGCTGCGCAGTCAGAACCCCATGGCCCGGCGCGAGTGCGGTCCAGGTGCCAACGAAGGCGGCTCCGCTGCTTGGTCGGATTCATTTTCCTGAAGTGAGTGCCCTCGACAAACAGGCCCGCGGTCTTGATGCGCTTTGGCGTGTTGGGGTGGATATCCAGTGCTGTGGCGATCTCCTTGGTCGTCAGCTACTCCTCAGGGGTTGAAGTTCTGTAGGTGTTGTTGGGGCGGTACCGGGGCATTGGTGAAGTCTGGCCAGCCATCTCGGATGGCAGGGGCAACATGCAGCCGGCAAATCAGTAACAGAAGAGGCAGATCTCCCACTGTTTCAGCAGTGAGATCAATCAAATCCCTTTTCAGTCTCACCAACATCCATGGGAAACCGCGTGGTCAACTCCTCGGCAATTCAGCAAATCCTGGAGGATGTTTATGCACGCTTCAGAGATCTTCGCGAAGGTCGGCCAGCTGACTACATCCCTGAGTTAGCCAAGGCCAATCCCGACGATTTCGGCATCGTCATCGCCACCACCGATGGTCGCCTTTACGAAGTGGGGGATACAGCGAAGGACTTCACGATTCAGTCGATCTCCAAACCATTCGCGTTTGGGCTGGCCCTGAAGCTCCTCTCCTCAGATCACATGCTCGCGAAGGTGGGAGTTGAGCCCTCTGGCGATGCCTTCAACGCCATCAGCCTTCATCCGGTCACAGGAATTCCCCGGAACCCGATGATCAACGCCGGCGCCATTGCCACCACTGCCCTGATCTGGGCCCACGATCCCGAACGAGCGGAATCGATCTTGCTGGATTTCCTCTCCGATATGGCTGGCAAACGCAAACGCCTCTCTGTTGACGAAGACGTGTTCCGCTCCGAGAGGGACACCGGACATCGCAACCGGGCGATTGGGTACCTGCTGCGCAACTCTGATGTGATCACATCCTCACCTGAGCAAGCGCTGGAGCTGTATTTCCGACAGTGCGCCGTGTCTGTGAGCTGCCGCGATCTTGCTGTCATGGCGGCCACTCTTGCCTGCCAAGGGCGAAATCCCATCACGAACGTGGTGGGGCTCGATGCCATGTGCAACACCGATGTCCTCGCGGTGATGGGCAGCTGCGGCATGTACGACTACACAGGCCAGTGGCTCTACAACGTGGGCATGCCTGCGAAGAGCGGCGTCGGCGGTGGCGTGATGGCCGTCGTGCCAGGGCGCCTTGGCATCGCTGTGTACTCACCGCCCCTGGATACCTACGGCAACTCCTGCCGGGGCATCGCTGTTTGTGAGGAGCTGTCGAAACGACTCGAGCTGCACCTCTTTGACCAGCCCAATCGTGCTGGAACGGTCATTCGTTCCTCCACCAGTGGCCAAAAGCGCTATTCGCGCCGCTGGCGAAGCAAAGTCGATTTCGATCTCCTGAAAGAACACGGCGAGCGGATCAAGGTGCTGCAGGTGCAAGGGGTTCTTGACTTTGCAGCCGTGGAAGAACTGCTGGCCCACCTCGAAGGCAGCACGACGAATGAGACGTTCGTCGTGCTCGACCTGGCTCAGGTGTTGGCGTTACCGGAAGTCAGTGTCCAATTGCTGCGCGATGCCCTCAGCAATCTGCAGAAGCAAGGAATTTGTTGCCTGGCATGTCGAGGAGAACACCTCAAAAATTTCTGGCCAACAGAGGAAAGCGAAGCCGTGGGCTGGTTCGAAAGCCTTGATAGGGCACTTGAAACGGTCGAGAACCGCCTCCTGGAGCAGTTGCACTGCACGCAGGTTGGCGAACGACTCCCCAACAACTCCATCACTCTGTTGGCAGACCTCGGCGAGCAAACCAGGACTCGTTTGATGCCGCTGCTGGAGCGACGCAACTACAGCACCAACGATCTGCTGTGCCGCAAAGGTGATGCAGGGTCCGAACTCTTTTTGGTGGAGACGGGCCTTATCAGTGCAGGAATCGAGAGTTCGACAACAAGCAAACGGATCCGCTTCGCCACGTTCAGCTCAGGTGTATGCATCGGTGAAATTGCCTTCCTCAACAACCTGCCCCGCACAGCCGACCTCGTGGCGGATGAGGACAGCACCTGCCTTGTGCTGCACCGCGACACCTTCGAGCAGCTTCAGCACGAGGAGCCGGAAGTTGCGATCGACATCATCTTGGCCCTCCACCGCGACTTAGCACGCAAGGTGGATCGCGCCAATCAACAGCTCAGCCTTCTGGAGCAGCGATGAGCTTGGGCGGGCCAATGTCCGAGACTGATCCGATGACAGTTTCACCGTTAACGAAACCACTGCCTGGAGCCCCAGCAGCTTCCTCCAACCGTGGCAGTTACTGGATCACCACTTTCGGCTGCCAGATGAACAAGGCGGATTCCGAGCGGATGGCGGGGATTTTTATTGCCTGAGCAGAGAGGGGAACACATCAGACAGTTACGTCTGACCGATGACCTTCGACACCCGCATTGCACTGTTCCTGCTGAATGAACTCGTCTCAGCGCTAAGGGCCAACGACCCTGACACCTTTAAGCGTTGGCTGTGCGGCTATGTGCAGGACCCTGGGAAGTCTGAAGTGGAAGAGCTGCTTCTGGGCCGGGTTGCCCTTGCTTCTGGGTGCCTTCCTACTGTTTGTTCACGTGCCTGTGATGGCTGAGTCGATGGCCGAGACTGAAGGGAAACAAGAGCCCATCAGCCTAGACGGCTGGTCTTCCCTCAATGACACCATCATGGGCGGCAACTCCCGAGCTGGTTGCCGTGTGGTCGACGATGGCCTGCTCCTGGAGGGGGAGCTGATCGAACGTGGCGGCGGTTTCGTCAGCTGCCGCTCGCCCCGGTTGCAACCACCGTTGGATCTATCCCCGTATTCGGCACTGCAATTGGATCTGGATGGCGAAGGCCGCACCCTCAAGATCGCCATCGGTTGCCGCGATGGAGCACTTGGCCTCACGGAATTGATCCCCGGTGGTTTGCGTTGGGTGATTGATGTTCCCAGCAACCCCAACGGAACAACTCAGGTGGTGGTGCCCTTTGCGGATTTGCGCCCCACCGTGCGGGCCAAACCGGTGGGTTTGCCGTTGCGTTTCGATCGATCCGGCATCACCCGGATTCAGGTGTTGCATTCCAAGTTCGGTGATGGCGGCAATCTCAACCCTGGCTTTCGCCCTGGCCCGATCCGGTTGTTGATCCGCTCGATCCGCGCGCTTCCCTAATCCCATGGATTTGTTGGTGCTGATCGCCAAGGCTGCTGATGTTTGCCTCAAGCCCTGGAGCCATGCCGTGGTGCCGCTTGATTCTTCTGCTGCAGCGGAGCTGGATGATTTGAATGTGCGGATCGAATGCCGCGATGGCGATGGACAACGCCACCCCGATCGCGACATCGAATTGGAGATCTACCGCAGTGGCGAAGAAATTAATCTGATGCTCAGTTGGTGGGATCAGCCCGATCGACCGATGCTTTGGCATGGCCGTCATCCGGTGTGGATGGATGGTGAATCTGGCCAGCGCTGCAGTGCTCCGCAGGATGCGGCACCGCTCGAGGCGCTAGGCCGGCGCCTGCGTTCGTTGGTGCAACCGAGCTGAATCAGCATTGGTTCTCTAGAGCTTTGATCCCAACGATTCAGCGGCGATGGAGTACGGGTATGGATCAATCCCGTGTCGCCATCGAATCGATTTGGTGTATTCCTGTGCTTGTGATCCCCTGTTCGTCTGCGTTTGATCAGTTGATCCCGTCGGTATCCACATCAAGCACCTGGCCGTTGAAGAAGTCCGCCAGGTTTTTGACTTGCCGATCCAATCCCGATGCTTCAGCAGGCCGTTGAGGTTTTTGTGCAGATGGTTGTTGGCTGGCAGCGGCTGGTTGTGGTTTTTCGGGTTGCGGCGTGGCCTGTTGTGGGTGGGACGGCTGTTGTGCGGGCGGCTGTTGACCGGGAGGTTGTTGGACAGGCGGCTGTTGGCCTGAATGTTGTTGGGCTTGGGGTGGTGGTGTTTGAGCCTGCGCAGTAGCGGCTGCAGGCTGTTCTGGTGGTGTCGGTTGTTCCGGTGTTTTTGGCTGTTGCGGCGCTGATGGCTGTGCTTGAACCGCCGCTGCGGTCGGTTCCGGCGCAACGCCTGCTGTTGCGGCTGTTGCTACGGGTGGGCTTTGAACCTGTGGCACTGCAACTTGCAGCGGCACTGGTGGTGTTGGGGCCGCCGCTGCGGGGCGCGCGCCACTGCCGGCTTCGAGAATCAGCTGGCGCGAGCCTCCCAGCGCTTTGGCCACCGCTTGCTCCAGCAAGGACGCTCGGCTCTGCACCATGCTCATCCAATTGCCAGCCACCTGAACCACGGCCCGGTTCGGATCCAGCCGCACCAGCTGAGCCTGCTGGGACAGGAGCATCCTCGTGGAGGGGAGCTCCAGGCTTCCAAGGATCTGTTGCCACAACTCAGCCAGGTTGGTGCCGCTCGTTGCAACAGCTGGTTCCGCGACTGCGGGTTCGCTTGGGCTGGACGGGGTGGGAACTTTGGGTGCAGCGGCTGGTGCGGCCGGCTCTGTTGTGGTTGCTCCCGAAGCAACGCCTGCCGCTGCGGTGGGTTGGCTTTGCACCACTGGCACTGGCACTGGCGGTGCTGGGGCCGCCGTCGCTGCTTGTGGCACTGCAGCCGCCATCGGTTCGGCGAGCAGGCCGAGCAACAGCACCTCCAGCCACAGCCGAGGTTGCACGCTCTGGCGCAGTTGCTGTTCTGTGCCCCTTAGTTGGGCCTGCCAGTGCAGCAGCCTGGCGCGGCCGATCGTTTTGGCCAGATCCGGTAGCTGATCGCGGAACTGGGGCGACACGCTGGTGAGTTCCGGGCGGTCCGGAGCGGCGGCCATCAGCACCAGATCTCGCAGGATGCCGGCGAGACCCTGGAGCACGGCGCCGGGATCACGGCCCCGGTCCAGCAGGTTGCGGGTTGCTTCCAGCAGCGCCACCGGTTCAGCGCTGCTCATCGCCTGCACCAGCTCCAGCAGTTCCTGTTCCGGCACCGCGCCCAGAAGATCCCACACCGCTGTGGCTTCAATCGGCGGCGGCAGCAGGCTCAGCTGATCCAGCAGGCTTTCGGCATCGCGTAAGCCCCCTTGGGAGCGCTGGGCCACCACATGAATGGCCTCCGGTTGGATCGCAATCGCTTCCTGTTCTGCGATCCAGCTCAGATGGGTTTCAAGGGCTTCCAGAGGAATCCGCCTGAAATCAAAGCGCTGGCAGCGGCTGAGGATGGTGGGCAGCACCCGTTGCGGGTCGGTGGTGGCCAGCACAAACACCACCTGGGGTGGTGGCTCCTCAAGTGTTTTCAGCAGGGCATTGAATGCGGCGGTGGAGAGCATGTGGCATTCGTCCACCACGTACACCTTCCAGCGCGCCTGCACCGGTGCAAAGCGTGAGCGTTCGATCAGTTCACGGATGTTGTCGACGCCGGTGTTGGAGGCGGCATCGATCTCAATCACATCCAGGGCCGTGCCCGCTGCGATCGTGGTGCAGAGTTCGCAGCTGCCGCACGGTTCTGGAGTCGGGCCGTCGCTGCTCAGGCAGTTGAGTGAGCGGGCCAGGATTCGGGCGCTTGATGTTTTGCCGGTGCCGCGCGGGCCACTGAACAGATACGCCGGCGCGATCCGGTTGCTGGTGAGGGCATGGCCGAGGGTGGCGGCGATCGCCTCCTGTCCCACCAGCTGATCGAAGCGCTGGGGTCGGTATTTGTGATGCAGCGGCTGGTAGGCCGTACTCATGCGCCGCGAGCGTTGAAACGAATTTAATCATCGTGCGCCGACTATGAAAGTAAGAGGAGTTCAAAGATCGATCCCATGCATCAGTGTTTCTAGAGGTCCGGACCAATCGCCGAACTTTTGTTGCTGAATAACGCTCAGATTGTCTTGGTAACAGTTGCCGGGCTGAAGTAGAATTGACCATCGTTCGTCCGGGAACTTTGTCAAAAGAAGTTTTGCCTTGCAATTAGAGACAGCGCAAAGATGAGCCAATGCAGTGTCTATGCTGATAATGTGATTCTGCAATTTGCAAAGATTTGCAAGTTCCAATACGTCCGTTATACTTGGGTCGTGAAGGTTAATCCCAATCGATAAGAACATCTTTTGCTCCCATGGTTTCCATTGGCTGATGTCAGTGATGTTTAGTCCGGGGTATTTGCAGATCAGCCATTGATAGAATCTAAATACTATATCTGCGGGAACTGAGCGGGTATGTACTGATAAATGTTCGCCGATGCCGGCTTGTGCCCGCCAACAGCATAAAATTCTACCACTCTTATAAGGATCTAAGAGTGGAGGTTTTGTAAAGATTGCTTTTGTGCGAACAATTTTTTGCTCCACAATGATTTGATGTCTTATGACTGGGAAATTAAGTGGATATATTTTTTTTGATTCGAAGCTGATCAGTGGAAGGTGTTCAATCATCCTAGCCAATTGTTTTTTTCTTTGATCTGACATTGACAGATGTATTTTGGTTGGAAATTCGCATTGCCACGCATGAATGATGCTTATTGCTTCAAGGTGATCGCCAATACCGCCTTTCAAGGTGACGTTTAGAGGATTTCTTTTAGTCCGTGCTAAATTGATCAATTTTTGGCAATCATTGATCAAAGCTGGGTGGATAATCGAGCGATAGGATTCGTTGATATTTCCTTTTTTCAGGCTAATCCTATACAAAAGAGTTGATTTTTCTTCATTCGTGATGGGAAGGTCTTTGAGTATTTTTGCTATGTCGTCATATAGTCCAATGCTGAGTGCCTGATGGAGTAGGCGAAGATTTTTTGTTTCTTTATGGATTGTTGAAAGAATCCATTTTTGTGCGAAGTGAAGATCGTTCGATAAGAGTGGCCACCCTGTTTTCAAGATTTTAGGCCTCCTCCATGTTCCTGTATTTTGCATGTTGAGGGCCCATCTCTAAATCTTAGTGACTTTTGGCAGTAATGTTGGTGATTCTTTGTTGCTGCTCCTTTTCCGAGTGTTTGAAGTTTAGCTTCTTTCTTGCATGCCTTTCCTAAGCGACGCTGATAAGCGTGACTTGGTTTTGCACCACCATTGTTGGCATTGGATCTGCAAAAGGTTTAAACTTTCAGCTTCCTGAAGATGTTCGGCAACGAATTCGCTTGCAAGTTTCCAGGTCTCGAAAATCGGTATCGGAAACTTAGGGCCCAATAGGCGAAACGCTTGTCCATTCCTTTCCACGACCAGGGGGATGCAGCCCGCCTGAAGTGACTCGTAAAGCCGAAAGGTGTCAAAGTGACGATCACCCTCTGGGCAGAGTGCAAAAATGCTGTTTTGCATTCGCTCGCGATACTGTTCAATTGGCAACCCTCTCCCAAAGAATTGGCCACCAAAGAATTCTCCTGAAGGATGTTCTCTCAGAAAGATTGATGTCGCCAGTGTTCGATTTCCTGTCCGCCAGAGTGTCCCCATAAATGCCCAAGGTGTTGTGCGTTCTGACGCTGGTTTGCAGGTCCGCAATTCGAGGAATTCTTTTCTTGGTCCAATCGGAAAGTGATGAATGAAGCTTGTTTGATCAAAACGCTCGTATGGGAAATTGCGCCAAATGGTTGTTGTCTCAGGCAGCATTCCGTACAGCTGATCGCCGTCCAGTCCTTCCTCGTCGCTGATATGAATCAGAGTGAATGGGCCTTTCCTTGAGAGCGCAGCCAAGCGTTGTAATCGCTGCTGTTGCAGGATCTCTTTGCGTTCATTGCTCGCCTGACGCTCTAGTAGGAGCAAGCCGGTTTCGATCAGAACGCGTGGCCGCCCTTCAGTGAGGTCGTCGGGGTTCAGCGTTTCGCTGGCTGCGATCCAATGAGGCTGCAGCGGAGAGAGCAGCTCAACCAGCCAATTCACTTCAAGCTGTCGTTCGGCATCACAGCCCCAGATCAGATCGATCTCTGTCGATTCCGTCACTGCCAGGGTTAACACCACCGCGCTCGGCTGCGTTTCTACTGGACTTCCTTGCTTTCAGGCAACGCTGGTGGTTGATCCAGCAGAGCATCGATGCGTTGCTTGAGGTCTTCAACGGCCTCCAGTTCGTCCGCCAGGCTCTGGCCCGTGAGCAGCAGCCGTTTGTTGCTGTCTTTCCCCGCTTGTTGCAACAGCACATCCAGTTTCTGCAGCAGTTTCACGCGCAGCCGTTCGAGCTTTGCCACGCCTTCGCGGGCCAGGGCACGGGCGTTGTCGTCCAGCAATCCCCGCTGCACCAGCAGCTCCAGGCCACTCATCAGCGCCGAGGGCATCAGCTGGCTCCAGTTCCGGGCCCGTTCCAGCATCGACTCAATCTGGCCGCTGCGGTGCCGGCCTGTTTTGCACCAGGTGGCGAAGTGTTCGCAGTTGTTGAACAACAGGTTGTAGTTCTGTTCGCCGATCCGGCTGATCGCCCGTCTGAGCGTTACCCCAGCCGGCGAGGCGTTGGCGTGACCGATCACGCTCAATGGCTGCCCCTGGCTGAACTCCTCCACGGGGCTGCGCAGGATTTCACGCCCTTCGAGGTAATGGGCGACTGTTCCGTCGCCCAGGTCGATGCCGTGGTGATTGAACAGCCCGTGCTGGCGTGGAACCTGCAGATGATCAGCGGCAGCCAAGTGATCAGGCGGTCTTTTGCTGGTTGGTGTCCGGCATCGGCAGCACCTTGCCGCCGGTGTGCTGCTCCACCAGATCGCGGGTCACCATGAAGGTCTTCACGGCCTTGTCGGAGGGCAGGTCGTACATCAGATCCAGCATCAACTCCTCGACGATCCCCCGCAGCGCCCGGGCGCCGGTTTTGCGGCGGTGCGCTTCCTGGGCAATCGCTTCAATCGCGCCCGGCTCAAAATCGAGCTGAACGTTGTCCATGCTCAGCAGCGTGCGGAACTGCTTCACCAGCGCATCGCGCGGTTCGGTGAGGATCGACTGCAGGGCATGTTGATCGAGCGGTTCGAGGACGGCGCTCACTGGCATCCGACCGATGAATTCAGGGATCAGGCCGTACTTCACCAGGTCGTCCGGCTCCAGCTGACGCAACACCTGGGCCGCCTGCAGCTCCCGATTGGCGCGACTGCGGCCGCGTCCATCGCTGGGCACAAAGCCGATGGCATTGCGGCCCATCCGCTTCTGCACCACATCCTCCAGACCCACAAAGGCGCCACCGCAGATGAACAGGATCTGGCTGGTGTCGATCTGGATGCAGTCCTGATAAGGGTGCTTGCGGCCTCCCTGCGGAGGAACGTTGGCGACGGTGCCCTCCAGCATCTTCAGCAACGCCTGCTGCACCCCTTCACCAGACACATCACGTGTGATGGAGGGGTTTTCGCTTTTGCGAGCAATTTTGTCGATTTCATCGATGTAGATGATGCCCCGCTGGGCCTGATCCACATCCATGTCGGATTTCTGGAGAAGACGCAGCAGGATGTTCTCCACGTCTTCCCCCACGTACCCGGCTTCGGTGAGGGTGGTGGCATCGGCCACCGCGAAGGGCACATCCAGCAGTTCCGCCAGGGTTTGGGCCAGGAGTGTTTTGCCGCAGCCGGTGGGGCCGATCAGCAGGATGTTGGATTTGTGCAGGCGTGTCGCGGTTTCTTCCGTTTCACCCTTGCCATCCCCCTGCCAGGCCAGGCGTTTGTAGTGGTTGTAGACCGCAACAGACAGAACCTTCTTGGCGGCGTTCTGGCCGACCACCTGTTGATCCAGGAAGGATTTGATCTCCTGCGGTTTTGGGATCGAGGCCAGGGTCGGTGCCGGCTTGCTGCTCTTGCGGGTTGCCGGAGCTGCTTTTCGACCGGCTTCAGCACCGTGGCGGCTGTTGCCTTGGCTGTCCACCAGTTCCTCGTCAAGGATCTCATTGCAGAGATCGATGCACTCGTCGCAGATGTAGACCCCGGGGCCTGCGATCAACTTGCGAACTTGGTCCTGGGATTTTCCGCAGAACGAACACTTCAGATGGGCATCGAACTTGGCCATCGAACGCCAGGACCTTCAGACGTGGGACTTTGCAGAGCGCGACCGGAGACTGGTCTCCCTGAACACTAAGGATCGTGAACAGGAGCGCTGCTGTCAGCCCTCCGTAACGATTCCTCCGTCCCTGGAACTGTCCACCACCCGATCGATCAAGCCGTATTGAACCGCGTCTGCCGGGGAAAGGAAGTAGTCGCGGTCTGTGTCTTCCGAGATTTTGTCGAGCGGTTGGCCGGTGTGTTCCGCCATCAGGCCGTTGAGGGTTTCCTTAAGAAACAAGATTTCCTTGGCCTGGATTTCGATGTCCACCGCCTGTCCTTGAGCGCCACCGAGCGGCTGGTGAATCATGATCCGCGCGTTCGGCAAGGCCAATCGTTTGCCCTTGGTGCCCCCGGTGAGCAGGAACGCTCCCATGCTTGCGGCTAGGCCATAGCAGATGGTCACCACATCCGGTACCACCTGCTGCATCGTGTCGTAGATCGCCAGCCCTGCTGTCACGGAGCCGCCCGGTGAGTTGATGTAGATCTGAATGTCCTTTTCGGGATCCTCGGCTTCGAGGAACAACATCTGGGCGACGAGGGCATCGGCGACCGCGTCGTCAACGCCGGTTCCCAGAAAGATGATCCGTTCACGCAGCAGGCGGGAATAGATATCAAAGGCACGATCTCCCCTGCCCGACTGCTCCACCACGGTGGGCAGAGGGCCGGGCGCGGAGATCGGCATCTCGGAGCGCCAGCGGTTCTGGATGGGGTGGTGACTGCGGGCGTCGATCACGCGCTCTGGGCCTTGAACAATGGAGTCAATCTATGGGTGTTGCTCAGCTCTCGGCGTCCGTATTGGACGAGCGCTTGGCCGCAGCTTTTTTCGCTGCTGGCTTTTTGGCTGCTGATTTCTTGCCAGCAGGCTTGTCTTCGGCCTCCGCTGCCTTTTCCGTGAGGGTGCTGTTGTCTTCCAGCCAGCCCATCAATTTGTCCTGCATCAGGTCATCCATCACGGCCTGGCGCAGCCGCTCCGGATCGATCTTGTTCTCGTCTGAGAGCTCCTTCTTCACCTCGGTGATCTTGGCGTCCACCTCCTGATCATCCAATTTGATCGCCTCAGCTTCGGCCAGTGCTGTCAGCGCAAAACTGCGGCGCAGGCGCTCCTCGGCCTCCGGTCGGGAGTTCTGCATCAGGTTGCGGACCAGATCAGGTGTGAACAGGGATTTCACGTCCATGCCCTGCTGGGCGAACTGAGCAGCGGTCTGCTCCAGCAGGTTGCGGCTTTCCTGTTGGATCAGCGCTTCGGGCAAGTCCACCTCGAGCTGCTCCACCAGTGCGGCGACGAGGGCATCGCGGCGGTTGCTGGTCTGACGGCGCTCCGCGTCGTCCTTGAGCCGCTGCTCCAGGTCCTTGCGCAGCTCAGCCAAGGTTTCCTGTTCGCTGGCCTGCTTGGCGAATTCGTCGTTCAGTTCGGGCAGTTCACGGGTTTTCAGATCCTTGAGATCAATGGCGAAGGCCGCCTTGCGTCCACGGGCATCCTCCTTCGGGTAATCGTCGGGAAACTCGCAGTCCACTGTTTTGCTGTCACCCACCTTCATCCCGATCACCCCTTCGATGAAGCCTGGAATCATCCGTCCGTGTTCCAGGTCCACATCCATGGAGTCGGAACTGCCGCCCTCAATCTCGGAGCCGTCATCGCTAAAGCTGCCCTTGAAACCGAGCACAGCGATGTCTCCTTTTTCAGCGGCACGGCCTTCCACCGGCACCACGGTGGCAAGCTGTTTGCGGGAGTCCTCCAGCATCGCGTCCACCTTGTCGGCGTCGTAGGCCACCGGTTCGAATTCCGCCTTCAAGCCTTTGGTGCTTTTCAGTTTGGGCGTCGGGGCGACATCCGCTTCCAGGGTGAGGGTGAACTCCTCACCGGGTTTGAAGCTCTCCAGGAGCCCGTCAAAACCTCCGCTCAGCTCCGGTTGACTGATCGGTTCGATCGTTTCCTGCTTGATGGCATCGCGCCAGATGCTGTCCACCAGTCCTTCCAGGGCCGTGGCTTTGATGCGCACCGAACCAAGCTGTTGCACAACAACCGTGCGGGGCACCTTGCCTTTGCGGAAGCCGGGCAGGTTGACGTTCCGGCAAAGGCTGCTGATTGCCTCCTCGTAGCTGGCTTTGCTGCGTTCCCCAGGGATCGTCACCGTCACCGCCAGGCGGCTGCTGGGGCGGGTTTCGGTGGTCACCTTCAGGGCGGCAGCACTCATGGCGGTGTTCTTGGCACGACGGGGCAGCGGGCCATTGTAATTAGAGGGTTGTTTTGCTCATTGGCCGGTAAGGTGTGAACAAGCTTCTGGTTCCATTCCCTTCTCTGCGTGGTGATGGATGAACAGCACTGAGGCCAACAGTTTCTGAGTCGTTTACCCCCGTCCGCTTGTCCAGATCTTTTCCAAATCGTCCTCTCAACGTTGCAGTTCTCGGGGCCAGTGGAGCCGTCGGCCAGGAGTTGCTTCTTCTTCTTAAGGAACGCAATTTTCCAATTGCAGATCTGAAGTTGTTGTCCTCGGCTCGTTCCGCCGGTCGGATCCAGCATTGGAACGGCAGGGATCTCATCCTGGAAGAGGCCTCGGCTGACGCCTTCGCCGGAGTGGATCTGGTGCTCGCCTCCGCCGGTGGCGGTGTGTCGCGCCAGTGGCGCGAGGCGATCACATCAGCGGGTGCGGTGATGGTGGACAACTCCAGTGCCTTCCGCATGGAGGAGGGGATTCCCCTGGTGGTTCCGGAGGTGAACCCTTCTGCGGCGTTCCAGCACAGGGGTGTGATCGCCAATCCGAACTGCACCACGATTCTGCTCACACTCGCTCTGGCACCGCTGGCCGCCAGGCGGACGATGCGCAGGGTGGTGGTGAGCACCTATCAGTCCGCTAGCGGTGCCGGTGCGCGGGCGATGGAAGAACTCAAGACCCTGTCACAGACCGTGCTGGATGGTGGCTCGCCAACGCCTGAAGTGCTGCCCTATTCGCTTGCGTTCAATCTCTTTCTCCACAACTCGCCGTTGCAGGAGAACAGCTACTGCGAAGAAGAAATGAAAATGGTCAACGAAACACGGAAGATCATGGACCTCCCGGATCTTCGCTTCACCGCCACCTGTGTTCGCGTGCCGGTGCTGCGGGCGCATTCCCAGGCTGTCAACATTGAATTCGATCAGCCATTCCCCGTCACTGAGGCACGCCAGTTGCTGGCTGATGCCCCAGGAGTTGAGTTGATCGATGACCCCGCCAGCAACCGCTTTCCGATGCCCACCGATGTCACGGGTCGAGATCCGGTGGCGATCGGACGGATTCGCCAGGACATCAGTGATCCCAATGCCCTCGAGCTTTGGCTCTGCGGGGATCAGATCCGAAAGGGTGCAGCGCTCAATGCTGTCCAGATCGCCGAACTGCTGATTCAGTCATGACATCTGCCGCCGCGTTGTCTCCAACCCCCTTCGGACGATTAATCACCGCGATGGTGACGCCTTTTGATGCTTCGGGTGCCGTGGATCTGTCCTTGGCTGGCCGGCTGGCCCGCCATCTGGTGGATCAGGGCTCCGACGGTCTGGTGGTGTGCGGAACCACGGGTGAATCGCCAACGCTCAGTTGGGAGGAGCAGCTCCAGTTGCTCCAGGCGGTGCGTCAGGCGGTAGGTGCTGATGCAAAGGTTTTGGCGGGCACCGGCAGTAACAGCACTGCAGAAGCGGTGGAGGCCACCAGGGAAGCCGCGCAGGCGGGGGCAGATGGTGCCCTGGTTGTCGTTCCGTATTACAACAAGCCTCCTCAGGACGGGCTGGAAGCCCATTTCCGTGCGATCGCGGCCGCCGCACCGCAATTGCCACTGATGCTTTACAACATTCCTGGTCGAACCGGTTGCAGCCTGCAGCCTGAGACGGCTGCACGTCTGATGGATTGCCCCAACATCGTCAGCTTCAAGGCTGCCAGTGGGACCACCGAGGAAGTGACCAAGCTGCGCCTGGCCTGCGGTCCACGCCTGGCGATCTACAGCGGCGATGATGGCCTCACCCTTCCGATGCTGGCTGTCGGAGCTGTGGGAGTTGTGAGTGTTGCCAGTCATGTGGTCGGTTCTCAGATCCGCGCGATGATTGAGGCCTACCTGAACGGCGATGGAGCTGTGGCCCTCGCCCATCACGAAGCGCTGATTCCTCTCTTCAAGACCCTGTTCGCTACCACCAATCCGATTCCCGTTAAAGCCGCCTTGGAACTCAATGGCTGGTCCGTCGGAACTCCCCGTCCGCCCCTGTCCCCTCTGCCAGAAGCAATGAAAACGACCCTGTCCCAAACAATGGCTGCCCTTCGTCAGACCTAGCTCGGTCCGGCTTAACGGCTCACGCAAGCAAACCTTTTTTCAACCCTTTTCCATGGCTAACAACGCACGATCCGCCAAGGAGCAGGAACCCTCCCTGCGAGTGATTCCCCTTGGTGGTCTGCATGAGATCGGCAAGAACACCTGTGTTTTTGAGTACGGCGATGATCTGATGCTGGTGGATGCCGGCCTCGCCTTCCCCAGTGATGGCATGCACGGCGTCAATGTGGTGCTGCCCGACACCAGCTTCCTGCGTGAAAATCAGAAGCGGATCCGCGGCATGATTGTCACCCATGGTCATGAAGACCACATCGGTGGCATCTCTCACCATCTCAAGCACTTCAATATCCCGGTGATCTACGGGCCACGGTTGGCCCTGTCCATGCTCACCGGGAAGATGGAGGAGGCCGGCGTCAGCGACCGCACCACGCTCCAGACCGTTGGCCCCCGGGATGTGGTGAAGGTGGGCCAGCACTTCTCTGTGGAGTTCATCCGCAACACCCACTCGATGGCGGACAGCTTCTCGTTGGCGATCACCACGCCTGTGGGAACCATCATTTTCACCGGTGATTTCAAGTTCGATCACACCCCCGTCGACGGTGAATATTTCGACATGGCTCGCCTCGCCCATCACGGCGAACAGGGTGTGCTCTGTCTGTTCAGCGATTCCACCAACGCTGAAGTGCCCGGCTTCTGCCCCCCGGAGCGTTCCGTCTTCCCCAACCTGGATCGTCATATTGCGACTGCGGAGGGTCGGGTGATTGTCACCACCTTCGCCAGCTCGATTCACCGGGTCTCAATGATCCTGGAACTGGCGATCAAGAACGGTCGCAAGGTCGGACTACTCGGCCGCTCCATGCTCAACGTGATCGCCAAGGCGCGTGAGCTGGGCTATATGCGAGCTCCTGATGATCTGTTCGTTCCAATCAAGCAGATCAATGATGTGCCCGACCGTGAAACCCTGCTGCTTATGACTGGCAGCCAAGGGGAGCCTCTGGCTGCTCTGAGCCGGATTTCCCGTGGTGAGCACCCCCAGGTGAAGGTGAAAACCACCGACACGATCATCTTCTCCGCCAGCCCCATCCCCGGAAACACGATTTCCGTGGTGAACACCATCGATCGGTTGATGATGCTCGGTGCCAAGGTCGTTTACGGCAAGGACAAGGGCATTCATGTGTCCGGCCATGGCTTCCAGGAAGACCAGAAGCTGATGCTGGCGCTCACCAAGCCGAAGTTCTTTGTGCCGGTGCACGGCGAGCACCGCATGCTCGTTTGCCATGCCAAGACCGGTCAGTCCATGGGCATCCCGGCCGACAACACTTTGATCATCGATAACGGTGATGTGGTGGAGCTCACGGCCGATTCGATCCGCAAGGGTGATGCCGTCAAGGCCGGCATTGAATTGCTGGATCAGTCCCGCAACGGCATCGTTGATGCCCGGGTGCTGAAGGAGCGTCAGCAGCTGGCCGAGGACGGCGTGGTCACGATCCTTGCTGCCATCAGCACCGATGGTCAGATGGTCGCGCCGCCGCGCGTCAACCTCCGGGGTGTGGTCACCACCGCCGATGCCCGCAAGATGTCGATGTGGACGGAGCGGGAGATCAGCTGGGTGCTTGAAAATCGCTGGAAGCAGCTCTGCCGCAACACCGGTGGTAAGGCGCCTGAAGTGGACTGGATGGGCGTTCAACGCGAAGTGGAAGTGGGTCTGGGTCGCCGCATGCGCCGCGAGCTTCAGGTGGAGCCGTTGATCCTCTGCCTGGTTCAGCCTGCACCCGCTGGCACCCCTGCTTACAAGTCCAAGGCGATGGAAGAGAAGGATGATCGTCCTGTTCCCCGCCGCGGCGGCCGTCATGGCGGCCCCAGTGGCTCTGGTGGTGCCGGTGGTCGTCGTGATCCTGCGCCTGCACCGGTGCGAGCTGGTTCAGGTGCTGCTGCTCCAGTCAAGGCCGCTGTTGCCGAAAAGGTGGAGCCCAAGGCCGCGGCAGCTGCGGCTGCAGCCCCCGCTCCTGAACCGGAGATGCCCGCTGGTCGCACCCGCCGTCGCCGTTCAGCGGCCGTCTGATCGCTTCAATAGCGTTCGCAGGCGTAGAAGCAAGGAGGGCGACGGCATCCCGTCGCCCTTTTTTGTTGTTGTCTTTTCTTCTCCAGTTGTTGATTCCGCCAGTTTCACCGTGACGCGCAGCCATGAGTCGCGCAGCACGTCCATTGGATCCTCGAGTTCAACCTCAGGTTCTGGATCAGGATTCGGGCTTTCGTCCTGCTCGATTGCTTGTTCTGGTTCCAGATCTGGTGTCGTTGTCGATTCCAGAGCAGCTGCTGGCTCTACCTGTATGACCGGTTTTTGTGTTTCAGCATCTGGTGCTGCAGCTTCTGTTGGTGTGGCTTCTGGCTCCGACGACTGTCCAGATTCAGGGAGGCTTGGCTTGGGCTCCGGCTCCCCTTCGGCAGTGGCAGCTGCTTCTGGCGTGTCAAGGGCGTCGAGGTTGATCTCATCCAGAGCTTCGGGCTCCGGTTCAGAGGGTCGATCGTTGTTTAAGCCACCTTGTTGATCGTCGTTCGCATCCCCGGCGAGATCCTCCAGCCAGGGCATGGCGGTTGGTCGTTGCTTCGAGCTGCTGGCTCCGGTGTGATCTCTCTTTTCATGGGCGGGAGATGTGGTGCTGGGTCCCTGAAGGAAGGGATCGCGCAGAAGTTCGGATAGGGGTTGTCTCGACTCGAGGGCCGATGCAGCAGGTTCCGGCTCCATCACTTGGAGTTCTGGTGCAGGCTGTTTCTTGTATGGCTCGTGTTGCTCGTTTCCGGCGGACTGGCTCCACTCCAGGCCCTGTCGGGCCAGATCGGCCAGGGTTTCGTGGGGGTTGCTGCGCAACACCAGTTGGTAGTGCTCTGTGGCTGCTTGCGGTTGGCTCAGCCCGTAGAGCTCGATGTTGCCCAGCAGCAGAGCAACGAAGGCCCGCCATCCATCCACCGCTGCTTGGGTTGCGGCATCTCCCGGTGCATCAGTCAGTTCAGCCAGGAGCTGGAAGGCAATGGCGTGGGCATCGGTGTACTGCCCTGCGGCATAGGCCTGCTCCGCCTGCTGGTAGCGCTGCTGAAAGTCGCCGTCCATGCAGTCCATTCCAGGGACCTCTTGGACACTAGCGATGGTGCTGTTGTTGTTCTGCCATCGTTCGGCTGGTGATTTGTTCCCCCATTGCCGAAGTGCGGATGTCTTCTGGGCGGTTCAGGGAGATGTGTAGATCGACTCATCTTTCTGGATGTTGGACCAGTGACACCGCATCTCTTTGCGTTTGTCAAAGGTTGTGGAAAAGATGCCTTCAAGATCGAAAGGGAGTGTGATGCGTTTGTGTTGCGGTGTTGGAGAAGTGTTGTCGTTGAGTACAGTTGACCAAGCGCGTGGACCTGTTACGTGAAGGACATTGTTTGAGGGCTGATTGTTTGCACGTCGAGATCGGATATTTTTGAGAACCTGTGTGAAAATCTCATTAAAAAATATTTGCATTTGAATATCGTCATTGTTGTAAGCGAACGTGTTGACAATGCGCCAACCGTCGGCTCGTATCTTTCCTGAAAGGATGCTGATTTGATCCTTTAACAGTTCGCAGTTCAGCAGTGGTTGGCGGATCCAGGGGCGATAGGGCCAGTCGATGTAGAGGGCATGGCGATGGTGAGCCAAGTGGGCCAGGCGAAACACATCAGCCTGCATTGCAGGCAACCGGCATTGTTCGAATGCTGCCGCAGCAGCCTGTCCATGCCAGGCTGCAATGAGATTGAAGGCCTGTTGCCAGTTCACCAGCTCGTAATGACCATCGGTTCCAAGCGCTGATTGCCACTGGAGAGTTGCTTTGCAATTCAGTGCGTTGATGCGCGCCATTTCATCCTTGTTCTTGGAGATGTGCGGATGGGGGTTGAAGTATTGAAAAACTTGCAGCGGCGTGGCAATGGTTTGGACTGAAATTGAGTTGGCATCGTCAGAATGATTTACGAATCGTTCTGACAATGCTCGGGCCCGTTCGGTTCGCCCGTGGCTCACGAGATAGTCCATCCACCGGTCCTGAATCTCTGGATGGGTCGGGAACCTATGAGCAGCGCGCCGAAGTAATCGTTTCAACTTGAGTTGTTCTCCTTTTAATTCAAACAACTCAGCACGTGCCAATGGGATCCATTCCAGATCTGGATGGGTCTGTTTGAGTTGCTTCAGGTGCTGATTGGCAAGCTCTGGTTGTTTTGATGCGATCAGGCTGCGTGCTTCTGCAGTAAGCCAGGCTCGCGGACATTGCCGGTGGCGGCTGAGCAGGCATGCGGCGACGTGGCGACGTGGTTGGTCCTGAAAAGTCCGAGCAAATTCGTGGAGTTGAATCAGGGTTTGCACCCGTAGACGCTCCGCGTGTTGCTCGGTTGTCTGATCAATCCATGGGCCGATCGAATGATCGTTCAACTGGCGGCTTGCCTGGATCAGGATCAGCAGTTGCTCATTGCAAGTCTCTGGTTGGTTCAGCTTCTGGGTAGCGATGGCAATCGCTTCTGTTGCATTCCCCTGGACGAGTAGCTCCCTGGCGTGCTGTAGGAGAGAACCAGGGTCTGCTGTAGTCATATCCTCTCAATTGTTATCCAGGGGTGAGGCGCTGCCTTTGGCTTGATGCCGCTCCCCACCACCAAGCTGGAAACCAGCGTGAACCGCCTGCAGCGCAGCAATGCCATCGTTTTCAGGCACCAGACAGCTGGTGCGGATTTCACTGGTGGCGATCAAGGCGATGTTGATAT
>QCSN01000031.1 GCA_003211515.1 Synechococcus sp. AG-670-F04
GACTCTGGCGGCAAGGTGGCTCTCTCCCTATCCGATGGTTTCTGTGTCGACCGCCATCGCGACAGCTTCCTTGAGCTGGTGAACGGCCACGTGGATGTTCTGTTCGCCAATGATGTGGAGATCCAGTCGCTTTATCAGACCGACCAATTCGATGTGGCGCTAAACCAGGTTCGTGGCTGCTGCTCCGTGATCGCCATCACCCGCGGCGCAGAGGGATCGGTTGTGTTGAGCGGTGAGCAACGCTGGGATGTGGGCATCTTCGGGCTCGGCGATCTGGTGGACACCACCGGAGCCGGTGATCTCTACGCCGGGGGGTTTCTGCACGGGTACACCCAGGGTGAACCCCTGAAACGGTGCGGCGAGTTAGGTGCCCTCTGTGCCGGCCAGATCGTCACCCAGCTGGGGGCTCGCTCGCTGGTGCCGCTTCAGGATCTGGCTTCGGCCCATCTGTCCTGAACAGCTCCTGCGCCCAGCTGCCGTAGGCCGGCGAAGCGTCAGCTCGCCACACGAGCCACTCCGGCATTTCGTAACTGTGCAACTCCATCACGGCTCGCTGCAGGCGTTCAAGTTGGTCTGGCGTTGTCTTCAGCAGAAGCTGAACCTCATGCTCGTTCTGCACCGCATCACGCCACACGTACAACGAACGGATCGGAGCCAGGCTTACGCATGCCACAAGACGACGTTCCAGCAAACGACTGGCCAAGAGCTCAGCCTTGGCCTGATCGGCCTCCGTCGTCAGAGCCAACATCAGTGGTGTAGGGCAGTCCGTCATCGCTCAGCCGTTCGAGAAGTGCTCGTTGACCCACCACAGTGTCCATGTCCGGTAAATCAGACGGCCGCCGCACGAGCCAGAGACGCAACCCCCGATCGAGGCAGATATCGCGCCAGAGGCGTTCGGTCGTACCACCGGACTGACGGCAGACCACATCGGTGATGGACCAGCGGCAACACAGGGCACGTTCAATCGCGCCTGGTGGATCGCCCTGCAAAGGACGCAGCACGGCGAGCTGATCGGACGGCAGTCCCACTGCAAGGGCCGCTCTCAGCCCCTCAACACTGGGCAGCACCCTGGCAAAGGCGATGGCACCGGCTTTTTGAGCTGCACCGACGGCCAGCGCGAGATGGCGCGCGCCGATGGCAAGCAGAACACGACGGCCTTCAAGTCGCCGATCCTCCAGGTCAGACAGGTTGTTCAAGACCGCGAAAACGCTCCCCACCTCAGCCGATCGGTCCAGCCGCAATAACGGCTGCTGCCGCAGGCTGCAGACCTGCTGGAGCTCAGCGGTGATCTGGGTCGCAAACGGATGGGTGGCGTCGAGCACCCAAGTAAACGGCCCCTCTTGCTCAAGAACCGACGCGATGCCGGCCGGCCCGGCCAACGCTCCAATGCTCAGCTGCTGAACACCCAGGCCGCTGTAGGCCTCCGCTGCCTTGGAGGTCACAACGCTGATGCGAACCCACCAGCCCTGATCCAGCAACGCCTGCGCCAGCGACGGACCCTCGCCTGTGCCAGCCAGAAGCCAAATCCGACGCTGGTCATCATCGCTTCCTTGCATCAGGATGTCGCCAACTTCCAGATAGGGACATGAACCACTGCGTGCTCGAGGTGGAAGTAGTTGAGGCCCCAACCCTTCGATACACCCAGGACAACCAGACTCCAATCGCTGAAATGACCGTCCGATTTGACGGCCTGCGCGCCGAAGACCCCCCGGGAGAGCTGAAGGTGGTCGGCTGGGGAAACCTCGCCCAGGACCTGCAGAACAGGGTTCAAGTGGGTCAGCGGCTTGTGGTTGAAGGTCGTCTGAGGATGAACACCGTTCCCCGACAAGACGGGATGAAAGAGAAACGGGCGGAGTTCACCCTCTCCCGTCTGCACCCTGTCGGCGCAGCGGCCAGCCCCAGCGCTCCTGCAGCCCAGCCACCGGTGGGCAAGACCACAGCAGCCAAGCCGGCGGCCCCTGTGAAGGCCGAACCGGAACCTGCCAGCTGGAACTCCGCTCCTCTGGTTCCAGACACCGATGAGATCCCCTTCTGATTTCACCCGTCCTCTGAATCTTCCTGGAGCTCGCTCGCACGGGTGAGCAACTGACCCAGCTCCCGCTCGAGCGCAGCGAGGTCTAGGCGTAGGTCGGGCCAACGACCGCAATCGATCTGCTGAAGCAGCCAGGTTCGGTCCTGATCCAGTTGCTGCAGAAGCTGCTGGAAATTCGCCGACTGAGGCTCGGACAAGGCGGTGAGGGCGATGTGCAGACCCATCCTGATGGGTTGGACGTCACAATGACGTCCAACCGACCGCGTGCATGAAAGACCTTTTCTCCCCAGGCAGCCTGGTTACGGTTGGCGGTGGCGCCCTGACCGTGGTTGGGGCCGTTGCCTATGCCACCGGAAGCGCCAATCTCAGTCTTCCAACCATCTTCTACGGCATCCCAATTCTTTTGGGTGGTCTGGCTCTGAAATCGTCTGAACTCCCCCCCCGCCAAACGCGTTACCCCGAAGAACGCTCTCCGCGAGGCGAGGCAGCAGGCACCGGCGGAATTGGACAAGCTGCTGGGGGACGTCACCCGTTGGCGCTACGGCCAAAAAGCTCATCTGGAATCATCGCTGGAAGCCCTCAAGCTTTGGGATGAGGACAATCCACCGCAGCTGCTTGAAGTGGAGGAACTCAATCCAAACGGGAGCTATGGGTTGAGGCTCCGTTTCCAGCTGAACGCGGTTCCCCTGGATCGCTGGGAAGAAAAACAAGAACGACTGGGCCGCTTTTTCGCCAAAGGGTTGCAGGCCCAGTTGACCAGCCTGGAGGATGACCAACTGGATCTAATCCTGCTGCCCGCTGCCGATGGCTGACCCGATACAGACCGGCGATGACGCGTTGCGTGTCTCGGTACTCAGCGAAGCGCTGCCCTACATCCAGCGCTTTTCTGGCCGTCGGATCGTGATCAAGTACGGCGGCGCGGCCATGGCCCACGCCGAGCTGCGGGAAGCGGTGTTCCGCGATCTCGCTCTGTTGGCCTGCGTTGGCGTCCAGCCTGTGATCGTTCATGGTGGCGGTCCGGAAATCAACCAGTGGCTGAAACGGCTTGAGATTCCGGCGGAATTCCGGGATGGGCTACGGGTGACCGATGCCGACACCATGGATGTGGTCGAAATGGTGCTGGTTGGCCGCGTCAACAAGCAGATCGTGAATGGTCTAAATCAGCTGGGGGCTCGGGCGGTTGGTCTGAGCGGAAGCGACGGCAGCCTGGTTGAAGCGCGTCCATGGGGCTCAGGCAGCCATGGACTGGTGGGCGATGTCGCCAAAGTGAATCCCGATGTTCTCGGGCCATTGCTGGAACGGGGCTACCTTCCGGTGATCTCCAGCGTTGCAGCGACACCAGACGGGCGGTCCCACAACATCAATGCCGACACCGTGGCCGGTGAACTCGCTGCTGCTTTAGAAGCGGAGAAACTCATCCTCCTCACCGATACTCCTGGAATCCTCATGGACAAGGAGGATTCAGACTCGCTGATCCGCAAACTCCGACTCTCGGAAGCCCGCCAGCTGATCAACAATGGGGTCGTGGCCGGTGGGATGACACCAAAGACCGAATGCTGCATCCGCGCCCTCGCGCAGGGAGTGGCAGCAGCCCACATCGTGGATGGCCGCGTGCCCCATGCACTGCTGTTGGAGGTGTTCACCGATGCCGGCATCGGCACCATGGTGGTGGGTCGCGGTTAAGCGTGGAGGAACTGCAGGGGCAGCTGGATTTAAGTCGTGCTGAAGCCGCATTGGAGCGAGGCGACTACGGGCAGTGCCTTGCTTTGCTTATGCCCCTTGCGGAAACACACCCCCACACCTCATCGGAGGGTGGGCGTGTCCGGCTAATAATGATCACCGCCTGGATGGGGCAAGGGGACGACCAATCAGCGTTAGCCAGCTGCCGCTTGCTTTGCCGGAGCCGAGATCCAGAACTACGCCAACAGGCCAAACAGCTCTTGGCCGTGCTCGAGTCGCCAAGCTTGGCTCGGCCGGAACGCTGGTCGATGCGGCTGCCCGAACTTGAAATGACCGCCACCAGTGCCAGTGGCCCCGCCCCGCGCGGACGGCGACGATCTCGAAAACCACCGCCGCCACCACCGCCGCCGACCGGGCCAACCCGGCCTCCGGCGATCGGATTTGCACTCTTCGCCGCCGCCGTTCTGCTCGGGATCACCCTGCTGTTGAGCGGCTGCGTCCGCATCAATGCGGATCTGGATCTAGCCGGCCCAGGCCACCTGCAGATGCAGTGGGACATCCGCAGTGACAGCGGTCGGCTTCAGCCCTGGCAGGAACGCTTCGAGCAGGAGCTCCACAAGCAACTGCCTGATCTGCTAATCAGCCACCCCGACCCCGGCGCACTGCGGATCAGTAGCCGGGTGATCTCAGCAACGGGCCTGCAGAGCGATTTGGACCGAATGGTGGAACTGGCGGCTAAAACCACCGGACTGGCACTGAATGCACCAATAATCCAGCTGCGGGAACGCAACTGGCTAATCGGGGTGGATCAAGATCTTCGTCTTGCTTTGGATCTCAGCGGTCTGCCAGACATCCCTGGGCTGGAGATCACGCTGAACCTGAATAACAAGCCATCCCCCGCTTTACTGCACAGCGGTGATCACGCGATTCTCGAAGAGCGTGACTGGCACTGGATTCCGCTGGGGCTCGGCAGCCTTGCGGTGTTGCTGCTGCTGTTGCTGAGCCTTGGTCTTCAGAGCAGGCGGCGTCTCCTCGGTTTTGGATTCCCGGAATTGCCGTCGTGATTAAAGGGTGAGCGGATCGGGATCAACGGCGAGAGCAACCCCGCGTGGCAGGTTGGCCCACAAACTCTGGCCTGGCGGCAGTGGTAAGCCTGTGCCAGAGGGACCATGCAACAGCAGCTGCCAGCGACTGCGGCCGGCGACGCGGGCCACGGGAGCGGGAGCGGGGCCAATCACCAACCATCCCTGCTCCTGACAGAGCGGCCGGATTTGTTCGGTGAGAACCGAAGCAGCCGTTGCTGTGGCAGCGGCCGATTCACCGGACAACCGCAACAGGCAAGCGCGACTGAACGGCACCAAAGCCGCCTCACGGCGTAAGGCCATCTCCTCTGCAAGAAAAGCCTCATAACGGCCATCCACCAAATGACGGATCACTGGGTGATCAGGGGAATAGGTCTGAACGAGGACCTGTCCCGGGCGTTCCCCGCGACCGGCCCGGCCAGCCAGCTGCAGCAGCAGCTGCAACGCCTGCTCGGCGGCCCTGAGATCCGGACGATGCAGCAGCCCATCGGCGGCGAGAACTGCAGCCAGCGTGACCCGAGGCAGATCCATCCCTTTCGCGAGCATCTGCGTTCCGATCAGCACATCCGCTTCACCGGATGCAAACCGTGCCAAAAGGCGCCGGTGGCCGTCCCGGCCACCGGTGGAATCCCGATCAAACCGCAGCAGCCGCAGATCCTTGAGTTCCTCGGAAAGCAACTCCATCACGCGCTGAGTGCCCGCACCAAAGGGTTTAAAGGCTGTGGAGCCGCAATGGCTGCAATTTGACCCCATCTCAGCCCTGTGGTCACACCAATGACAGCGCAACCACTGATGCCCGCCCTGGCCACGGTGAACAGTCATCGCCACATCGCAGTGGGGGCACATGACCACCTCACCGCAGCTCCGACAACTCAGAAAAGGGCTGTAACCACGGCGGGGCACGAGGACAACCGCCTGCTCTCCGTGTTCTGGAAGTGCGGCGAGTCGATCCATCAAGGGCCGACTGATCAGCTTGCGATGGCCGGCCTCAAGCTCCTGCCGCATGTCCACGACATGGACCGGTGGCAGGGGCTGCCTGGAAATGCGCTGCCGCAGGCGAGCCAACGTGAGGAGGCCACCGCTCTCCAGCTGCATCCAACTGTCAAGCGACGGTGTCGCACTGCCGAGCACAAGCTTGCCGCCACAGCGCCGGATCCGATCCATGGCGAGATCTCTGGCGTGGTAGCAGGGCATCGGCGATTCCTGCTTGTAGGAGCTGTCGTGCTCTTCATCGAGCACGATCAGCCCCAGATCGCTCAAGGGAACAAAGACCGCAGAACGGGTTCCCACAACCAAAAGCGGCTGATCATCCGCGGCGAGGCAGCGTCGCCAGACCCGCAGCCGTTCAGCCTCACTGCAACCGCTGTGATATTCCAGAACCCGCTGCCCGAACCGTCGCCTGCATCGGTCCACCAGCTGCGGGATCAGCCCAATTTCCGGCGTCAGCAGGAGCGCGTGGTGCCCCTTGGCGAGCTCAGCCGCCACCAACTGGAGATAAACCTCTGTTTTGCCCGACCCTGTGATCCCCCAGAGCAGCAGTCCATGGCCGGGGCGAATCGCTGCAAAGGCATCCAAAGCCTTGTGTTGCTCGGGGGTGAGGGCCTGGGGCTGCTCGAGCTGTTCAGCAAGGGTTGAGGGAGAAGGTTCCAACGCCCTGCGCTGTTCTCTGAGAACGAACCCGCGGGCGTCCAGACGCCGCAGCAAATCCGCACTGAACCCTGCTCGCCCGAGATCCCGTTGCCAGGCGCCGTTGGGGTGCTTCTCCTTTAGGTAAGACAACAAGGCCTGTTGACGCTCTGGCAATCCCTCTGCCGGTGCAGAAACCGTGGCAAGACGGATCCACCAGAGCGCGCGTCCGCTCCCTGCAATCGGTTTGCGCGCCTGTCCCAACCAGCCAGCGGGGAGAGCCGCCTTCAACATCCGATACGCACTGAGATGACAGGTCTGGGCACTCGCCTCAATCCAGAGGCGCCATTCGGAGGGCACGGCAGCCTTCAACACCAGTGACTCCACTGGCTGAATCAGATCAGCATTGAAAGGCGCGGATGCATCCGCCCAGGCCCCCTCCTGATCCGCGACAACAAGCCCATGCATGGGGCGGCCGCGAAGGCGGACCTTGACCAGGTCACCAGGCTCCAAGCCCATTGCCGCCTCAGAGGAATAAGTGAAGGTGCGGCCTTCACGCCCCGCTTCGAGCCAAACTTCAACCAGCACAGAAACAACCTATGTGGGCTTGCAAAGATCGAAAAACTTCATTAACGTGGACAGGTTGGTCAGATAACGCCAACATCTGCGCTCGCTCCAGAGGAAGACACGCAGTTCGAAGCCAGGAGCTTCTCCTGATCCCTTCGACCGGTCTGAGATCACCCCGGACAGCCCAGAGGCCCGACAAACCGGACAACATCTCGTCAGGATTGATCTCGTTTTTCAAGATTTGCGCTCCATTTGCTTGTGGTGTCACTCCGCCGGATGACGCCTCATTGGTCATTTGAAGATCTTGAGCTGCTGTCAGCGACGGCGGCCAAGATCCCAGGTTGATCGATTTCTTGAATTGTTCCGCTTTCCGCAGTTTTAAACCTCACTCATGAGCCCAGCAGCTACCAAAACAGCAACACCCGACATTGTTCTGCTGGCCAACGCCGAAGGGGAGACAAAGATGCTCAAGACAACCGACAGTGCAACACAGACCAAGAAAGCAGCGCCCAAGCGTCGCACCCCGCGCAGCAAAGCCAGCGCGAAGGATCTGTCTGCGGCCGCCGATGAGTTGCTAGCCGCAGCTGATCCGAACAAAGCAGCGAAAAACGACGCTGCTGGCAAAGCGAAAGCGACCAAAGCCAAAACAGCGACCAAAAGCAAGTCAAAAACTGCCAGCAAGACCAAAACCAGCACCACCAGCAAGGCAGCGAAGACCAAATCCACCAAAACCAAAGCAGCTTCCGCTACTGCGAAGGTGGCATCAGCCAAGGCGGCCACAGCCAAAGCAGCAGCTGCCAAAGCTGCTCTTGACAATTTGACGCCGGAAGAGAAAGCCAAACGCGCCGCTGCTGAAAAAGAAGCCAAGGCCAAGGCCTTAGCGAGCATCAAGATCGGCCCAAAAGGTGTTTACACAGAAGACTCGATCAGGGTTTATCTGCAAGAAATCGGTCGGATCCGCCTGTTGCGGCCCGATGAAGAGATTGAACTGGCCCGCAAGATCGCGGATTTGCTCTATCTCGAGGAGCTTTCAGCCCAGTTCGAAAGCGACAACGGCCGCGAACCGGACAACAAAGAATGGGCGGCCTTGGTGGAAATGCCGCTGATTCGTTTCCGGCGGCGTCTGATGCTGGGGCGTCGCGCCAAGGAAAAGATGGTGCAGTCCAATCTGCGCCTTGTGGTGTCGATCGCGAAGAAATACATGAATCGCGGCCTCAGTTTCCAGGATCTGATCCAGGAAGGCAGCCTCGGACTGATCCGCGCCGCTGAGAAGTTCGACCACGAGAAAGGCTACAAGTTCTCCACCTATGCCACGTGGTGGATTCGCCAGGCGATCACCAGGGCCATCGCCGACCAGAGCCGCACGATCCGCCTGCCGGTGCACCTCTACGAAACCATTTCCAGGATCAAGAAAACCACCAAGGTTCTCTCCCAGGAATTCGGCCGGAAGCCCACAGAGGAAGAAATCGCCGAATCGATGGAGATGACCATCGAAAAACTCCGGTTCATCGCCAAGAGTGCCCAGCTGCCAATTTCACTGGAAACACCCATCGGTAAGGAGGAAGATTCACGGCTCGGTGATTTCATCGAAGCTGATATTGAGAACCCCGAGCAGGATGTGGCCAAGAATCTGTTGCGCGAGGATCTCGAAGGTGTGCTCGCCACCCTCAGCCCACGCGAGAGGGATGTGCTGCGACTGCGTTATGGATTGGATGATGGCCGGATGAAGACCCTCGAAGAAATTGGCCAGATCTTCGATGTCACCCGGGAGCGCATTCGTCAGATTGAAGCGAAAGCACTTCGCAAATTGCGCCATCCCAATCGCAATGGGGTGCTGAAGGAGTACATCAAATAAGCCGCATAGCCGAAGTCTCCTTTGCAATGTCCAGAAACCCTGTCTTAGACAGGGCTTCTATACCCATGCAGCCTTTAGGGCCCCAAGCAATTTCAGACTCATCGTGAAGTCAAGTCCGTATCTCAAAGTTGGTTGGTGAAGTTATTCACCAACCATAGGGGTTCAGTTTCACCCCAAAAAGGATCAATCCAGTGGCGAGTGGTAAACACATATACAATTACAATCATCTATATTTATATGATCAGAGTCCAATCAAGCTCATCTTCGCTATAGCTATTGGCGAGATTTTAAAGTTAATTGCGACGGCAATTATGATTAACAGCTTATCAGGACGACTTCAGATATCAAGAGACAAGGAATGCATCCGATGAGAGCAGAAACAAGCATCTCTCGTTCCTCTCAAAACCCCAATGCTCTAAACTATCTCAAAATTTTCTTTGATCAGATCAGGTCCGCCTTTGAGGATAGCAAATAATCCCCCTTCTCCAACTCCCTTTTCCGCCTTATTTTCATTGAAATAAAGGCCACCCTTACGGCTCTCATAAATAAAACTAAAATCCTTTCGGAGAAATTTTTTGAGCTGTTTTTTGTTCGCAACGATCTTGAATTCTACATCACGTAGCCGCAAGCCAAAATCTGATACGTCGAGCTGGAGATCATCCAACTCAGGATTGAAGTTGGTGATTTTATCGACAAACTTTTTCTTAAAATGCTTGGGTTTGCTGAGATTATGCGTCACAGAGTCAAGAACCGTTTGCACCGAATCGGGTGGATTGAAGACTGGCTTCTTGATTGGTAGGAGTGTCTCTGGATTTGGAATCGCCGGTTTTGAAATGGATGGCGTTGCAAGATCTGGCTTCGAACTTGGCGGTTGCGTTGGTGTCGAAATTAACGGTGAATCGGGATCAGTGGTTGCCGTATCAGGCGTCGAGCCATTGGCGCCAGCGCTAATGGCTCGTGCCAAGCCCGGTTGATCAGCGGATTGCACCTGGTCCACCGTGTTGCTCACACCGCCATAGCCAAGATCAGACATCACAAGCTTGCCTGCCATCACAGCCATACCAATGCTGGCAGGGTTGTTCAGAGACACATTCTCCGGAATATTCACTCCTGTAATCTCATCAAGTTGCAAACCAATATCGGCTAATACAGAAGCAATCACCGAATTACTGACAGGGCCTTTCAACCCAAATTGATAAAGAACCTTGGCATCTTTGAGTGCTTTGGCATGATCAATCATTTCCTGCCAAGCTTGTTTTTGATATTGAACTGGAATGTTCAGATCAAAATAATTGTCAAGAGGATGCCAGTTTGGGAATTTCGGAGTTGCCTTATAAATCACATTATTTTGATCAATCCCTTCGCGGGTCCCTTCAGGGTGTGGATAGGTATGCGCAGCACTCAATCTGCCCACGCGATAGCGAAGGAAATCCTTGAGTTCTCCCTGATACAACGACTGTGAATCGCCGTAGGCGTAATAGGGGTCTCCGTGCTCCAGCACATGATTCACCCCTGCAGCGTCTGTATAAATTAGAAACGCATGCTGGCCAGTCACCCCCATGGACGCCAACTCGTCCATGGCGAACGGCTCCCATGAGACAGCAATTGTATTGCGCTTAAATTGCTTGGTCATCACAGATGACACGCCAACTCACTTCAGCTTAAAAAGGCCCGTTGGAGATGACCATAAAAAGGCAACAAAACCAAAAAGTATAGCTCTCGCCTATGGTTACACATGATCGTTCACCAAGGAGAACCTGTTCGCTCAAGATAATTCAGTCACAATCTTCAAATCTCCAAGAGACAGTCCCTTGCCTTTGAACATGACATAGGGGTTATTGCCAAAGAAACTTTCAGCCTCAGGATCAAATGTCTTATCAATCAGGTAGGTATCTCCATTAAAGGTCAGAATCTCCAGAGACTGAAGCCGATCAGCATCAATAAAAAGCTTATCTTTTGAGGCATTAAAACCTTCAATCTCAACACGGCACATCCCTTCATTATTGCCATCGCCGCCCCAAGAGATAATGTCGCGCCCTGAACCGGGATTAATTTGATAAGGGGCTGGAAAAGTCACTTCATTACCGGTGACCTGATCACCTAACTCAAATAAATCGTCACCTGCATATCCCTTGGCTGCCGTCACAAAGTTTTTAGATGAGGCATTTTTCTCATTACTCAAAATCAATTGATCATCACCCTTCAGAGTCTGCTTCAAAAATTCGAAAGGCTTTTGGTCAAGCAAAGACGACAAACCCTTCTTTTTCAATTTGTCGATAGAAAACACATTCTCATAGCCACTTGCCGAACCATCAGCCCCCTCTTTAAAAGAGTTGGCTGATGTTTTGAGAAACTTCAACGAACCCTTGGCTTCTTTTCCTGAAAACGACAAATCACCAACAGCAAGAGAAAATCGACCTTTGTTCAACTGATCTGTTGTCATCAACTTCCATCCCTCGATCCGGTCTGCAAACTTGCCAGGATTCGTCAAACTGCTTCTTAGATCGTTTCGTATTCGCTTCAGCCCGTCAAAAGCCTTTATATTTTGGACGCTAACAATGGCCATCTCAATTTAAATTCTTGGCGAAATGTAACGAACCTCCTCGAATCGTCGAATCAAAATGGACACATCCTCTTCGTGAACACGATGCCTTGACCACGGCCGAGTAGCGACAATGAAAAGATTGGCATTACAACACTTATCAGAGAAAAAGATCAAAGGCCGTTGTTTTTGAAAACAAGCATATTCAATCAGCCAGCCAGAAAAACATTGAAATCATTCATTCATCTCATATCAATACCCGTATCTCAATATCTTCAATCAGAGGAAAGCTCTTGCCGCTAATGATGACTTCTCAACATCAAACCCTGGGCTTCAAACCTTCAGCGATCGTTCCTGCCCGATTCACACCGGCGCTGAATCCTTGATCGAAAAGCGTTAACCATGCAAGTTGATCAAGCCAAGCCTTGATCAACTTGACGGCCATTGAGGGCATCCATTCATGACCCTGAACCCACCCAGATTCAGTGGCATTTCATAGTTAAGCCTTCTGACCCCCCTGCTGCCGTTCAACAACAGCCCAAACTCACCCTCATCGAATGGTCATGACGAAAAAAACAACAACCGCGGGCATTCCAAGCAGATGTTCTGATTACTACATAAGTACATGTTCCACTACCCACTCCACCGATGTGCCTCTATAAGAGCGATGAGGGAACTGAGACGCCCTCCTCACACGGAAGAGATTGACCCCGATCTGTTGTCGGGGTTTTTTTTCTGTTTGGAGAGGTTTCCGCCAGCCGATCGATCAGACCTTGTGCTGGTCTGCTTCGAAGCTCTCGGTGAATTCCTGAAATGCCCTTTTCAACCGCTCCACCGGTGTTTCTTCAATCGGACACTCCTGGGCGGTGATCTCGGTATAGGCCTGGAGCAAGCTGGCATCTGGGCTCAAAATTGATCCAAGCGCTGCTTTAAACAGCACCAGACTCTGCTGTTGCGTGAGACCTTCAAGAAAAGGTTCCAACACCCAACGGTCAGGCATGGCTGGATCCAAGTTCTGTGCTCTACACACCCGTTGGGGCCGAATCAATTGGTAAGCGGGATCACCATCTCGATCGGTGGTCTGCCGCAGACGAGCCATCAAAAGCTCGCCACTCGTGAGCAACAACAGACGAATGCTTCCTTCGGCCACCAGCGGCAGAAACGTTTCGTTCTGCTGGGTTGGAATCGCCTGATGCCCGCGGGAATCGGACTGACGGACGCCATTAACAACAGGCCCAGGCATCAGGAACAGACAAGGCCTAATAATGTTAAGCAATGTTCAAAGTGGGCGAGACGACCGCTTGACCCGCCCAGGCAATCAACTATTGCCACTGAAATTGCCAACTGATCCGCACCCGCAACCAGCACCATCCACCACTCAATCGAGTGCCATTGAAACGACAGGCAACCCTTGAAGCCGTGACGATTCCCAGCAGCCTCAATCACAGAAGGGCCCATCACACCTGACTGCGTAGGCTTGCCTGCTGAGTTGCAAGCCCCATGTCCCTCACCCATCTGCGCATCGCCTCCCGACGCAGTCAGCTGGCCATGGTGCAGACCAACTGGGTGAAGGCCGAACTTGAAAAAGCCCATCCTGGGCTCACGATCAGCGTGGAAGCGATGGCCACCCAGGGCGACAAAATCCTGGATGTTGCTCTCGCCAAAATTGGCGACAAAGGCCTGTTCACCAAAGAGCTGGAAGCGCAGATGCTCGTGGGGCGCGCTGACATTGCTGTTCACTCCCTGAAGGATCTGCCGACCAACCTCCCTGAAGGACTGATGCTCGGCTGCATCAGCGAACGGGAGGATCCAGCCGATGCGTTGGTGGTGAACGCCAAAAATGCTGACTACAAACTCGACACCCTCCCCGAGGGGGCCGTCGTTGGAACCAGCTCACTGCGGCGATTGGCGCAGCTGCGGCATCACTACCCCCATCTGGTGTTCAAGGACGTTCGCGGCAATGTGATCACACGGTTGGAGAAATTGGATTCCGGCGATTACGACTGCTTGATACTTGCCGCAGCAGGGCTGGGACGACTTGGGTTCAGCGATCGCATCCATCAGATCATTCCTGGAGACATCTCCCTGCACGCGGTGGGCCAGGGTGCCCTAGGCATCGAGTGCGTGGAGGGCAACCCCGACGTGCTTGAGGTGATCAAGGTTCTGGAACACAACCCAACAGCCCAGCGCTGCCTGGCCGAACGGGCGTTTCTGCGAGAACTGGAAGGTGGATGCCAGGTGCCGATCGGTGTCAACACCCGTTGTGAAGAGGATCAATTGATCCTGACCGGGATGGTTGCCAGCCTGGACGGCAAACGCCTGATCCGTGATCAGGCCAGCGGTTCAGCCTCAGATCCAGAATCGATCGGCACCTCCCTCGCCCACACCCTCAAAGCTCAGGGCGCTGGCGAGATTCTCCAGAAGATCTTCGATGAGGTGCGCCCGGAAGGCTGACGAGCAGACGGGCGATGGGGGCGGATCAACCGCGGATCTCCATGGTGGTCCCCACATCCACAACTTCAAACAACTGCCGCACGTGCGCATTGAGCATGCGCACACAACCCAGACTCACCGCAGCACGAATCTGAACCCAATGGGGCCATGCCGTGCCGTGGATCCCGAACTCTCCGCGACCATTGCGATGAAACGCCATGTAGCGATCACCAATCGGACTCGATGGCCCCTGCATCTCCACACGCTTTCCAGATTTGTGTGAGACATACACCGGGTTCACTTTTTTTGTGAGAATTTCAAACTCACCGACCGGTGTTGGCGTCTTTGGATCACCAATTGCCACCGGCCAAGGACCAAGCTGGCGCCCATCCCGCAAGACACTGATCTGACGCTTTCGCAGATCAAGAACAATTCGAGACGCCGAACCTATCTCTCGCATTGACACTTCGGTGGCGCGACTGGCTGAAGGGAGCGCCAATGCCCCCGCCAGAGACAGCGCCGCCAGCCCCGCACACAATTGTCTATTCATGAGACGCGATAGACTTGCTTGTCTCAAGCTATGCACGGGATTTCGAAAACGGACCCCAAAAGCAGGGCCAATCGGGACATCCTTAAGAGTATTTCCGTCTTACAAGTGAGACAAACGAGATAGCGAGCGTCTTGAAGCTCGCTGGCAGTAGCCTCCTGCTGTGCAATCGGATACGGCGGAGATCAGGGCATGGCGATCGCAGAAGCCGTTCCACAACAGGCCGCCAAGCCCCAACTGCCGGTTTTGCTCAGCGGCAAGGCTCAACGCAGCGAAACAGAATCGATCACATTCGATTTTGCGGAACTCCTCGGTCGTAAACGACGGTTTCTCAAGGCTGCATGGACCCTCAGACGCGAGGGAATCATCCGGATCAAACAGGTTGCCCAACCTGAATCCATTGATGCACTCAATCAAGAGATTGCATCGCTACTGAATGATGTTGATCACTACACAACGTCGGGAATTGACAATATCGCTTATCTCAATCTTCCCGAACGACGCGTTCTGAAGGGCTATAACAATTTCGTTGATGCTGATCGAGCTGTGATCAACCATCGCGTGAAACGACCGGATGGTCGCAGTGGAAGTGATGCCGGGATGATCGACATCTTCCACCCAGAACAATTGTCCAAAAGAATGGACAATCTCACGCGAATCTGCTTACAAGAAAAAGCGATAAGTCGTTTGATTATGTTGTCGTGCCTCACACCCTTGCGCGTAAAATGCAGAAACCTATACCTCAATCGTGGCGTCCGCGACACGCGAAGCTACCACTGCGATGGACGGTCTTTGAAATTTAAGACGTTCGTTTATTTATCGGATGTTCAACATCTTGATATTGGCCCCTATTGCTATGTAAAAAAATCACAGCGGAATCGTCGCAGCTGGAAACAAAGCAAAGCCTTCAACCAACAACATAATATCGGTCCTTACGAGTACAGCCAGCTGGGTGGATATGAAGCCTTACCGGTCTTCGCTAATGCTGGCGATATGGTGATTTCATCCCAGCGTGGTGCCCATCGGGGGCATCCACAACACCCTGACGCGCAACGCACGGTCCTCGTGAACATGTACCAGCGTTGAGGCTCAACTCTTTGTATAAAAAAGGATGAAGCGCAATACGCACTCCACCCTCCCAATCAAATTTCTAAATCAAAATCAGTCGACCAACTTTGGATCAATTTCGCTTAGATAGCGCTTCTCACAACTCTTGATAATTTCAACAGCCTTGTCGGTTCCAAAGAAGCCATTCACGGTACAAGTACCAGGCTTTTTGAGATCTTTGTAGTGCTCCCAGTAGTAGGTGGTTTCCTTTTTCCAGTGATCACCAAGATCCTCAAAGCTCTTGATGTGATCCATCCGCTTGTCATCGGCAAGAACGGCAATCACCTTGTCATCCACTTCGCCGCCGTCATCAAAGGTCATGATCCCGATGATGCGGGCCTCCACAATTGACCCGGGAATCAAGGGCTCCGTCACACTGACGATCTCAATATCGAGAGGGTCACCATCTTCGTCCCAGGTGCGGGGAATACAGCCGTAAGCGAAGGGATAGGCCAGCGAGGAATAACCGACCCGGTCCAGCTTGAGATGACCGGTTTCCGTGATCAGCTCGTACTTGTTGATCGTGTTGGAATTGAGCTCCACGATCGTGTTGAGCCGCAGCTCAGCCTCATCGGCAAAGGCCGGAAGCACATGCAGCAGGTTGGGCATGCTGCGGCTAGGAGCCTGATCAAGGTTGGCCATAGACGGCAGTGGACAGCGCCGGGATCCTACGGGGGCATCGCTCCAAACTCATCGACACCCCGACTGGATGGGTTGACGTCAGAGCGGCGGGCAAACCATTGCATTGTCGCGAGCCGAACATCCAGACAACACGGCAATCTTCGATTCCAAGTAGTCAAGAAATGGTTCGCCGCTGAGGGCTTGTCCACTCACCTGCTTCACCAAACCCTCGGCATTCAAGGCCCGACCAATCGGATGCACCTTCTCGCGAAGCCAGCCCAGCATGGGTGCCACCTCTCCCCGGGACAGGTGATCTTCCGGTGAACCAATCTCAGCTGTCATGGTGGCACTGAGCTGAGCACTGATCAGGTGCCCCAATAAATAAGACGGGAAATAGCCGAACAATCCCTCACTCCAATGGACGTCTTGAAGGCACCCCTCTGCATCATTCGATGGCGTGACCCCGAGCAGTTCCCTGTACCGCTGATTCCATTCATGCGGTAGATCCTCCACCGGCAGTCCCTGCTCCAGCAGAGCAATCTCCAGATCTGTACGGATCAAGATATGCAGCCCATAGGTGAGTTCATCGGCTTCAACCCGATTGAGACCCGGTGCCATGGGATTCATCGCGCGCCAGAGGTCATCAGGTCCCTGCACCGGCGCCCCAGCCTCAGCGAATCGCGACCACCAGCCCACTGAGAAGGCACGGCTCCGTGCCAGCCGGTTTTCCCAGAACAAGGACTGGCTTTCATGCACGGCCATCGAGGTGGCCTGACCCAGCGGCCAGGCGAACCATTGATGGCTCTGATCCGGAAGACCCTGCTCGTAGAGCGAGTGTCCCCATTCATGGGCCGTTGCCAGAAAACAGGACAGCGGTTGTCCGGCCACCACCCGCGTTGTAATCCTGAAGTCCGCAGGGCCAAGGGTGATCGAAAAGGGGTGGGGAGAGCGGGCAACGCAGGTTTTGCCTTGCTGCTGCCCCCACTCCGACAGCAACTGCTGGCAGAGGACCTCTTGCCTCGCCTCAGGGAGATCCCAACCCAGTTCGCGGGTTCGCACACCGGATGTCGCCTGCGCCACGAGCTCGGGCAGACGCTTCCTCAAGGGAGCGAAAAGCGTTTGCAACCGGTCGAGCGTCAAATCCGGCTCGAAGGGTTGCGCCAACGTTTCCCAGCAACTGCGGGACTCATCGAGCTGGCGTACCTGCTCCTGCCGCAGGTCAATCAAGTGCTGCAACGCCCCTGAAAACAGGCTGAAATCCGATGTTGACCGGGCCTGTTGCCAACGGGAATAACCTTCAGATTTGGCCGTGGCCAGGGCAGCGATTAGCTGAGGATCCTGAGCCTGCTGCCGACGAAGATAGAGCTCCAGCAGATCAAGATTGCGGCAGCGCTCCAACGCCTGCCCGCTGCTGGGATCAGAGGTTTCCTGCTTCCATTCCTGGCGGGCCTCAGCGAGAAGGTCTGCATACAACGCGGAGCTCTGGCGTGCATGGAGTTCCGTTGCCGTCCAAGCCAGCTGCTCGCCCCTCCATGGAGCCCCATCTGAGGGCATCCGTGTGTTCTGGTCCCAGTAGAGCGTGCTCTGAATCGAGCCAAGAAGTTTGGTGCTGCGGAGGTATGCGCCAAGGCGCTGCCAAGCAGTCTCAGCGGCCGCCATCTGTGAACCATCAATGGAGTGAGCCTAACGATCAATCACGCCCCGCGATCAAACAGCAGCAATCGCTGGATTGATCGACCAGTGGGTCGACGAGCCACCTCTCAGATATTGGCGACAAATCATCGCTCAAGGCGGTTGTTCGCCAAAAAACAAGCTTGGCTTGTTTGTTGGCAAGATCGAGAAAACAGTCAAAGAGGTTGACCACTAATTGCATCAACCAGACGACACAACAAACACATCTTCAGGCAGACTCACCACACACTTAACTGACAATCAATGTGAATGAAATCAACTCAATCATACCAAACGCTTTTACAGCGTGCCTTTCGATAACTTTTCTTGGCTTTACGATATCGCTTCGTATCTTCAGCAAGGGCATTACTGGATAAACGCACAACTTCCTCATCTTCGCTGGTTGCAATCCGATGACGGTACACACTCATCTGATAGCCAAGCTTGTTCATGACTTTGGTAATGATCTCACACTCCAATGTGGTGGCCGACGCAGCAAGCGTCAGGAGAAAAGCCGCTCCAGATAAAACGAATGACATCCCCTTCTCCCAAACAACTGGAGATCGACACCTTAAAAGGACCGTTTCCGGAGATCAATCTCGCCGCAAAAGCGGTGAGGCATCAATCGCTGCAACTGCCGAACCCATCCTTCCAATCAGGCCCTGGCGCATCGATCCTCACAGAGTTGATCCAGATCAGGTCGCCCCGTCCATTTCAGGCGGCGAGCAGCCCAAAAGACGTACACCCGGTTCACAACCATCGCCAACCCAGGCCAGGTGGTAGGCGCATAGAGCCATCCCAGACCCACAAGGCGATAGGCCTCCCGAAACACAGCCACATCGCGCAGCACCTCGCCACGGGCGTCGATCGCATGGATCCTCCCCATCGCCTGGCGGTAGTCGATGCCGGCGTGATCGGCAGGGTTGTAATCAACAGCATCGATATCAACGAAGCCAATCTGCTGGCGCCGGTTCCTCGACTGCAGGAATCTCACCTCACGCAGGCAGAGCGGACAGCCCCCGTCGTAAAGCAGGGTGAGCTGCGGTGAAGGGTGCGACGTCATCCAACGCAGACGGAGAAACAGGCCACAGCCTGATGGAAGTAAGGGGCAATCGTGGCTGCCGCCGATCAGAGATCGGAGGGGCTGGTTGACGGCTTTGCACAAAAGACGGCTTGGATCTTGCTATCGGTGGTGAGGTCAAGCCCCCCCTGACGCATGGCCCTGGCACAACGTCTGCACCAACTGGAGGTGTCCACTACTGGTGCAGGCTTTTCAAGGCTGAATGAACTGTTGAATGCCTGGATTGCTGGCACAGGAATCCAACAGGGTGTTCTCCACCTCACCTGCCTCCACACGAGTGCCAGCCTCACCATCAACGAGAACGCCGACCCGCGCGTCCTGAAGGATTTGCAGGCCTGGATGGACGCCGTGGTTCCCCAGGATGGACGTGGACCCACCAACGGACAAGGACAACGCCTCCCCTATCTGCACGATGACGAAGGCAACGACGACATGCCGGCCCATATCCGCACCGCCCTCACATCACAGACGTTGTCATTGAGTGTTGATCGCGGACGAATGCTGCTCGGGATCTGGCAAGGGATCTACCTTTGGGAGCACCGCGCCATCCAGCACAACCGGCGAATTGCCTGTCACCTGATCGGTGAGCTGCAAACAGCAAAAGAAGCTGAACCGATCGAGCGCAACAACAGGGCTCAACATCTGCAGCGTCGAAACGGCAACAAGCTCAATGCAATGGTGCAATCTCGCCACAATCCAGAGGCCTGGGCGACAGACGGTGGCGTCGACACGGATGTTGACCTCCTGGTGGACCGACTGCATGACCTTGCCGAACATCCGATAGACCAGCATTAATCACTCTTTAGCGTTCATGATTTTGGTGACGAACGTGCCACAGACGAGTAGATCTATCTCTCAAAACAACTCCGCACGATGCCACTCTGTCAGGCGGATTCAGAGACACCGCGCGATCAGACATGATTTACACCTCGCGACTCAAGTAAATCCATTGGCTCCTGAATAAAGATAGACAGAGGGAATGTCCTGACGATATTTTCACTCTCAAGGCAGAGCAGAAGATCGTGATTAATTCGGTCGACAGCCATCAGGAACAATCCATAATCCACAGGCCAAGTGGAATGCCCTGAAATCAAAAAAAGCAATCACAATTGTAGAGTGGAGATCTTAAGTAGTTCACAACTACCAAACTTGATGAGATCGTTACACAATACGAGTTCTCGGTGATCATTAGGGATTCGAGCCCGCACCTCAGAGGACGTTTGATAAGACACCCGCAACAAAACGCGAAACATCAGAACCTGGGTGAGCATCCGCCTTAAGCGAACAAACAAAGATTTACGCATCTCTAGATGGTCTGACCATGAACAAAAATCACCACAGCCAAATCCAATGATTGCCAATTCACTACCAAGATTTTGCTCAATATCCACTCGTATTTCAGCAAGCTCAGTCAGGCTCTTCCTATATCGGTCAACAAAGAAGATTAACTGATTCCCCTAGGCCGATGTCAAAGATTGTGAGATCGGCATCCGAATTTCAATGCACTGCTGCGGATGACTTGCAGCGTTGCGGATGCGGTATCAGTACTGGCGGCGGCTCTACGACACTTTCGATATCAGGGACTATCTCACTCGCCTTCAGTGTATTTGCTACGGCAATCGTGAACACCAGGCTGACCAGGACGGTTGTGCAGAACCAGAGAACACGTCGGAATGCGGCACCACCGTCGCAAGCCAACAAAGAGAGCCATGTTCTTAGATTTATAAAGAAGAGAATGCTTCGAGTTCAGACTCATCCTTCTCATGGCAACACGACTTTCGGCAGATCAACGGGCAAGCTTGAGCGAAACGCTCGCGAGCTGGACGCTGGAATCAGATCAGCTGACGCGCACCTTTCTGTTCAAGGATTTTGTTGAAGCCTTCGGGTTCATGAGCCGTGTCGCGCTTCTTGCCGAATCCCGCAATCACCATCCGAATTGGTCCAATGTCTATAACCTGGTCACGATCGAGCTCACTACCCACGACCTTGGCGGACTGAGCGATCTGGACATCGAGCTTGCTATCGCCATCGACCAGTTGCTGCCAGCATGAGAACAACTGAACGGTTTCCATGGCCGCCGCTCCAATTGCTCCGGGCGTCCCCGTAACGATTCTCACAGGTTTTCTCGGTGCGGGTAAGACGACCCTTCTCAATCACATCCTGACTAATCAGAGCGGCGTCAAGACTGCCGTTCTGGTGAACGAGTTCGGAGAAATCGGCATCGACAACGACCTGATTGTGAGCACCGGAGAAGAGCTGGTGGAGCTGAGCAATGGATGCATCTGCTGCAGCATCAACGACGAGTTGATGGAAACCGTAGAACGCGTGCTTGAGCGCCCCGATCCGCTCGACTACATCGTTGTAGAAACAACCGGACTGGCCGATCCCCTACCCGTGGCCATGACGTTTCTGGGCAGCGAACTCAGAGCGCAGACCCGCCTCGACTCGATCATCACGTTGATTGATGCGGAGAATTTTGATGCCGCTGTGATGGAGACCCAGGTCGGTCGGGCGCAGGTCATCTACGGCGACATCCTCCTTCTCAACAAATGTGATCTGGTCCCAGCCGAGCGACTTGAAGCCTTGGAAGCCGAGCTCCGTGCCGTCAAAGCAGATGCACGCATCCTGCGCGCGATCAAAGGAGACGTGCCCTTGCCTTTGCTGCTGAGTGTCGGGCTGTTCGAGTCCGACAAGGTGACTCCAGCGGAGGACGCAGATAGCCACGACCACAAGCAT
>QCSN01000032.1 GCA_003211515.1 Synechococcus sp. AG-670-F04
ATCCTTGAGGTAGAAGGACGCGGTTCCATCGCGGTGATCGTGCACAGCGCCCACATGCACACCCTGCGCCTTGAGGTGGTCGTGAACGACATCAACCTCCGCACGATCGCGAAAATGGAAGGCGAAGTGTGGCCCGGCCGCCTTGTAATTCGGGCCGAGCAGCGCCAAGCCATCCCGCCCAGGACCGGCTTCGAGATAACACCAGTCGTCCGCTTTCCAGACCAGCCGCATGCCGAGGCCGGTGTAGAAGTCGACAGCACGGTCGACATCCTGAACACGGACGGCCACGTGGCCGAGACGATCAACCGTTGCCATCAGAGCGCCTGCACGTCAGGCCGCCATTCTGGAGACCCAAGCCTTTCGATTGCTCAAGACTCCCGGATCCAGGCCGCCGCATCACAGGCGTGATAAGTGAGGATCAGATCGGCCCCGGCGCGTTTGAAGCTGAGCAGAGTCTCTAGCACCACGGCTTTCTCGTCGATCCAACCCCGCTCAGCAGCAGCCTTCACCATGGAATATTCGCCGCTGACGTTGTAGGCGGCAATCGGCAACTCCGACTCTTCGCGGAGACGATGAATGATGTCGAGGTAAGCCAAGCCTGGTTTCACCATCATGATGTCGGCACCTTCCTGCTCATCGAGCTGCGCTTCGGTGATGGCTTCACGGGCATTGGCCGGATCCATCTGATAAGTGTCCTTGTTCTTGGGGATGGGTTTGCTGCCTGCCGCCCGAGGGGCGGAATCAAGGGCCTCACGGAAGGGTCCGTAGTAAGCGGAGGAGTACTTCGCTGTGTAGCTGATGATCCCTACGTGCTCAAAACCTTCATCATCCAAAGCTTCCCGGAGGGCACCGACGCGACCGTCCATCATGTCGCTGGGTCCAATCAGATCAGCTCCAGCAGCTGCCTGAACCACGGCCTGTTTACAAAGCTGCTCGATCGTTTCGTCGTTCAGGACAATGCCTTCATCGCTCACAATCCCGTCATGTCCATCGCATGAATAGGGATCAAGAGCAACATCCGTCATGATCGCCATCTGGGGGACGTCGAGCTTTAGCTGACGGATTGCCCGCGGAATCAGACCATTGTCGTTGAAGCACTCAGCACCGTCCTCAGATTTGAGCCCTTCAGCCACTTTCGGGAACAACACCACACAGCGAACACCAAGATCCCAGGCTCGTTGCACTTCAGCCGTCAAAGCAGACAGTGGCCATCGATTCGCTCCAGGCATGGCGCCAATTGGCTCGACTTCAGCCCCCTCGTGAACAAAGAGGGGATAAATGAAATCCGCAGCGGATAGGCTGACTTCGCGGACCATCGCCCGTAAAGCAGGCGTGCGACGTAGACGACGAGGGCGGTAGGTGAGCTCCATCAGACCGTTGGACGAGCCGCTGATCGTAAATCTCTTCCCCTCAGAGCACTGCTGAACGCAACCAACTGCGGCGAGGATCCTCGGAACGCCGCTGGCGAAGCTGCTCGAGCAGTTGACGTTCTTCGGCTGACCAGGTTTTGGGAAGAGCGAGCTTCAACGTGAGCAGGAGATCCCCTCGACCGGATCGACCTGGCCACCCTTTCCCCTTAAGCCTCAAACTCCGACCTGGAGTGGTGCCTTCGGGAATGGTGACCCTGGCCTCCCCGTCTGGGGTCATCACATTGACAACGGCTCCCAAAGCCAGTTCGTCAACGCTGACAGGCAGATCAGCCTTCAGCTGATCCCCTTCAAGCCTCCAGATCGGATGATTTTGGACAGAGAGGTTGAGATAAAGATCTCCACGGCGACCCGTTCCTGGCTGAAGGTTGCCCTTGTCCTTCAAGCGAAGGCGCGAGCCGTTCCGAACGCCTGCTGGGATCCGAACCTGCACCCTTTCATCGTTGACCGAAAGGGTGCGTTCCGTCCCTCGAAAAGCGTCTGTGAAACTGACGCTGACGCTGGCTTCAGCATCGAGATTGATTGGCGCACGGGCTGAGGATGCCCCGCGAGGGAAGCCCCCTCCTGGGAATCCTCCTGACTGAAAACCGGAAGCACCTCCAGGGCCACCAAATCGACCGAGCAGGTCATTGATGAATTCATCAAAATTTCCGTACCGACCGAAATCCACGTCCATTCCCGGACCAGGAACCCCTGCGCCCATGCCGCCAGCTTGATTCCAGTACTGACCAAATTGTTCGTACTTTCGGCGCTTCTCAGAATCAGACAGCACCTCATAAGCCTCACTCACCTCTTTGAATTTGGCTTCAGCGGATTGGTTACCGGGATTGACGTCGGGATGGTATTTACGCGCCAGCTTGCGGAATGCGCGTTTGATCGTGTCAGCATCTGCGCCGCGATCAACACCGAGCACCTTGAAATAGTCCTTGTAACCGCTGCCGGCCATTGCGCCCGTCGATCCCCATGCCTGGATTACGTCAAGTGTCCCAGCCGATTGGCCTCAGGTGTGCGTTCACCATGGAGGGAAGCCCGAACGGAAGGAGCGACCTAACTTCTGCGAACAAGGGGTAGTGGATGATGAAACCAATCGCAGGTGGTGTGCTTGCAGTGGGGTTCATCCTGTCCGGTTCCTTGGCAGCGTCAGCTGAGTGGAAAGGAACGGTCGGCGAACCTTTGCGGGATTCCAGTGGCAAGGCATTTCGGCTTGCGGAGCACCTTCGTCTGATCGGGGCAAGGTTCTATGGATCCTGGTCCTGTCCGGCTTGTTTCAAACAGATGAATCTGTTTGGGAAACAAGGCGGTGCCCTCGTTCCCTATATCGAATGCACGCAACTGAAAAAACGTCCCCAGCAGGCGCAACTCTGTCGTGAGGCAGGCATCAAGGCCTATCCAACCTGGGAATTACCGAGCGGTGAACAGCGTGAAGGGATCCAGTCGATTGAAGAGCTGAGCTCCTGGAGTGGGCTCGATTGACATGGCACTGATTCATGGCCTGAACACGCGGAACCTGCGCGGTGATCTTTTGGGGGGCCTAACGGCCGCTGTGGTCGCACTCCCACTCGCCTTGGCATTCGGAAACGCAGCTTTAGGCACCGGAGGTGCGATTTATGGTCTGTATGGCGCGATTGTGGCCGGCTTCATCGCTGCCCTGCTCGGAGGCACCCCTGCACAGGTGAGCGGACCGACCGGACCGATGAGCGTCACGGTGGCAGGCGTTGTATCAAGCCTTGCAGCGATTGGCATTTCCAGAGATCTAGCTGCGGGGGAAATGCTTCCTCTGGTGATGGCGGCGGTTGTTTTGGGAGGGATCTTTGAAGCTCTTCTCGGGCTGCTCCGCCTTGGCAGGTACATCACGTTGGTGCCGTATTCCGTGGTTTCTGGCTTCATGTCAGGCATCGGATTCATCATCTTGGTTCTGCAGATCGGTCCATTCCTCGGCATCAGCACGCGAGGGGGAGTGGTGGAGTCCTTGAAGGGATTGATCGAAAATCCAACGCCCAACCCAGCGGCAATCGGCGTTGGGCTCATGACACTGGCGGTTGTCTTCCTGACCCCGGCACGAATCAGAACCTGGATCCCATCGCCTCTTCTGGCGTTGCTGGTAGTTACGCCTCTATCGATCCTGTTGTTCTCGGATAGTCGTTTACTCCAACTGGATCTGGAACCCATTGCACGGATCGGCACGATTCCAGGGGGAGGGTTGAGGCTTGTGATGCCGAATTTCAGCCAACATCTGCCAGAACTTGTGAAGGCAGGATTGGTTCTTGCCCTTTTAGGTGCGATCGATTCGCTACTTACATCACTGGTTGCTGACAACATCACCCAGACCAATCACGATTCAAATCGTGAATTAATCGGACAGGGAATTGCCAACACTGCAGCAGGCTTCCTGTCGGGATTACCTGGTGCTGGAGCAACGATGCGTACGGTAATCAACATCAAATCCGGAGGTGCAACACCCATCTCTGGAATGACCCATTCAATCGTTCTATTGATGGTTTTAGTCGGCGCAGGATCACTGGCAAGTGAGATACCGACTGCACTTCTGGCAGGAATCCTGATCAAAGTTGGCCTGGATATCATCGATTGGGGCTTTCTTTTAAGAGCACATCGTCTGTCAGGCAAAACAGCGGCCCTGATGTACGGAGTGTTGTTGATGACTGTGTTCTGGGATTTGATCTGGGGAGTCCTTGTCGGGATGTTTGTTGCAAATTTATTGACCGTGGACTCAATGACTCAAGTCCAGCTGGAGAAGATCGAAGCAGACAACCCAATGGACGCAGATGCCCACGGTGTTCAAGAGGGTGTACTTACCGCAAAAGAACAATCAATACTCGACTCCTGCGAGGGTGATGTGATGTTGTTCTGCTTGCGTGGTCCCTTGAGCTTTGGAGCTGCTAAAGGGATTAGTGCCAGAATGGGACTTCTGCAAAATTACAAGGTACTCGTTCTCGACATCAGCGAAGTTCCCCATTTAGGAGTCACTGCAACGCTGGCCATTGAACGCATGGTGGAAGAAGCCAGCGCGGAAGGTCGTGTGGCGCTGGTCGCGGGTGCAGCGGGGAAAGTAAAAAAACGATTACTTCAATTTGGCGTGAGCAAGCTGATTGACCAACGACTGGAAGCCCTGCAAACAGCCCAGGAAATTATCAACGAAGTCGCCCTTCATAATCATTAGGAACAGAATCAAACAAACAATTCACTCCTCCATTAATTCATCGGCTAAAAGTATTCCAACTCAAAAATGAAGAAATCAAATTAGCACCGCGCCTCAAAGCAAGAGCTAATCAAAAGACCATTAATCATGACAGCAGCAATTCATTACCCCCACGCAAGCACCGATTTTACATCAAGGAAATAAACCAAAAAAATCCTCGAATACCAAACAAAAAAGGTACGCATCAACGGCTGATCAGCAGAGGCCGTGCACAAGCAACCCAACAGAGAAAAGCAAAAAACAAAAATAAAAGCTTAAATCGCCTCTCCCCTTAACACATACTTGCTATAAATCAGGAATTCATGCCAATTACTATCCCGCCAAGATCAGAAAAAATCCCCGCAACCCCTCCTCCATCACATTTTAACCTTAACATCAAAGGCAAAAGCAAAATGGCCTCATAACATTGTCCACTCGCTTCCCCATCAATCAATCAATCAAAGACACCCAAATGATTTCATCAATTTGCATAAAATACGCAACTTTCAGCCAACAATAGAAGATTTACAAGGCCATCATTCGCGAATACGCGCGAAACAATCTTCCTTTGAAAATATATATAACAATTAACTCTCAATTTATTACGTCTAAGACTTCAGATTCCGAACAAAAGAGGCATCAAATGCAACGCCTACACGATTCAATGAGAACAAAAGGTCCTAGGCAGCCCAAGCGAAGTCGAACAAAACTCCTGCTACGTCAGCATTTGGCGACAATATAAACAATGGCAGGAACCTGATCGAATTTACTGCTACCAAATTAATGAGTTAAGACTACATCACCAACCCAAGACGACGTGTCGAATCATTCGACCTACATCACAACAACACCCTCGTCGCTCAATCAACTTCAATGACATCTCTCCTAAAGGAAAATCCACAACAGACTTTAAAAGGATTTCCCCTTGAAGCCGCTGATACGCCCTTACGTCGATACGTAGGATCTGCTCATCCATTTGGTGCAACTGTCAGTGAAGAAGGGGTTAACTTTTCCCTCTACAGCGCGAATGCTACGGCAGTCAACCTTCTTCTTTTCGCACACCCTGGTGATGAAGAACCAACCCGCGTTATTGAACTAGATCCGTCTCGAAACCGTAGTTTCAATATTTGGCATGTCTTTATTGAGGGTGCATCTCATGGCATGGGATATGCATACCGTGTGGATGGCCCCCACGATCCATGGAATGGACACCGTTTTGATCCACAGAAAGTTCTGATCGATCCCTATGCAAGAGCCAACAACCTATCTCGATGGAAAAGAGTTGATGCTTGTATACCTGGGGATAACGTAAAAACCAGCATGCGAAGTGTCGTCATAGACACGAATGACTACGATTGGGAGGGTGATCAGCCATTACAAACCCCAATGGCTGAATCAGTTATTTATGAAATGCACGTTGGGGGTTTCACAAAAAGCCCTAGCAGTGGTGTTGAAAATCCAGGAACCTTTCTGGGGTTAATCGAAAAAATCCCCTATCTCAAAAAACTGGGAGTATCTGCGGTTGAATTACTACCGCCACTTTGTTTTGACCATACAGATGTTCTCAGAGAACATGATGGCAAAAAACTCGTTAATTATTGGGGCTACAGTACAGTTGGCTACTTCTCTCCACATCAAGCCTATTGTGTTTCACATAGCGATGGGCAGCATATTCGCGAATTTAGAGACATGGTCAAGGCCCTGCATCGCGCGGGGATCGAGGTTATTCTGGATGTAGTTTACAACCACACGGACGAGGGAAATCATCAGGGACCAACCTTCTGCTTCAAAGGAATTGATAACTCAACATATTATTTTTTAACAGGCGCCAATGGCTCAAAAGAATTTTATTACGACTACACAGGTTGTGGCAACACTTTTAATTGCAACCATCCCGTTGGTGAGAAATTAATTCTCGACTCTCTGCGTTTCTGGGTAGAAGAAATGCATGTAGATGGATTCAGGTTTGACGAAGGTTCGGTGTTAAGCAGAGGAGAATCAGGCGCTCCACTAGAACATCCTCCTGTGATTTGGGCCATTGAACTTGATGATATTCTTGCAAAAAGCAAGGTTATTGCTGAAGCCTGGGATGCAGCAGGACTATACCAAATTGGTTATTTCCCAGGAGCAAGATGGGCTGAATGGAATGGAAAGTATCGTGATGCAATACGCGGCTTCGTCAAAGGTGATCCTGGCCTCATCAGCGAAGTGGCGGCAAGGTTGACTGGTAGTTCTGATTTATATCAAGTAAGGCGAGAGGAGCCTGTCAACAGCATCAACTTTATTACCGCACATGATGGATTTACATTATACGATCTATGTGCTTACAATGAAAAACACAATTGGGCAAATGGCGAAGGAAATAACGATGGAATCAATGACAACGTCAGTTGGAATTGCGGCGTTGAAGGAGAAACGGACGACAAATGGATTAATGATCTACGCGCAAGACAAGTTAAAAACTTTGCAACTCTTATGTTGACGTCAATGGGCGTACCCATGATCGTCGCAGGAGATGAATTCAAACGGAGCCAAGGTGGCAACAACAACACCTATTGCCACGACAATGAGATCAATTGGTTTGACTGGGACAAAATCAATTCTCCGGAAAGTCAGGAGATGATTCGGTTCTGGTCAAAACTTATTCAAAAAAGACTCCTGCTACGCAACCACTTTAGTGGTCGCTACTTTGCGGGAAAAACCAATCGATTCGGCATCAGTGACATTCATTGGCATGGCCCTCGGATCAATGAGCCCGGCTGGGACGACCCAGAGGCTCGGTGCCTAGCTTATACGCGTGGTGACACTGCTGAAGACACAGATCAAACGATGAACATGCATGTAATGATGAATATGTACTGGGACGCTATAGAATTCGAAATCCCTCAGTTTAATGGCCTTGATTGGCATCGACTAATTGATACTTCTTTGCCTTCACCTGACGACATAGTAGAACGCGAACAACAAGTCAAAATCTCAGATAGTAACTATATTGTAACTGGCCGAAGCATTGTGGTTCTCGTTTCGCGAGCAGCCACCTAAAGCCAAATGTCACTCACAATTTCTTAACAGCTTCAACCTCTGCATATTTTCATCTTTCACCGCTACCTTCCATGACCTCCTCCAATCAGCTCAACTTTCCGTTCTCAGATCTAATCGCTGGTTACATCAGAAATGTTTCCTATCCAGACCAATTTGATTGCAAAGGTCAAATCGACCTAGAGACATCTGACGGCCGTATTTACACTGTCAAAATAACAGACGCTTGTTATGCAGAGGTTGTTCGCAACCTGGGTGAGCCCTTCCAGGTAGCACCTGATATGAAGCAGATCTTGGTTGAAGATCGCTTCATCCATGCTTATGGACTTTTTTATCCTGAAACGAATGGATTAAAATTTGAAGCCAAACATATCCTTCTTTTTGGGGGAGCAAAAGATAGTCTTCGAATTGAAGAGCAAAACTGGTGGATTCACCAGATCCAGCAACTTTTGAATTTCTATCTTGAATCCCAATTTGGTGTTGAAGAAGGTGAAACTATCGACTTCAAGAAGTTTCGTACTGATCTGAGTGCTGAAGGAGGGAAACAGGACGGCGTCCAAAATCTTGACACAATATCTAGACTGATTTATGGCTTTGCCACCGCTTATATGATTACAGGCGATGAGCGTGCCCTAGAAGCATCGCTGAACGGAACTGAATATATGCAACGACACTTCCGCCATCAGAACAAATCCGAGGGAATTTGTTATTGGTACAGCCAGATTGATATTCAATCAGATGGGTCTGTCCGTAAGTACATGGGATCCACTGCTGGAGGTGACGAGGGTGGCAATGCCATTCCTTGCTATGAACAGATTTACGCTCTGGCAGGGCCAACTCAAACCTACAGACTCACCGGAACCCCAAACATCCGGACAGACATTGACGACACAATTTCATTCCTGAACCGTTTCTATAAGGACCACGGTCCCTACGGTGGTTACTATTCCCATGTCGATCCAGTCACCTTCGATCCAAAGGCTGATTCACTTGGTGTCAATAAAGCCAAGAAGAATTGGAATTCCGTTGGAGACCATGCTCCTGCTTATCTGATTAATCTTTATCTCGCCACAGAGGAAGAAGGTTACGCAACGTTCCTTGAGGATACCTTCGATACGATCTGTGATCATTTCCCTGATTATGGATACAGTCCATTCATGAACGAAAAGTTCTTTGATGATTGGGGCCGTGATCTGAAGTGGGGAATTCACCAAGCACGGTGCGTTGTCGGACACAACCTCAAAGTGGCTTGGAACCTCACCCGCATGCATAGCCTGATGCCCAAGGAGAGCTATGTGAAATTTGCCCATCAAATCGCCGATGCAATCCCCCCTGCAGGTTGTGATAACCAGCGCGGCGGGTGGTACGACATGATGGAAAGGACTTTAAAAGATGGGGAAGAGCATTATCGACGGGTTTGGCATGATCGCAAAGCCTGGTGGCAGCAGGAGCAAGGCATCCTTGCCTACTACATCATGGCAGGCGTATACAACGATAAACCTGAATATCTACGCTTCGCACGAGAAGGGAGTGCCTTCTACAACGGGTGGTTCCTTGATTACGAACAGGGTGGTGTCTACTTCAATGTTCTTGCCAATGGCCAACCCTATGCACTTGGCTCTGAGCGAGGCAAGGGTAGCCATTCTATGGCTGGATATCACTCATTTGAGCTTTGCTTCCTTGCCGCAATTTACTCCAATCTATTGGTGAATAAAATCCCGATGGATTTTTTCTTCCGTCCAGAACCTCAGGCATGGCCTGACAACAAATTACGTGTTGCACCAGATCTGCTACCACCAGGAAGCATCCAACTCTCAGAGGTTTGGATTGATGACAAAAATCATACCGACTTTGATAAAGAAAAATTAATCGTTAATTTGCCGGAGCATGATAAGCCTGTGCGCGTCCGTGTTCGTATTGAACCCGCGGGCCTCGGTTTCAGTGCAGGAATGACAACCTTTGAAGATGGTATTGGCACCTTTACGCTTGATGGATGTTTAACAAGAAGCAGACTTCATTATCTAAAGCGTTCTATTGAAAGCGTCGCAAACTTGAAAGGAGTTGTTCTTGACCTGACCAACCTCGACACCATTGATGATACCGGCTGGAACTACTTGCTGTTTACGAAGCAACAACGCGGCGCCAATTTCAGCCTCAAATTAAAAGGATTAAATCCTGAGGTCTCACAAGCCCTTAAAGATGCCGAACTTGACGAAGAATTTCAAGTAATTAGCTGATCTCATTAACATAAAGTCAGTCGATAAAATCGGCTGACTTTTTTTATCTATCTCATTCTTGATGCCCACGACTCCCGATCACAACCGCAGTGGTGTTGAGGCTGCAATGCGTGGTGATCTCTCAACAGCTGAACAGCATTTTCTCAAAGCCTATGCAGCCAATCCTGAGAATGCAGGCATCGCCTTAAACATTGGGCGATTGATGCAGATGCAAAATCGCCATCAAGACTTGATCGCTTTTTTTGAAAAAAATTATAAGTCAACTCAAAAACAAAACAGTATACCTATACAACTCCGCTACATGATTGCAAAATCAGCAACAATTACACAGAATGACAAACTAACAATAAAGCTTTTGAATTCAATTAATAACATCACGTCTCAACCAGTTGATCTCACAATTAATTTGAGCGAAGCTTTTATACGGCAAGGGCAACTAGCACAAGCAAAAGATGTTCTTCTGCATGGTTTAGAGCAATATTCACAAGACCCTTCTCTTCTAACCAACCTAGCCATTGTTGAATCTGAATTCGGTTATTACAAAGAAGCAGAGGTGCTTTATAGAAAGGTTGTTGAAAATTATCCAAGACAATTTCTTGGACATTTTAATCTTGGAAAGTTTCTTGCATTGCTTGGCCAGAACCCGGAAGCAAAGCAGTGTTTTAACAAATGTCTGTTTCTTGTACCTAACGCACCAGAAGCACAGCAAGCCCTTCAAGCACTTGGTGCTGGAGAAGAAAATAACAATAATCAGAAACCATATACGGGGGTGGAGGCCTGCTATCGCGCCATTGAGTCAAAGAACTGGTCACAGGTTCTTGAGACCTTGAAAAAAGATCAAAGCCTCATTGATCCCATTCGATTGCAAGCGATTGTTACGGAGTTGCCAAGTGAATTTCAGAGGGAATTCGGAAAAGCTTCATCGTACAATCCTTCTGAAGTTGTCTACACAGAACAACTTATTCCTGCCGATTCAAAAATTATTGTGGATTTAATCAAGGAGATCCGATCTGAAGCAAGCCTTGTTTGGAATCGAGCAGGTAAACCCACACGACAAGGATTTCAAACCCATGAATTATTTTCTCAACAGGCCGGCAAAAACATTCGTTTTTTAGAATCCAACCTAAGAGAATCCCTTGAGATCTACCTGGCTGAACAATCCTCTCTGCCAATCAGCCTCGATCCTAACGAAACCTCGATTAGTGGTTGGGGAGTGATCTTAAAGCAAGGGGGATACCAAAAAAGACATATTCACCCCGAAGCAAAAATCAGTGGCGTCATCTATCTCGCGACTCCCAATGAAACATCATCAAAAGAAACAGATGAGGGAAATCTAATCTTCTCAACACAGTCACCTTTAAGCATCAGTCCGAATGCCGGCCTTGTTGTTCTGTTTCCAAGCTATATGCCGCATGAAACTGTGCCACAAAAAAGCAAGGATAACGAAAGGGTATGCATTGCATTTAATTTCAATTAAGTCGCAAATAAAGAGACCAAATAGACTATCATCTGCCCGATCTCTCTATTTGAGCATATCTATTGGGCAAATATTGCAAGTTTGCAAATATTTAGGCCTGCATTGTTACTTGTAAGGCGCAAGTAAAGCATCAGAAGCAAATACATCGCGAACAAATGTGAGTTGCTCACTCTTGTAATAACAACCACCACGATGACCGCGTCGTACCCAACAGACACTACCTTTGGCAATCTGTTCATGGGTATTGTCATCAAAGCAGATCCATTCGAAGTGAGTAAATTCACCCCAAAACTGAACGATTGGCCAGCACATTGTGACTCCGGGCTGAGCAATGATGGCCCACCAGTGCTTTTCTCGTTGCTGCTGCTCTTTGATCCCATGATAAGGACCATCCTGACAGTGATAAACGAGATCAGGACGATATTCCCTGGTCAGAAGATCGCCGCGGCCCTGACGGAGCGCCTCGCAATGTGTCGGCCAAAACTCACGGTTTTCAGCTTCAATCTGCTCGAGTGTGTAGTTAGGACCAATGACCGGAAGTTCCGCTTCCTGAAGCTTGGCTATTTCATCAGAACGTGCGATTAATTTCTTTTGCACGTCTTCAGGAACGAGTCCAGGCCGAGAATAATCAGCGGATAGATCTTTGTAGTAATTTTGACGAGCCATTGTGCTTTTGAGAAAGTAGCAAGTTAAACAGCCAACAGCCTGAACTCAGGTCATACCGTTGACCTTTGGGAAAATCGTACTTGATGCGGAAACCAATCTTAGTGTCATCATTTGCCACGTTTAATCATTCAAGCCAAGGCTAGCTACGAAATAGAAAAGCGGTAAGCACAGGTTCAAAAATTCTGATAAAGAAAAGACGATGACAAGCCAAATGCGGCTTTCCCATCACAAGACAGAAGCTGTCAAAAACAACAATCAAAAATAAAAAAAATAAGATTTCATGAACCCCAACGTCATGCCGTCCTTAGCATTTATACGTAAAGGCCTTCATGATGAAGCCTTGACGCCATGCCAATCCACAACGTATCCCTCTCATGTTGCTAAACGCACACGGAAATTCAAAAGGAAAAGTCGGGGTGTTTATTGAAGAACATTTCGACATGACAGAATATCGTTTGTTCAATAGACGGTTTCCTTCAGCAGGATATGATTTGGAGTACATATCAAATTTATGGGGAAATTCATCTCTTCAATTTGGATCGAATCCTGATAATGGCTGGGTGGAAGAACATTTGACGGTCTCCAAAGACGTAAAAGAGGTGAACCCTAGCGATTACAAAGGTTTCTTATTAATTGGTGCCTACGCAACGGATCGACTGCGTTACACGGTCAAGCCTGAAAAGAATAAACCAAACGACGCACCAGCCGTTGAGCTGCTCCGTAAAATCGTAGCGACTCCTGGCGTAAAATTAGGTACAATTTGTCACTCACTATGGTTGATGTGTGCCGATCGCTCACTCCTAGAGGGCAAAAAAGTAACTTGTGCGCACAATATTCTCTGCGACGTTGAAAATGCCGGAGGTGATGTTCAGTACGGGGATGATGGAACCGTAGGAAGTGTGGTAGACGGCGACTTGATCAGTGCCAAGCATCCCGCTTTTACAGACGAACTAATCGATCTCTTCCTGAAAGAGATCGAAGCAGCCTGATCAAACGCCAGGCTGCTTACCCTATGGCTGAATGAATTCAAACAGCGGGAGAGGGGAATTGATCTTGATACTTCTCTTTCAACTCATTCAGCCTTCCAAAAGCTCCGGCCGCTTTGTTGAAGCCGCAGTAAACACACGTCCATAACAGTAATTCTTCAAGCTCCGCAAAGCTCGTGCCCTGCTTGAGTGCCATCAGAACATGGGCCTCGAAAGGAACCCCCGGGCCATGAAAGGATTGATTATCGACATCCAAGGCAACGGCAAGTAAAGCCTTGGTCTTCTGATCAATCAGTGGTTTTCCCCATGCCTCGGCGGCGACACGGACACAAAAATCTCCAAATGCTGGATTAACGCCGCTTAACGCATTACAGAGATCGTCATCACCAGTAACAGCATTCTCGTGTAGATCCATGAAAAAGAAAGCAGACATTTCAATCTAGTCAATTTCCCAGGACTTAACAGTGTTCCATTTTTTTATTGATTGCCCTGGCCTCGTTGGTACGCTGTATCCCCTCCAAGATCCCAATCCTATGGTGAGCACACATCCCAGCCTTTTTGGGCAATATTGTGCCACTGAAGTGCGTCATCAATATGCTTATCATTTAATTGAAAACAATCATTTCCAAACATCACATCACGATTAAAAAAAATCGAGCTCTTCGCATAACATCTGCGAGCCGCTCCGGCATGCCGGATAAGTCCAAATGCCCGCAATTGACCGTTCATGACCCCTCCCCAGGATGCAAGACGCCCGGTTTCCAAGAGACTAAAGGTGACGATTAAGAATGAAACACTGATGACTTCAGGAGCAACTGATCCTATAAAAGAGAAAACCTCAATTTCACCTTGGATTGTGGTGCTGTAATCAGCAAGTCAATGCACACAATCATGTTGTGATATCGACGTCCTTACGCTGCCAGCCTCTTCAGTGAATGCAAACCCACGGCCTTGGTAGTACTACCAAATGTCGCGGCCAATGTTCCAAGATCACAACACACACGCGAACTACTGTGACAGGGAAACAGGATCCTCGTCATCCATCTCAAAAAGATGCACCAACGGCTTGTTGCAACGCAAAACCTGAGATCCTTTTTCAGGATCTTAGGATCACCAAAGATAGCCCTTATGACGTAGTTCAACAGCAGCGAACTCATAGGATCTTTGGCTGCAATGTCCCGCCACTTCGGGAAAGATTTATTGACTGGCAATTATTCTTCTAAAGGCCACAATCTTTCCGCAGCGGTCACTAAAATGTGGATCTTAAATGAGTTCGACCAGCGTCAATAGCCGTAACATACGCTTCTTGACATTTAAATCAACTTTATCCATGCAATGGCTAAGGCTAATTAATGACGGATGTTGGATCAATCACTTAGATAGTTTTCAATCAATCGCCAGCAGGGATCGGTGATGGAATGAATCAAGCAACCTGGATCAGCCCGGAAAATCTTGTTTGTTCTGCACGACGTCTAAGCAGATAAAGAGCGTCCAGGATGATCAATCATTGACTGAGATCCAACGATTTTGCAATCAGGACCCAGGTGAATCATCTTCAAACGATGATTCCAACCGAATGCATCCTGATGTCTTGAGGCCGCAGCAGAGTGCCATTTAAAGCGGTGGACTCGGCATCCGCAAGCTCATCCAACCGTTCCTGAATCATCGTTCGGCACCATCGCGATTCCGCCAGGGTCCAGTAAATCCCGAAATGACGCGCCTCACTAATGAGAAGGTCGCTGTATAAGTTGCGCAACTCAGCATCAGGACTGTGTTCAGCCAACAAAGCCATGCGCTCGTGACTCCTGGCTTCAATCAGCCCTGCCACAAGAAATGAATCGAGCATGCGATGAGGCTCAGTTTTACGAATTCGGCGAGCGAGTTCTGCGCCGTAGGCAGGCGCGGGGAGAGGTTCGAGGTAATGGCCTCGGCTCGTTAGGACCGCCAAAACCTGCTCAAAATGTTCGAGTTCCTCCCTGGCAAGGGGGCTGAGCACCTCTCCAAGACCTGGCTCGCAGAGGTAGCGAAACATCATCTGAACTGCTGCCCCTGCCGCCTTCCTCTCGCAGTGGGCGTGATCGATCAGTAGCTCGATTGGTCGAGCGATGGCCTGATCCAACCAGGTCCGACTGGTTGCGGATTTCAACCATCGAATCGATGCGGTGGATTTCAGCGGAGGTGATGCCGTCATGAAGCCTGAGCCCGCAGGTGCTCAAGCAAGCCCTGAAGGGCCAGGGAATAACTCATTGCGCCGAAGCCACACACCACACCCACAGCCCCTGCGGCCAAAAACGAATGATGGCGAAAGGTTTCGCGGGAATGCGTATTGCTGAGATGCAACTCCACATAAGGGATCGCCACGCCCGCGAGGGCATCACGCAGGGCAATGGAACTGTGGGTGTAAGCCCCGGCATTGATCAGGATGCCGTGCACCGAGCCAATGGCAGCGTGGATTTTGTCCACCAACGCACCCTCAAAATTGCTCTGAAAACATGCGAGCTCGGCCCCAGCGGCCTCCGCTTCTCTTTTGAGGTCCGCCTCGATCATGGACAGAGTGCTGTGGCCATAAATCCCTGGCTCCCTCTGGCCCAGCAGGTTCAGGTTGGGGCCGTTGAGCAGCAGCAGATGCATGCGCCGTCGCCGAGGTCAGTTGCGTGGATCGTATCGATGCCAACGCTGCATTCCTAACAACGTTGATCGCGTCGACTGGTAAGTTCTTCGGGTGTGGTTCGGGTCGGTGCCCGAGTGGTTAATGGGGGCGGACTGTAAATCCGCTGGCTCTGCCTACGTTGGTTCAAATCCAACCCGGCCCACCTCCACACGCCCTTGTAGCTCAGCGGTAGAGCACTCCCTTGGTAAGGGAGAGGTCACGAGTTCAAGTCTCGTCAAGGGCTTTCACAACGACGGCGGACTGCCCTCCCATCGATCCACGTTCAAGGTCGGCGTTCCCAAGCTGAAATATGAGTTCCGACAAATCGCCTGGTAGAGACAGGGATTTATCACGAGAACGATTGATCCAAACCCGTACGCCTGCACCCACGGCATGAAGGCCATCCGCGCCGAGTGACGTCCAGTGAAGATCTCCATGACGAAACGCCGGAACGTTCCGACGCAGTTTTGAGAGCGAAGCGATGAAATTCCTCAGATCATGGGGCCAATCCGCCTCCCATGGGAACGCCTCGCGGCAGCCCGGCTCGGGACCACTCGAATGCTCCGTTTGAGGCCCCCCGGCAAGACCGGCCTCCGTCCCGTAATAGATGCATGGAGCACCTGGTTGAAGAAAAATCAGAAGAAGAGCGAGCTTCAACGCCGGAACATCACCGTGCAAGCTGTGCAAGGCCCTAGGGACATCGTGACTGTCCAACAGATTCATCTGGGCGCGGTTGACCTCCGGGCGATACCAATCAGCGGTGGTGGCCCAGATCTCAAGCAGCTCCTCTCCACTGAGAGGAATCAAGGGGTACTCCTTGTTGCGATATCCCTGTCGCAACCGATCCCCAGCCGACCAACTGATGCTGCTCCAGCCCAGCCGGTAGTTCATCACACCATCGAAGTGCTCTCCAGATAGCCAGGGTCTGGCATCTCCCCAGACCTCGCCAACAATCCAAGCGTCAGGATTGACCTCCCGAACAACCTGGCGGAAGTCCACCCAGAAATCCGCAGGGACCTCAGCAGGAACATCGAGCCGCCAGCCATCAATGCCGCGCTCCAACCAGTGACGTCCCACCTGAAGCAGATGGGAACGGACGCCCTCATTGGCGTGGTTGAACTTCGGCAGGTCGGGCACGGCCCACCAGCAGTCGTAGCCACAGTCCTTTCCATCACTGGGATAGGGGTTCACGGGCCAGCGATTCACATGAAACCAGTCCCGATAGGGAGAAGCCTCACCGTTTTCGGCGAGGTGATGAAACGCCCAGAAACCTCGCCCGCAGTGATTGAAGACGCCGTCGAGAACGAGCTTCATCCCTCGCTGATGCACTGCCTCAACCAAGAGATCGAAGGCCGTATCCCCCCCCCAGCAGGGGGTCGACCTTCATGTAGTCGTAGGCGTGATAGCGATGGTTGGACGCTGAACTGAAGATCGGTGTGAGGTACAGGCACGTGAATCCCATCGCCTGGAGCTGATCGAGAGCATCGATGACCCCATACAGATCTCCACCCTGAAATCCCTCATCGCGCGGATCGGTCCCCCATGGCTTGAGGGTGAGATGTCTCTGAGCATCAACCCGTCCACTGCGCTTGAAACGGTCAGGAAAAATCTGATAAATGACCGCATCCGAGACCCAGGCAGGGGGTTCGGTGAAGGGCGTGACCGCTTCCATCACTTTGCAGTGCACAGACCTCTCGCTAGCAGGGAAGAAGAAGAAAAGGAACGGCCATGGCAGACCAGACTCTTCTGCTGGCGCTCGACCAAGGCACCAGCAGCTCCAGGGCTGCCGTGTTCAACACCTGTGGCGATCTGATCGCCACAGCCAGCACTCCCCTACCGATTCAGTACCCAGCTGACGGCTGGGTGGAGCAGGATCCGAACGCCATCTGGAGCAGCCAGCTGCAGGCCATGCACGAGCTGCATGGAGCGTTGAGTGACGAACAGCGCGCAGCTGTTCTCAGCTGCGGCATCACCAACCAACGGGAGACGACCGTGCTTTGGCGCCGCAGTACCGGCCGTCCCTGCGGACCTGCACTGGTCTGGCAAGACAGCCGCACCGCGTCGACCTGTCGACGTTGGAAAGAGGAAGGGTTGGAGGCGTCCTGGTGCCGACGCACGGGGCTGCTCCTGGATCCGTACTTCAGTGCAAGCAAGATCGAATGGATGCTGATGCATCAAGAGGACGCCAGGAGCGCTGCTGCTGCTGGCGACCTCTGTTTTGGGACCGTGGACTCCTGGCTGCTCTGGAACCTCACTGGAGGCAGCCGCCATGCCACCGACATGAGCAATGCCAGCCGAACCTTGCTGATGGACCTGGAGGAGCGCTGCTGGGTGGATCTGTTCTGTGATCAAACCGGTCTTCCGATGAGCGCCTTACCGGAACTGCTCCCCTGCCGCGGTGACTTCGGACACATTGCAGAGGGCTTGCCCTTCGCAGGACGACCGATCCATGCCCTTCTGGGAGATCAACAGGCCGCCACCCTCGGTCAGCTCTGCCTCCATCCAGGCGAAGCGAAGTGCACGTACGGAACTGGGGCTTTCCTGGTGATCAACACAGGGGACACGATCCGCCGTTCCGATGCCGGACTGCTCAGCACCCTTGGATGGACCGATGCCAACGGCGTCGCCACCTATTGCCTGGAAGGAAGCTTGTTCAATGCCGGCACCGTGGTGCAGTGGCTGCGTGACGGCCTTCAAATCATCGAAACGGCCTCCGATATCAATCGACTGGCCTTGGATGTTCAGGATTCCGGTGGGGTGATGCTTGTGCCTGCATTCACAGGCTGGGGGACCCCTCACTGGGACCCTTTGGCGAGGGGAATGATGATCGGCCTCACCCGCGACAGCAGGCGTGGCCACATCGCCCGAGCCGCGCTTGAGGGAATCGCCTTGTCCGTGGCGACTCTGGTGGATCTGGCCGAAGCCGCCGTGGATGCCCCCCTTGGTGAGCTTGCCGTCGATGGTGGTGCAGCGGCCTCAGACCCGCTTCTTCAAGCCCAGGCGGACTGCACCGGGCTCACCGTGCGACGGGCCGCCAACCTCGAAAGCACGGCACGGGGCGTAGCGCTGTTCGCCGGCGTCCAGGCTGGTGTGATCGACAAGGTTGACGAGCTCGTCCGTCACCGAAGCGATGGGGCCACCCTTTTTGAACCGCAGATGGACACATCCCGGCGTGAAGCATGGCGCACTCGGTGGAATGACGCCGTGACCCGGAGCCTTGGCTGGCATGGCTGAACGCAGATTCGATCTTCTGGTCATTGGTGCAGGAGCGAGCGGCGCCTCTCTCGCCTACGAAGCCGTGCGTCGAGGCCTCTCCGTAGCGGTGCTGGAAGCATCGGATATCGCGAGCGGCACGAGCTCCCGCAGCACCAAACTGCTGCATGGCGGCGTTCGATACCTCGAGCTGGCTTTCAAAACCCTTGATCTCGCGCAGCTCAATCTGGTGCGGGAGGCCTTACTGGAACGGGGACACTGGCTTCGGCAAGCCCCATTCCTGGCCCATCGATTGGAGCTTGCCCTGCCGACGAATCACCGATTTGCACAGGCTTACTACCGAATCGGCCTTGGGATGTACGACGCCTTATCTGGACGTCAGGGCATTGGCTCAAGCCGACAACTCAACAAGCAACAACTTCAACAAGCTTTGCCCCTGCTCAAGCCCTGCCAGGGCGCCGTAGCGTACAGCGATGGGCAGTTCAACGATGCTCGCTTAAATCTGCTGCTTGCCCTCACCGCTGAATCGGCTGGTGCTGTTCTGCGCTGTGGTTGCCGGGTGATGGAACTCGAGAAGGACGCCGGCGGCAGGATCCAAGCGGCCGTGAGTGAGGACAACACCGGAACCCGTGAACGTTGGAGCGCCTCCACCATCGTCAATGCCACTGGAATCGGTGCCGATGCGATCCGACAGATGGCAGATCCTGACGCGGAACCCAGGATGCTCACCAGCCGCGGAACCCATCTCGTTCTGAGGGAGCAGCTTTGCCCCGCTGATCTCGGCCTGCTCGTCCCTGCAACCGATGACGGACGGGTGTTGTTCATGCTCCCATTCTTCGGCCACACCCTTGTAGGAACCACCGACCAGCCCTGTGAACAGGCAGCAGCGACCCTTCCTTCCGCGGATGAAGAAACCTATCTGCTCGACTATGTGAGCCGATGGTTTCCATCAACAAGTCCCGTCAGCGTGACCAGTCGCTGGGCCGGCGGACGACCGCTTCTCCGACCTGCAGGAGATGAATTGGACAGCAGTCGTGTTGTGAGGGAACACGACGTAGAGACCCTGCCGTGCGGTCTCATCAGCCTGATGGGCGGGAAATGGACCACCTGCCGCCCCATGGCACTGGACACGTTGCAGGCGGTGGAGAGACAAAGCAGCCGGACCTTCCCACAGCCCCAACAGCTTCCTCTCCTGGGTGCAGCCGGCAGCATTGATGCCACCCGCAGCGCTCTGGAGATGCAGCGGGTTCAGCTGCAGACCCTGCTTCCTGACACCCGACAGCAAGACGAGCAGATCGCTCACCTACAAGCCGATCACGGCCTGCTGGCGGCGCCGCTAATCGAAGCAGCCAAACCAGCGATGCGCGAGCCCCTCAGTTCGGTGATCCCGATCTGTGAAGCAGAAATCCACCATGCAGTGCAGCGGGAACACGCGAGAAGCTGTGAAGACGTTCTGG
>QCSN01000033.1 GCA_003211515.1 Synechococcus sp. AG-670-F04
GCTCACCCATGGTCGCCGCGATGATCTCCTCGTCCGGACGGCCGATCCAATCCTTGGCAGGGGCAAAGACAAGCTCGAGCATCGACTTGTCCGGGTCTTCGTATTCCTTGCAGGTGATGCTCATGTCGGCATAAACGCTGAGCAATGGAGAGCGACTAAACAACAGATGGTCGATGTCAGTCAGCTTGCGGTCAAACCAGAGATGCAAATTGATTACGGGCACACCGCGAAGGCCATCGAGCTTGCTGAACACCTCCATCTGTTTCCAGGGTTCGGGCAGCAGCAACTTGAAGGGATCGACAGGCAGTGCACTGACATAGGCATCGGCTTTGAGGTCAAAGCTCTCCTTGCCCTTCACCCCGCCAATGTGAAATGCAGCGACCGAGCCATCGGCATTCAGTCTGATCTCACGTAACGGGGCGTCGAGATGCACCTCTCCACCGAGGGCCTCGATGTGTTCGACCATCGGCAGGCAAAGTCTTTCCGGCGGAGCTCCATCGAGGAAGGCCATCTGGGATCCGTTCTTCTCTTGAAGGAATCGATTCAGGGCCGTGAGTACAACCGTCGCGGAGATTTCATCGGGATCAATGAAGTTCAAAGCCTTGCTCATGGCGATGAACACCTCATCGTTGACCCGCTCTGGGATGTTGTGAATCCGGAGCCACTCCGTCCAGGAATACTGATCGCACTCCTCCACGTAGCCCTGGCCGCGCAGCATCGCCGGAACCAGACCCAGACCAAAACTGATCTTTTCGGGCCACGTGAGCATGTCGTTGTTCCCGAGGATCGCTGCCACCCCATTGACGGGCGCTGGCAGATCAGGAAAGTCGAAACGGCTATAAGTCCCCGGTTCTTCGGGCTGGTTAAAGATCATCGAGTGGCTCTTCCACTGCAGCCGGTCCTCGATGTTCAGCTCTTTAAACAACTGCAGCATGTTCGGGTAGGCCCCGAAAAAGATGTGCAGACCGGTTTCATACCAGTCGCCGTCCTCGTCCTTCCAGGCCGCCACCTTGCCTCCAAGCACGTCACGGGCTTCCACCACGATCGGTGTGTGGCCTGCATCCGCGAGGTATTTGGCACAGGACAGACCCGCAAGACCGGCTCCGGCGATAGCGACGCGCATGCGGATGGTTGAAAAGTGAAGCCAACCTTAAAAGGATCAGTTACCCAGTTGCTTCTTAAAATCGTCTCATCTACCGGCGTTCGATGGCCGACACCCTGCTGAAGTGCACCACCCGACACGTGCGTCTGTTCACGGCGAGGGTTGAAAACGATGACCTGGTGCCGGACCCGGATCAATTGACACTTGACCTCGACCCAGACAACGAATTCCTCTGGTCGGAGGCTGCTGTGACAAACGTGCAACAGCGCTTCCGAGACCTGGTGGTTGCCAATGCGGGAGGCGAGCTCAGCGACTACAACCTCCGCCGCATCGGCACAGAGCTGGAAGGGACCATTCGTCGGATGCTTCAAGCCGGAGAATTGAGCTACAACCCGGACGGACGTGTGACGAATTACTCCATGGGTCTGCCGCGGACACCCGAGCTGCTGTGAGCGGTTCCCGTTTCGACCGGGACAGGCGAGGGGATCGCAACCGCAGCGGCCGTTCAGGCCGCGCGGAACGGTCTGAGCGTTTTGACCGCTATCAAGATCGAGATCCAGGGCGATACGACCCGGGGCGGTACAAACGCGGTGGAAATGGAAATGGGCGGTCTCCAGGCCCCCCGCCAGGCGGTGGAGGTCAAGGTCCTTTTCAATTCAGCACCCTTACCGTCGCTGTGCTTGCCGGTGTGCTTGTTGTCGGTATCGGAATCGGCAGCGCCGTCACCAGCACCACCCAGGGCGATCAAGGCAATATCGCGAGCAGCCAGCAGCTCGACATGGCCGTTCCCGATCCTGAGTTTTGCCGTCAGTGGGGAGCCAGCGCCTTCGTGATGGATATTGAGATGTATACGACACTCAACCCTTCCAGCAGTTTCGTCACCCAGCCGACCCTGCAGCCAGGTTGCGTGATTCGTCGGGAGAACTGGTCGGTGCTGCGCAAAGAGGGCGCCATCACCGCTGAACAGGAACGGGAGTGCAAGCAACGGATGAACACGTTTGCCTACATCGGGTCCGTTCGAGACAAACCCGTGGTGAGGTGCGTCTACCAGACCGACATCACCCAAAACAAATTCCTGATGCGAGGCGTCGCGGACGACACGGTTGGCATCACTCCCGAAGCCGATCAGTTCTGAACCGTGAGCACCGGATTGGCTCCCAGCTGACGCAACGGACTATCTGCACTCGCGAAGACGGGCAAAATATCTTGCCGAAAAGCGGCTGAAGCTCTGGAGCAGTAACGCGCCGGGTGGGTGATCAGCTTCAACTGCCTTCTCACCTGCAGATCCGCCACCACTGGGCGGTGAATCGTTCCAGCCGCCAACTCGCGCTCGATGGACACCACCGGAACGAACGCGGCACCAAGGCCCGCCTGAACAGCATTCTTGATCGCTTCAAGGGAATTTAGTTCCATTTCGATGCGAAGTCTCTGCACATCCAAACCTGAACGGGCAAGCAATTGATCCACCATCTTGCGCGTGGTGGACTGGGCATCCAGGCATACAAAACCAAGCCTGTAGAGATCTTCCTTGGTGAGCTCCACCAGTCTGGACAGTGGATGCTTCACGGGAAGCACCAAAGCCAGTTCGTCACTGGCGTAGGGCAGCACCTGAAGCAACTCGTTGAGTTCCGGTGGCAGCTCTCCACCGATGATCGCCAGATCGATCTGCCCATTGGCCACACTCCAGCCGGTGCGACGGGTGCTGTGAACCTGCAGTTGAACGGCAACATCCGGATATTTCTGCCGGAACAACCCGATCATCCGCGGCATCAGATAGGTGCCTGTGGTCTGACTAGCACCAACGATCAACGACCCCCCCTTGAGGTTGTGGAGATCTTCCAAGGCACGGCACGCCTCGTGACACTGGCTAAGGATCCGATCGCAATAACTGAGCAGCAGATGGCCAGCCTCCGTGAGCTGAGCCTTTCGCCCACCCCGATCAAACAGCGAAACCTCCAGCTGCTTCTCGAGGTTCTGAATCTGGAGACTGACTGCAGGCTGGGTGACGTAAAGACTGTCTGCGGCTTTCTTGAAGCTCCCCTCACTGACGATCGCTCGCAAAATGCGCAGCTGATCAAGCGTGAAAGGAAGATCAGCCATGCGGGGCCGCCAGCCCTGTGTAAGGCCCAAACCTTAGAAGCGAACCGTCCGCGGAACAGAATCAGCGCACCAAGAAGCCTGGGGGGTGATGAACGGTCAACACAGCAGCGTTGTGATGCTGATCCTGCTGATACTGTTCGCGCTCATTCACAGCGGTGGTGCTGCCCTGCGCAGCCGCGCCGAACTGGTGATCGGAGCAAGGGCCTGGAGGCTGGTGTTTGCGACAGCCAGCATTCCCTCCGCGGTTGTGGTGATCGGCTGGTTCCTAGCCCACCGCTATGACGGGATCCGGCTCTGGAACCTTCAGGGTGCGCCCGGGATGGTTCCCCTGGTGTGGATCGGAACCACCGTTAGCTTTCTGTTCCTTTATCCCGCCACCTACAACCTTCTGGAGATCCCTGCGGTCCTGAAACCACAGGTGCGTCTCTATGCCACGGGCATCATCCGCATCTCCCGCCATCCTCAGGCGGTGGGACAAATCCTTTGGTGCATCACCCATGCCCTCTGGATTGGCAGCAGCTTCATGGTTGTCACCTGCATCGGGCTGATCGGGCATCACCTCTTCGCCGTCTGGCATGGGGATCGACGTCTTAAGAGCCGGTTCGGAGCTGCCTTTGACGACCTGAAGGCCACCACATCGGTGATTCCCTTCGCAGCAGTGCTGGACGGCCGCCAACAGCTCGATTGGAAGGAATTTCTTCGACCGGCCCAACTCGGAATCGCCATCGCCGTCGGGGTCTTCTGGTGGGCCCATCACTTCATCCCAAGCGCCGGTGAAATGGTGCGCAATTCCGCACTGGAAAGGCTTCTGGGCTGAGCTGCCTACACTCACCTCAACCTGGAAACAGCGGATGCCCTCGGCCGCAGAACTCGCCTGGCTGATCCCCGTTCTCCCACTCCTGGGTGCGGTGATCACAGGCCTTGGACTGATCAGTTTCAACAGGACGGTGAACCGTCTGCGTAAGCCGGTTGCCCTTCTCCTGATCAGCTGTGTCGGTGCCGCCGCGGTGCTGAGCTATGCGATCCTGGCCAGCCAACTGGCGGGAGCCGCTCCCGTTGAACACCTCTTCATCTGGGCAAGTGCGGGCAGTTTCACCCTGCCGATGGGATACGTGGTTGATCCACTCGGCGCCGTAATGCTGGCGTTGGTGACCACCATCGCCCTGTTGGTGATGGTGTACTCCCATGGATATATGGCCCATGACAAGGGCTACGTCCGCTTCTTTACCTACCTGGCTCTGTTCAGCAGTTCGATGTTGGGACTGATCATCAGTCCGAATCTGCTCGAGATCTACGTCTTCTGGGAATTGGTGGGCATGTGCTCCTACCTTCTCGTGGGCTTCTGGTACGACCGGGATGGCGCAGCGCACGCGGCCCAGAAAGCTTTTGTGGTGAACAGGGTTGGCGACTTTGGTCTTCTGCTCGGCATCCTTGGCTTGTTCTGGGCCACTGGCAGCTTTGACTTCCAGGGGATCGCCGACGGACTTCAGCAGGGCCTGAGCAACGGCAGCGTTGCACCCTGGGCTGCGCTTCTGCTCTGCCTGCTGGTGTTCATGGGGCCGATGGCCAAGTCTGCGCAGTTCCCGCTTCATGTCTGGCTGCCGGATGCAATGGAGGGTCCCACTCCGATCTCAGCTTTGATCCACGCCGCCACGATGGTGGCCGCCGGTGTCTTCCTCGTCGCCCGGCTCGACCCTCTTTACACCCAGTTCCCTGTTGTTCAGACGGTTATCGCCGTTCTGGGAACGATTACTTGCTTCCTGGGAGCCTCCATCGCCCTCACCCAGATGGATCTCAAAAAAGGACTGGCTTACAGCACTGTGTCCCAGCTCGGTTACATGATGCTGGCCATGGGTTGTGGTGCCCCGGTGGCGGGCATTTTTCACTTGGTGACCCATGCCTTTTTCAAAGCAATGCTCTTCCTGGGCTCAGGCTCAGTGATTCATGCCATGGAAGAGGTGGTGGGTCATGAACCCGTACTGGCCCAGGACATGCGCCTGATGGGTGGACTAAGAAAGAAAATGCCTGTCACCTCGATCACATTTCTGATCGGATGTGTGGCCATCAGCGGCATCCCCCCACTCGCTGGTTTCTGGAGCAAGGACGAAATTCTCGGGCAGGCCTTCAACAGCTATCCCCTGCTGTGGCTGGTGGGCTTTCTCACAGCTGGCATGACTGCCTTCTACATGTTCCGCCTTTACTTCCTCACATTTGAAGGGGAGTTTCGTGGCAATGACGAGGCGATGCAGGGCCAGCTTCTTGCTGCTGCAGGCAAGGATCCTGCTGAACACCACTCCCATGGCGGCAGCGTCCACGAATCCGCCTGGCCGATGGCCGCCCCCCTTGCAATTCTGGCGGTTCCCTCTGTGCTGATCGGCCTGCTTGGCACACCCTGGAACAGCCGCTTCGCCGGACTGCTCAACCCTAAAGAAGCCGCTGAAATGGCCGAGCACTTCAGCTGGGGAGAGTTCCTCCCACTAGCTGGCGCCTCCGTCGCCATCTCAGTCACCGGCATCACCATTGCGGTGCTGGCCTACGCCCTGCACCGCATCGATTTAGGCCAGCTGGTGGCCGGCCGCATCCCAAGCATCAATGCGTTCCTTGCGAACAAGTGGTATCTCGATGCTGTGAACGAAAAACTGTTTGTAAGAGGCAGTCGGAAGCTGGCAAGGGAAGTGCTCGAGGTCGACGCCAAGGTTGTAGACGGCGTGGTGAACCTCACGGGTCTGCTCACACTCGGCAGCGGTGAGGGCCTCAAATATCTCGAAACAGGGCGTGCACAGTTCTATGCCTTGATCGTCTTTGCCGGAGTGATCGGTCTGGTTGTTCTCTTCGGTGTTCTCGGTGGCCCGATCACCTGACAACCTGCTCGCTGTGTGTGTCATCGCCTATCGAGCAGATGACACAACGGCTGGCATTTCTACAGTTCTGGCACGTGAAAAACAGGCAAGACAGTGATTGAGTTTGCCGTCGCCGGTCTGACGGAACCTGTGAGTGCCACTGTTCCCTGGCTGAGTATTTCGATCCTGTTACCGATCGTTGGGGCTCTTTTGGTGCCCTTCATCCCCGATTCAGGTGATGGCAAGCAAATACGCTGGTATGCCCTGATTGTCACCCTGATCACGTTTCTGATCACAGTCGCTGCCTACCTCACCGGCTACGACCCAAGCGTGAGCGGACTGCAGCTTTCAGAACGGGTGAGCTGGTTACCCGATCTCGGCCTCACCTGGGCCGTGGGCGCCGACGGGCTCTCGATGCCGCTGATTCTGCTAACCAGCTTCATCACGTCCCTGGCCTGTCTTGCGGCATGGCCGGTGAGCTTCAAGCCACGTCTGTTTTATTTCCTGCTGCTCGCCATGGACGGCGGCCAGATCGCAGTTTTCGCAGTGCAGGACATGTTGCTCTTCTTCCTCGCCTGGGAGCTGGAGTTGATTCCCGTTTACCTGCTGCTAGCGATCTGGGGAGGAAAAAAAAGACAGTATGCGGCCACGAAATTCATCCTCTACACCGCGGGAAGTTCGCTGTTCATCCTGTTGGTTGCCCTGGCGATGGGTTTCTTCGGGGGTGGCACACCCAGCTTTGAATACACCGCACTTGCAGCGAAAGACTTCGGTGCAGGGTTCCAGTTGCTCTGCTACGCCGGACTTCTCATTGCCTTCGGAGTGAAGCTCCCGATCGTGCCGCTTCACACTTGGCTTCCCGATGCCCATGGAGAAGCCACAGCTCCGGTCCACATGCTGTTGGCGGGGATCCTTTTGAAGATGGGTGGTTACGCCCTCCTGCGTTTCAACTGCGAACTGTTGCCGGCGGCCCATGCCCAGTTCGCACCACTGCTGATCGTGCTTGGGGTGGTGAACATCATTTATGCCGCACTGACGTCCTTTGCCCAGCGCAACCTCAAACGCAAGATTGCCTACAGCTCTATCAGCCACATGGGCTTCGTGCTCATTGGTGTGGGCAGTTTCAGCGCTCTCGGAACCAGTGGAGCGATGCTCCAGATGATCAGCCACGGTCTGATCGGTGCCAGTCTCTTCTTTCTCGTGGGCGCCACCTACGACCGCACGCACACCCTTCTGCTCGACGAGATGGGTGGCGTTGGCCAGAAGATGCGTGTCATGTTCGCCCTCTGGACCGTGTGTGCCCTCGCCTCCTTGGCTTTGCCTGGCATGAGCGGGTTCGTGAGCGAATTAATGGTCTTCGCAGGTTTCGCAACCGATGAGGCCTACACACTGCCGTTCCGCGTGGTGATCTGCGGCCTGGCGGCCGTGGGCGTGATCCTCACACCGATTTATCTGCTCTCGATGCTTCGAGAGATCTTCTTCGGAAAGGAGAAAGCAGAACTGGTCTCCCACACCAACCTGGTGGATGCAGAGCCGCGTGAGGTTTACATCATCGGTTGCCTGCTGGTGCCGATCATCGGCATTGGTCTGTACCCAAGGCTGATGACGGACAGCTACCGAACCTCGATCGAAGCGCTCGTCACTCGGAACGTGGATGCAATGGAGCGCATCACGCAGCCGACAGCACCGATCATTCGCAATCAGCCCTCTGTGCCTGCGTTGTTGAACGCCCCCTCGATTCCGATCGCGTAAACAAGTGCGAGGTTGTTCCCCCCCGCAGGGACGATGCCAAAAGATGTCTTTAAGTTCCTAGACGCAATCGGCATCCGTCATGCGCCAGATCAATTTCGGCCTGATCTTCGCCTTCGGTCTGTTGATGGTGTTCTTCACGCTGGAGAACACCGCCCCGACAACCATCCACATACTGCCCGGCCTGCAGTACACCCTCCCCCTCGCCAGCCTGCTTCTGCTGATCGCTGGAATCGGAGCAGTATCCGCCTGGTTTTTCGCAGCCTGGACCGGAATGCTCAACAACGTCGACCAGTTGGGCAAAGCCAGTGAATTCGAAGCACAACAGGTGAGGATTCAGGAGCTAGAAACCGATCTCAGTCGCTATCGCTCCACAGTGGAGACCCAGCTGGGGCTGCTTCCCTCAACAACAGCAAGCAGCACCGAGAGCAGCGACGAAAGCAGCTCCAGCTGAACATCAAGCCCATCAACACTGGCATCCACCGGCCTGCATCGATAGGTTTCAGCCAGTGATGGCATCCCGTTGCAGCAGGTTGGAGTCAGCGCAAAAGCCGATGTCGGCGCCAGGCTGGCCATCCGCCTGCTTCAGGATGCAGCTGAACGGGGAGAACTTGATCCCTGGGATGTAGATGTGATCGCAGTGATCGATGGCTTCCTTGATCAGTTGAGCCAAAGGATCGCTGTTCCGAAGCAGGTCGCGGCGGTTCTCGAACGGCGCGGTGGAAGCTACGAGCAGGATCTGGCCGACAGCAGCGAAGCCTTTCTGGCCGCCTCCGTGCTGGTAGGCCTCAAAGCAGAAATGCTTGAAACCAGCATGCTTCCGGCAGTTGAGGAGCTGGAAGATGGCTTCGAACCCGAGATTGAAGACCAGGGCTGGCTGGATCCGGTGTTTGATCTCCCCCGACGCCCCGAACGCCATCTCCAACGTCGGCCTGTGGCGCCGCCGCCCCTACGGCGTCCCGTCACCCTTGGCGAACTGATCGAGCAGCTGGAATCAATTGCCGAACAGCTCGAATCAGATGAACTCCAGCAACGGCGCCGGCAGCGCCAGAAGCGATACAGCAACCGTGAGGCGATCGCGCAGGTTGCTGGTCTGGCCCATCGGGAAAAGCTGCCCGAAACCACCGCAGCGATGGGTGTGTTTCTCAATGGCTGGGACGCTGCCCTTGAGTGGATCGATTTCGAACACCTGGTGATCCAATGGCGCGGGGCCGCCGCATCTGATCTCGACACAGATCGCGTTGGAGTGTTTTGGGCGCTGCTGTTCCTCTCCTCCCAGGGGCGGGTGGAATTGCATCAGGAAGGTTGGCTGCATTCTCCCCTTCAGTTGAGACGGTTGTCCCCGGCTGGATCGGTCACCCAGCTGCCAATCAAGAATCTCGAGGTGCCAGCTTCCGGGCCGACCCGAAGCACCTTGGCGGCTTGAGGCACGGTTTAATGTTCACCATCCTTCAATGCCCCCACGCCGATGAAGGCGATGATTCTGGCGGCCGGCAAGGGAACGAGGGTTCAACCGATCACCCATGTGATCCCCAAACCCATGATTCCCATCCTGCAGAAGCCTGTGATGGAATTTCTCCTTGAGTTGCTCAAGGAGCATGGATTTGCAGAGGTGATGGTCAATGTGTCTCACCTCGCCGAAGAGATTGAAAATTATTTCCGAGACGGTCAGCGTTTTGGGGTTGAAATTGCATACAGCTTTGAGGGTCGGATTGAAGATGGTGAATTGATCGGCAATGCCCTTGGGTCTGCCGGTGGTCTAAAGAAAATTCAGGATTTTCAGCACTTCTTCGATGACACCTTTGTGGTGCTCTGCGGCGACGCGCTGATTGATCTCGATCTCACCGAGGCCGTGCGCCTCCATCGTGAAAAAGGAGCTCTTGCGAGCCTGGTGACGAAGCGAGTCCCGAAGGATCAGGTCAGCAGCTATGGCGTTGTTGTCACCGACGCCGAAGACCGCATCTCTGCTTTCCAGGAAAAACCATCGATCGAGGAAGCCCTCAGCGACACGATCAACACCGGGATCTATATCTTCGAACCGGAAATTTTCGACCACATTCCGTCCGGTGTGTCCTTCGATATCGGCTCGGATCTGTTCCCGAAATTGGCGAGTCTGGGTGCCCCCTTCTATGCCATACCAATGGATTTCGAATGGGTGGATATCGGCAAGGTGCCTGATTACTGGCAGGCGATCCGCAGCGTTCTTCTCGGCGACGTCCGGCAGGTTGGCATCCCCGGGAAGGAAGTCCGCCCCGGTGTTTACACCGGCCTCAACGTTGCCGCGGACTGGGAAAAGATCGACGTGAAAGGACCGGTCTATGTAGGCGGAATGACCAAAATCGAAGACGGAGCAACAATCATTGGCCCCTCCATGATTGGTCCGAGCTGTCACATCTGCGAAGGGGCCACGATCGATAACTCGATCATCTTCGACTACTCAAGGATTGGCGCAGGCGTTCAGCTGGTCGAAAAACTCGTCTTCGGTCGCTACTGCGTTGGCAGGGATGGAGGTCATTTCGACCTTCAGGAAGCAGCCCTCGACTGGTTAATCACCGATGCCCGTCGCCAGGACCTGGTGGAACCATCCCCTCAGCAAAAAGCAATGGCAGAACTGCTGGGAACCGATCTCACGCCGGCTGCAAGCTGAGGGAAGCCAGATCAAGAATTCTGGGGATTCTGTCTTCAGCCTTCACTGCCATCAGGTGAACCCCCTGAACAAGGCCGAGATAGCGCTTCACCTGCTCAGCCGCAATCGCGATCCCCTCTGCAGCAGGATCCCGAGATTCCGCCAGTCGCCGTACAAGATGATCGGGAATCGATGCACCCGGAACGACGCGGTTGATGAACATCGCGTTCTTCGCTGATTTCAACAAAAACACCCCGGCGAGCACCGGCATCTGCATTGGGCCGGCCAACTCTCGTTGAAATCGCTCAAGGGCATCGGGATCCATCACCATCTGGGTCTGAATGAAACGGGCACCGGCCTCTTGTTTACGCGTCAGGCGACGTTGCAGACCAGTCCAACTCGGGCATTGAGGATCGGCGGCACACCCTGGAAAAAGCTCCGTGGCACCGTCTGGTAACGCACCCGCGACAGGATCTTGTCCACGGTTGAACGCAGACACCTGGTTCAAGAGCTTGATGGATTCAAATTCATTTACCGGCCGAGCCTCCTGCTGATCCCCAGCCCGAACAGGATCACCGGTCAGACACAAGAGATTGCGGATTCCCAGGGCGTGGGCACCGAGCAGATCAGCCTGCAGGGCGATCCTGTTGCGATCTCGACAGGCCATCTGGAACACAGGTTCCAGCCCGGCATCCAGCAGGAGCCTGCACAACGCCAGGCTGCTCATACGCATCACCGCACGGCTTCCGTCAGTCACGTTGATGGCATGAACCCGGCCTTTGAGACAGGCAGCCATGGCGAGCGAGTGGCTGGGATCACCGCCACGAGGTGGCATCACTTCCGCTGTTACAGCGATGCCACCAGCTTCAAGAGCGCACTTCAGCGCTGACCCCACACTTTTTCTGCTTCAGCAAACCACTATGGAGGATCAACTTCTCGGCAGGGGCTTAACATGTGGATAGAGGGCGAGTGGACCATGACATCCGCAGAATCGTCCGATCCACTCAGCATTTCCCTCTCGACTCGCGAGATCGAAATCATTGAATTGGTGGCAGAGGGACTGACCAACCAGGAAATCGCTGACCGATTGACGATCAGCAAACGCACAGTCGACAACCACGTGAGCAACGTCTTCACCAAGACGGGATCGAAAAACCGGGTTGCGCTGCTGAACTGGGCGATGGACAACGGCAGAATTTGCCGTGATGGCTTTAATTGCTGCGCACTTCCGGACAGCGAGCACCCCGGCTCCTGACGGCCATGGGCTCCGGCAGGTTCTGGAGCGACCCAGATGTCAGCTGTATTTCAAACAGAGTGGCGTAATCGAGGCAGGCTTCAGCGGTGGTTCCCACAAAACGGAGAACTCCTTCTCTGTCGTACAGACCGACCATGAGTTCCGAGGAGGTGATTCGGACCTCTCAAATCTAAAGGAAATCCAAAGAGCTTTCCAGGCCTTGGGCTCAGGCCAGGCCATACCGGCAGCGGTCCGTAGCGGTCCAGCTCTGGATTGGCTTGGCTGCAAGCAACGCATTGGACCAGCGGGAATCCCCGGTCACCTCCAATCCACACCACGCTGGAATTGAAAGGTCTGCATCCACAGCCGGCAACTCCACTTCGGCCAGAACCAATGGGGCATTGTCTCCCTCGAAGCAATCCACAATCCACTCCCCGCCTGGTAGATCCAGATGGAAACGCGTCTTTTCAAGACGATCCGGAGCGAGTTGCCACAGCCCTTCGGCATCCTCTTCTGGGATTGGGTATTCGAATTCATGACGAACCAGGCCACAGGCATCCGCCGCTGCCTTGAGCGTCAACCAAGCCTGACCCGCACCAGTGCGACGAACACGCACAGTTACCCCATCGGCGCTGGAAACCACATATCCCTGCCGCAGAGCCTGAGGAGGGCCAACCAACAGCCGCCAGCCATCACCCACCACGAGAAACCGACGCTCAATCTCAAGAGCCACCGTCAATTCTCCGATGGTTGGGACGCTGTCAAGCTGCTTGCCCAGTGCAACTTGTGGGCAAGGGTTCGGTAATAGGACGGACTTTGATTCAGCAGCACCATCAGAGCGTGATGACGCGCCTGCTTCACCACACAACATTCACCGGGCTCAAGAACTGTGCATCCAACACCGTCTTTCCACAATTTGATCCGGTTGTCGGCATCTCCTAGAGGCCAGATCACTAGCCGTGCCCGCGGTGGAATCACCAGTGTGCGGCTGGAAAGACTCATCGGGCAGATCGGGGCGACAACAATCGCATCGATCCCTGGATGGAGGATTGGACCACCGGCCGCTAAGGCGTAGCCAGTAGAGCCTGTGGGGGTCGAGAGAATCAGACCATCTCCACGCATCTGATCAACCACTTCACCGTCAATTTCCAGTTCGAGCGTGCAGGTCGGCGAGATCTCGTCCCGATACGCCCTCATGTAGAAGTCATTAAGGGCCCAGTGATGCTCGTCGTCATCCTCCACATCCAGCACCTGCAGCGGTGCTGCGCATGATGCACGCTCCTGGGCGCTGCGCCGATCGACCATCGCCTGAAGCATCATGCGACGTTCCAGGGCGTACTGGTCGTCAATCAATCGCTGCCAGATCTGATCACCACGCAACACACGACGGTCGTGGGTCAGAAATCCCAGGTGACCCCCAACATTGATGCTCAGGATTGGGATGTCATGCACCGCAAGATGTCGGGCTGCACCGAGCACCGTGCCGTCTCCACCGAGCACAACAGCGAGATCTGGCATGGCGTCGTGCATCGCCAGCAAGCCCGGGAATGGGTTGACCCGTGCTCCTGACATCGCCGTGACAACCTCGACACCAATCTGCTCAAGTTCCCTGGCGCATTGGCGGGCTTCTCTCTGGGCCGGGGGGCTGTCAGCCCGATAGATCACCCAGACCCTCTCGAGACGCATCGAACCGGTCGCGGCGAGTTACCAGCGGAGCAGGTTGAACTGTTCCATATCGACGGTAACTCTGTTGCGATAAAGCGACAGCAAAATGGCCAAACCAACAGCAGCTTCTGCGGCTGCAACAGTGATCACAAACACGGCAAAAACCTGGCCGCGAATGAGGTCTCCATCCACATACGAGGAGAAGGCCATCAAATTGATATTCACAGCGTTGAGCATCAATTCAATGCTCATTAACACCCGCACAGCATTGCGGCTGTTAATCAATCCCCAAACTCCAATGCAGAAAAGCAGTGCCGCGAGCAGCAGGTAGGCCTGAAGGGAAGGCATTTCATTAATGAAGTCAACCATCGATTTCAGGTGCAGGATTAGGAATTAGGACGAGGGCCGCTCGAGCAGAAGCGGAGTACTGGATTTCTCAATCAGGCCCTGATCTGCAACTTCGCCGGTGACAACATCTGTTGCAAGAACATCTCGGCGGGCCAGCACGATGGCTCCGATCATGGCCATCAACAGCAAGACGGAGGCGAGTTCGAAAGGAAGAAGGTAATCCGTGAACAGATGTTCTCCAATACGTGCCGTGGCCTCCTCCCCAACAGCTGCAGGACCCGGGAGGTTCCAGGGTGTGGTCACCACAACACGCACAAGAAGAGCAAGCAAGCCAAGGCAAACCCCTGCTGACACCACACGGCGCGTGGTGAGATTGGCGATCGCCTTCAGGTCCTCACGCTTGTTCACGAGCATGATCGCGAACAGGATCAGGACATTGATCGCCCCGACGTAAACAAGCACCTGAGCGGCTGCAACGAAGCTGGCATTGAGCAGCAGATACAACCCTGCCACTGCCATGAACACCCCCCCAAGCAGGAACGCCGAATAGACGATGTTGCTGAGACGCACCCCCCCCAGGGAGCCGGCCACGACAACAGCCGCAAGCACCAAAAAACAGACGAGCTCTGTAGTCCCCACAATGGTCATGCGTTGGTCTCCTCAGCCGTCTGGGCTGATTGTGCCCCATCTTTGCCCGAAGATTTAGCGGGGGGTGTCAAGGTTTCCAGAACCTCAGAAGGCAGACGCCCGGCCCTGGGCCGATCTGCAGACACACCGTGGGGAGACACCTCACCGGCAGGGAGGTAAGCCAACTCTCGGAGCGGCTGAACAGAAGGATCGGTGGTCACGCTTGTGGGCAACCGTCCAAGGGCGACATTGTCGTAGTTAAGGCTGTGGCGATCAAAGGACGCCAATTCATATTCTTCCGTCATCGAGAGGCAGTTGGTCGGGCAGTACTCCACACAGTTGCCGCAGAAAATACAAACACCGAAATCGATGGAGTAATTGCGCAGCTCCTTCTTCTTGGTTGCCTTGTTCATGACCCAATCCACCACCGGCAGATTGATGGGACAGACACGCACACACACTTCGCAGGCAATGCACTTATCAAATTCGTAGTGAATTCTTCCCCGGTATCGCTCGGATGGAATGAGCTTTTCGTAGGGGTATTGCACCGTCACAGGGCGGCGCTTCATGTGGTCGAACGTAACCGCGAAACCCTGGGCAAGATTGCGTGCTGCATCAACAGCATCCCGGGTGTAGTCACCGACCTGTCTGAGAAATCCGAACATGGGCTGGAGATCTGAAAGAGAAGGTTCAGGACGTTGCGCCCATGATGACGGGCCAGACGCCGACAAGAGAGATCAGCCGCCGAATGCGACTGGGAATGCCAACTTGAGAGCTGCTGTCACCAGCAGATTGACAAGGGAGAGGGGAAGCAGAAACTTCCAGCCGAGATCAAGCAGTTGATCGATCCGCACCCGAGGAGTAGTCCAGCGCAGCAGGATCGCAACAAACACCAGCAGATAGGCCTTGAGCACAGTCATCACGATGCCGACCGAACCGGTGATCACCTGCACGATCGGAGCATCCACGGATTGACCCAGCCATCCGGCTAGCCACTCCACTGGAATCGGAAAACCCCAGCCCCCGAGGTAAAGCACCGAAACCAACAGGGCAGACAACACGAGATTGATGTAGCCCGCTAGGTAGAAGAGCGCGAACTTCATGCCCGCGTACTCGGTCTGATATCCGGCAACCAATTCCTCTTCGGCTTCAGGAAGATCGAACGGAAGGCGTTCGCATTCAGCAAGTGCGCAGATCCAAAAGATCAGAAAACCAACGGGCTGCCGCCAGATGTTCCAGCTCAGAATGCCGACACCGGTCTGCTGATCGACGATATCGACGGTGCTGAGTGAATTGCTCATCATCACGACGGCAAGCACCGCCAGGGCAAGTGGAATCTCGTAACTGATCGACTGGGCCGCGGCTCGCAGACCACCTAGAAGTGAGTATTTGTTGTTGGAGGCATAACCGCTCATCAGCAAACCAATGGGCTGGATGCTGCTGAAGGAGATCCACAGGAAGACTCCGACACCCACATTGCTGATCAGCAGACTCTGACCAAAGGGGATGATCAGCCAGGAGACGATCACCGGAACGACAACCAGGACTGGGCCAAGCGTGAACAGCAAGCTGTCGGCCCTGGCCGGAATGATGTCCTCTTTGACGAGCAGCTTTAGACCATCAGCCAAGGGCTGGAGGATACCGAGCGCTCCGGCGTATTCGGGACCGATCCGCTGTTGAACCGCCGCTGAAATCTTCCTTTCCAGCCATACCGAGACCAGAACGCCGACGACTGCTGCCACCAGCACGAGCAGCATCGGCAATGGAAGCCAGAGCAGTCGCGCTGCCTCAGCTGACAGGCCGAAAGCTTGCAATGCCTGGCTGAAACTCCCTTCCAAGTCCAGTCCCGGGCTCACCATGGCGTTGCCTGAAGTCCCTGCAACTTAAGCGGCAGGAGCCGATGCACGCTCATCGATCGGCGACCATGACCGTGGTTCCGAACCGGAATAGATCTGTGACGGACGAAAAATACGATTGGCACCGAGCTGCTCGCGCCAGTGGGCTAACCAGCCAGCCACCCTGGCGATGGCGAAAACCGGAGTGAACAGATCCCGTGGAATCCCGAGTTTTCGATAAACGAGGCCTGAATAGAAATCGACGTTGGGATAGATCCCCTTTGGCCCAAGCCTGGATTCAGCTTCCTGTTCGATGGAGCGGGCCACGTCATACAGATGGTCGTGACCGAAGCGGTCGAACATCTCCTCGGCCAGGACCTGGAGGATGACCGCCCGCGGATCCTTGACCTTGTACTCGCGATGCCCAAACCCCATCACCTTTCGTTTGGCGGCAATCGCCGAATCGAGATAAGCGCCGGCATTCTCCGGTGATCCAACCTCCTCGAGCATGGCGAGAACGTCTTCGTTGGCGCCACCGTGGAGAGGGCCCGCCAGGGTACCGACAGCGGAGGCGACAACCGCATATGGGTCGGTGAGGGTGCTGGCAGTAACGCGCGCACTGAAGGTACTGGCGTTAAGGCTGTGCTCAGCGTGGAGCATCAAGCAACGGTCAAAGATTCGAGCCGCCAGAGGGTCGGGCTCACGTTCCGTGAGCATGTACAGGAAGTTCGCGGAATAGGCCAGGTCGTCCCTCGGTTGGATCGGGTCCTGTCCCTTCCGGATCAGCTGAAACGCCGCCACCATCGTGGGAATTTTGGCGATCAGTCGGACGACGGCCTTGTAGATGTAACTCGGATCATCAATGGCCCGCCGCGAATAAAACAACCCCAAGGACGCAGCGCTGGACTGCAGCGCATCCATGGGATGACCGCTGGCAGGGAAGCATTTCATCATGTCGCGAACCCGAAAACTGACCCGCCTATGCATCTGCACTTCTTTCTCAAAGGCACCCAACTGCTGCCGCGATGGCAGGTCACCCCAAATCAACAGAAAGGCGGTTTCCAGAAAGCTGCTGTTAGCAGCCAGATCCTGCATCGGATAACCCCGATAGGTGAGCAGTCCTTTCTCACCGTCGATGTCGCAGATCGCGGACTGGGTTGCGGGCACGCCATCCAGGCCCGGTCTCAATTCAATGCCGGTGCGTGCATGACGCAGGTCTCCCTGAGGCTGCTGAGCCAACACACCAATGCCACTGAATGCAACCTAAGCGGATGGGTCGAGCAGCAACCCAGGTCGTAGCAGGGCTCTCAACTCCCAGCCAAACGGCTGACGACGAAGCTGCAGAAGTCCGGCTTTTTTGAGCGTGAGCCCGGCCGGTGGGAGCCGGAGCAAACGCGCTGCCAGGGCGCTGAGGTCCGGCTCATGACCCACCAAGCAGACACGACCGCAGAGGTTCCTGACAAGCACATCAACGGAGCCCCCCGGCTCGAGCGCTGCTTCCACGCGCAGCTCGGATGCCAAGCCCGCGTCCATGGCGATTTGTGCCGTTTCAACTGCCCTCCGAAAGGGGCTGGTGAGGAGCAGATCAATCTGAACGCCACGGTTCACCAGCGACCTGGCAACGGCGGCCGTGCGCGCCATCCCCTCGCAAGTGAGGGCACGTTCCGGATGATCAAGACCGTCGATGCGCTGTTCAGCGATGCCATGACGGAGCAAGAAGAGATCCATGCAACAGCACTCAACCGAATTCCAAACGGGCATGCACGGGCAGCAGCGATTCCTCGCCCATCTGCTCATCCAGCTCAGCCGCCAGAACCAGGCCCTGAATCCGAGCCTGCAGAGGCTGTCCACCCAGTGCCTGCAGAAGGCTCCAAGGGCGCCAGCCAGCAATCAGAGACTGGGCTGGTTCAGCAGCAAGCAACATCGCCTGGCTGGGATCGTGCCTGGCTTGCAGCCGCTCCCACTGACGCAGGCGCGGCTGCAGCCCCCGGCCATCGGAGCGCTGCTTGAGCACCGTGATCGTTTCGCCCCACCAGTTCCGCCCCTCATCCAGAACGTTGACCAGGGCAAGACGTGCCTGCAGGCCCTCCGCCCGACCACGCTGCCGTTCCAGCCGCGTCCAAACCTGAAGCATGTCATCGTCATCGGGCAGCTCAGAACGGACAAGGCCCTCCGCCGCCAGCTGGTCACTCACCTCTTCAACCTCGGGCTGACCCGGGGGACTCGCAAGCAACCAACCTTCTGCCTGCTCGGTCCAGAGCACGGGGCCGTGGTCTTCACTGAGGATCGCCTTGACCGCCTCACGACTGGAGAGAGCTGACCTCAGTGCTGGACCGAACCACTGGGCAAGCGGATGAAGCTCCGCAGGGTCAAGCAATCGCGCGGGATTCTGCAGCAAGGCGAGGGCCGATGCACGACCGCCGGCATGGAGCGTGAGGTCCTCGACCACCGGCCACTCCGCTGAATCGATTCGCTCCTGGAAACGAAGCACCGCGTCAACGTTGAGGTCTGCACCCTCTGGCATGAAGGAGGCGACCATCCCCTCGAGATCCTTTCGATCCACAACAGACGACGGCAAACCCAACCAATGGTTCATCGCCCGTGGCGAGGCCGTCATCACTGCGATTCCGTCGCCGAAGCGATCGATCAACCTCTGCAGCTGCTGATCGCCAACCTGATGCTGATCCGGGAGTTGGGAGATATCCAGCGCCGCCTCCAACACGCCTCTGCCTGAAGCGAGCAACAGAAGGTCGTCATCGATCAGAGCGGTGGCGAGCGGCTGGGGATCACGCCCCAAAAGAGCGCCCTGACCACTGATCACCCCGACCCCGCGGTAATCACGGGCCAGCAGATCGGTGCCGGCAAAACTGCGGGTCTGCCAGAACCGCTGCAGGAAACGACGCGCTCCATCGGGACTGCGACTGGTCATCCCCAGGACCCAGCCAGGTGCAGGGTGCTCCCTGCTGGCATCGATGAGC
>QCSN01000034.1 GCA_003211515.1 Synechococcus sp. AG-670-F04
GATCTGGTGTGATGCTGCAGAACGGCTGAGAACAGCGGATCCACTACCCCAAAGTGGTGCGCCACCAAGCTGCACCAGCAGCAGAGAGGGTCGGATTCGAACCGACGGTGTCAGTTAGGGGCGAGGGAGGGATTCGCTCCCTCGGTAGCTCTGCAGCAGGCTGCTTTTTTCGGTGCTGCACCTTTGATAAAAACGGATTGGGTGGGATTCGAACCCACGAGCTCAAGCGCACGAGCGTGAAGGTCCAGCCGGTTAAAAGCCGGATGGTCGACCTAGGGTTATGAATCCTGTGCTCTCAGCGGTAGCGGGACGATGGCAACAGCAGAAGCCAGTAATCCAACGGAGAGGCGGCGGAGCTGCTCGTGACCCGAGCATCCACATCCTGTTCCAGATCGCCGATGTGGATTCAGGCGTGATCCGCTGGGTCAACGCTGATCTGGTGAGCCACATCCTTCCGTGCGATCCAGGGCGATAAAAAACCCCGCACTTGGCGGGGCTGTTATCCGTATGAGTTGTTTTGCCGGGAGATCGAAAGCGACAACATCAATGCTCCCTTCAGGCTTCCAGAATCGAACGGGAACTAAGATCAAACCAGACGACAGTGATAAATAGCTACCGTAAAAGATTAGTTTGTCTGTGCTCGGAGGTTGATATTAATGAGCATAAAAGTAATTATCTACGCAAGATGATCGCGTCCATAATGTCGTCAGTAGTTAGGAGTTTCCTGTAAAATATATTGGTTGTACTTTGGCCGAAATCAAGAATAAAGCTGGAACCCTGCGGTAAAATTTTAAGCTTGGCCATATCCTTGCTCCGAACCAGAAGTTGATCGCCCCCAAAAGGGTCGAAATCGAAGATTAGGTTTTCAGCACTTTTCAGCAGAGCGAAACGGTCTGCACCTTGTCCACCCGCCAAAGTATTAATTCCTGGACCGCCCATCAAAAGGTCGTCTCCTTGTCCTCCTCTAAGAATATCGTCACCTTTAGCGCCGAAAAGACTGTCATTACCATCACCTCCTTCCAATGTATCGTCTCCAAGGCCACTGCTCAAAATATCAGATCCTGCATCTGCGAAGATCATGTCATCACCCTTAAAGCTATACATTTTATCGTCACCATCACCACCTATTAAATTATCATTATGGTTGGCGGATCCATGCAGGTAATCGTCACCACCAAAACCATGAATCTCATTTTCTGCAGCATCTGTGCCTTGAATAAAATCGTCACCGTCCCATCCAGCCATGGCCCAGAAATCGGAACTTGCCTGAGGAGCAGCAATCCAGTAATTAACAAATGAACGAGAAGTTATCGGTTCATTTAAAGAATTTTTTGCCGTCAAAAGTGTATGGTCGCCTAAACCAAATATATCTTCTAGAGGATTATCGTTGGACATGTCCAGGTAGACCCCTTTATTCTGGATAAGGCCTCGTTTCGTCACATATTTTTTTAAAGCCCTTTAGATTTGTACGAACCTTGAATGGCATACCATTTTCAAGTAGCTTTAAAGCCATCAATCCAGCAATTCGAGTTCTTGTTATTGAAACATTAGCAAGCTGATGACTTTGAGCAAAATATTTTAACTCACCAATAGATCCTGGAGACATACCACCCATCCGAGCTAGCATCCATGTATTGTCTAAGGAGTGATGATTGCTGAGGGCTGGTTGATCCATCAGGAAGGGTTAGTAGCCAGGTTCCCCTCAACAAAAAACCTTTGCCATTGCTGACGGGGTGGTGAGTGTGAGATTTTGTCTGAAGATGTTTAGCGGCAATCACAACAACCCGGCCAGGAACACGGCCTGGGCGTTGTCAGTGATTCACTGACCCTAGCAACATTTTTTAGTCAAATTTGCAATAGAACTGGCTGTCAATCCGGGCGCCGAACCCATTGATTGCTGATCTCGTTTTTGAGTCAGCGAAGAGGATGGATTTTGAACAGAGCTTGTAATCAGAACTTGTTTGCCCTCAGCCAACCAATGGCACCTTCTCGCGCATTGCTAGATGCTTTTTGAGTGGATTGATTATGCACGACACGTACCTCATACCAAAGACCTTTTTGCCCTGAAAGAGTTCGGTTTACTCCCTGTAGAAAAGTGACTGTTGATCCGCTGCCAATCAAGCCTTGCTGCACATTCGGGCAATCTGAGTTGATGGAGGCCACTGATGCCGGCGTTTGCCCAGCGCAGTCGCGAAGAAAACCCGCTGAGAGTGTTGTTTGATGCAAATGGGGTTCATCGCATGCATAGGCAGTGCCCAGGGCAGTCGCGACCAAGCAACCGATTGCTCCTATACGAAGGCTTTGCTTTAGAACAAACTTTGCAGCGATCGATGGATGGTTATGTGTATCCATGCCGTCATCAAGGCTCTGCTCTTGGCTTTCAGTATTTTGGGCGTCATTCATGACGTCTAGTGCGTTTGGACAAGGACATCAGGAGCGTCTGCTCCGATGCACACACCATCTCCACAATCAACGACCCAAGTGATGACCGCAATCATCTGCAGCTGTGATCTTAGTCACACGTTCAAATAGGCAATAAAAACCCTGCCATTGCTGTCGGGTAAGTTTGTGTAAGTTTTATCGGGAATCGACAAGAGGTGCATCAAAGCAGCTATGAATGGTTTAAAAACGATTCGGCCTTGCCGAACATTTGATCAATGATCCGGAATTCACTGCGCATTTCCATTGGAGCCCTGGCAGCTTCATGCGTCCTGGCCGTACCAGCTACTGCTGCCACCTGGGTCGATACCGATAAAATCAGCAATTCCAGAAATTTACAAATGCAAGTAGATGTAGACTCAATCAATTACAAAAAAAACTGGATTTACTTTCTGCAAAGGGTCAAAAATCTTGAAGACATGGAAGCTTATAAGCCCTACGATGTTGGAATTAACTGTTCAAAAGGCGTGCTTGCTGAAATTTTCCCAAATGCAAGCGAGGAGACTCAGTTCCGTCGCAATGACAAGTGGTTTATGGACTTTGCCAACGGAAATAACCCCAGCGACGTAATCAGCATTGGGATAAAAGCTGACGACGACAAATACAGAGAGAAAACATATTCATTGATTTGCAAAAAGTACAAGCGATAGCAGGATGCCAAGGCGCACCATCCAGCCATTGCTGACCGGATGGTGCGTTTAAACGTTCTATGGCATCAGAAACTTCTCTGAACCGGTGCAGGTGCAAACCCCCCATCTGGCAATGCGCGCTCTAAGTCATTAGTAAGGTGACGCTCTATGGATGCTTTCCATGCCCAAGGATGCAACCCACGGATACAGCGCCTACTGCCACCAACCACGGATTCGAGTTCTTCATCAGTCAATGCATCGAATGCTTGGTGCTCTTGAAGTTGAGTGAGATTAATCATTCGATTAACTGGTGTGATTGTGTGTGGTGTGAGGTTGTTTTGTCCTCGACATTCAGAAGATCACAGCCTGTTTGGTGAGCAGTTCTATTCCTCTGTGGTGTGGATGGTTCGTGTTGGTGGTGAGGATCTTGTGTGATGCAGCAGAGAGGCTGAGTACAGCGGATCCATGACCCCCACGACCCCAAAGTGGTGCGCTATCAATCTTCGCTTCAAGGCGTAAGAAAACCGGGCTATACCCCTGCATCAGCCCTCTTTTCTCGGTGCTGCGCCTTCGGCAGAAGCTGAACCATCAGTGTTTCAGCACGCCACCAGAGCGCATTGGCGTGGTGCAAGCGACCTTGCGAAACTCACGTGCGCAGTCGGGAGGTTGGCGAGCGATGACGCGGGTTTTTTTGCACATTGGCATGCACAAAACCGGCTCGACAGCCATCCAGAAACGGCTTGAGGCCAACGGCCAGATGTTGCAGCAGCACCGGATCACTTTCTACAAAGACCGCGAAAATCAGCTCAAACCAGCTGTTAAAAAAAGGGATTTCAAGCCCTGGCAAACGAAGCTTGATCAGGCTCGCGCCAACAACAACGCCTTGCTTGTGTCCAGTGAGGTGCTCTCCCACCTGCTGACGCGCCAACCATCGGATTCAGACCGCTGCCTCGGCGACTGGTTGATCGACGCCTTTCACAGGCAGGGCTGCAGCATGACCTTGATTGCTTTCCTGCGCGATCAACCCAGCTATCTCAATTCCCAGTACACCCAGCACGTCAAGAAATTCGGTCTGAACTGCCGTTTTGACACCTACGCCCGTCAAATCATGGGGCACACCCTGGAACGTGGTGAATGCGATCCCCAGAGGCTGTTCGGCTGGATCCGTCGCAAAGCGACGACATCGGCACACTTCATCCCTTATGGCGGATCCAGATCTCTTGATCCCTTTGAACAGTTGTTGTCTGTGATCGGTGCTGGCCCAGCAACGGACTGGATGGATCTGCCCAGGATCAATGAACAGCCCGGACGCCTGGCCATCGAGACAGCACTGGCGGTGCAACGCCGTCTCACCACCAAGGGGCAGGCCGTGATCGAGCCTCTGCACCGCAGACAGGCCTTCCGGCTGCTCAAGGAAACGGCGAACCTTTACGGGTGGCCGAAACAACGCTTCAGCGGACTCACACCAGAGCTCTATCGCGAGATCCGCGCCCATTACCGAGCCAGCAACGACGTTTTTGCCCAGGAGGTCTGGGGCGCTGCTGATTGGGCACAAGTGTTCCCCGAAGAATCGCCGAAGCCACAACCGGAGCTGCGTCGTCATCAACGCTGGCTGGTGGCCTGGGAGAGCCGCAGGATCAGCAGGATGCTGATGCGCTGCAGATGGCCGATGGCCCATTACGCCCTAACCATTCAAGACAACGGTGGGAGACGCCCCCCTATGGAAGCTGCGCCACACCGGTGCCCCTGACGCCCCCAGCTGATGCCACTTTGATCAGCTTTTGGAGGAGGGTGATTCAGCTGCGAGGCGGCATGACGCCGTCAACGTCAGCCTGAGACATTCGTTCCCGTCACGAATTCGAATCATTTGCTCGGCAGTGCCGCGTTACTCAAATCCCATACAGAGAAATGCTTTTAGCGAAAAACACCAGCAGTGCTGAGAGCTTCACCTGTATTTCACCAAACCCCCTCTAATTGCTGACTAAAAGATGACCAGAACGTCAAAAAGTCAGCTGAGATGGTGAAAGCATTCGGGAAGAGATTCCCACAACACTTGTTATTAGTCATGAAAACAATTGAAATTGAATGGTCTCACATCGGGGCTTTCAAGGGCTCATCCGATAGTGAAAAGATCGTTGGGAGAAATGTCGACGACAAAATCTTCGGCGAAGGAAGTAATGACAGGCTGTTTGGCGGCAGAGGTAACGACAAACTATTTGGCGGTGAAGGAAATGACGGTCTGTACGGTGGCGCAGGTATTGATCTGCTGCGCGGAGGCTCAGGCGTTGACCACCTGCACGGCAACGAAGACCATGATGCACTGATTGGCGAGGAAGGAAATGATGTGCTGCATGGCGACTCAGGCCACGACATTCTGTGGGGCAATGAAGGCGTTGATGTGCTCCAAGGCGGCGAAGGAAATGACCTCCTTACTGGCCACGAAGGAAATGATATCCTTGCTGGCGGTTCAGGCAATGACACGTTGATTGGAGGTTCAGGTAAAGATCAAATTACAGGTGGACTCGGTAATGATGAATTCCATCTTGTTCCAGGCACAGGGCACGACATTATCAATGACTTCAACAGTGGCGATGACATCATTCCGATTGAGGCGGATTGGATACTGAATGGGGTAAACGGTGGCAGCGACACCGCAATTATGGAGGGTGATGATTTATTGGCTATACTTAGAGGAGTTAAACTTGATGGAATAATTAGACATACTTGGGGAGGCCGATTGATCATTGATGGCATTTAGAAGCCGGATGAATCCAAGTATTGAATCACCTTCTTCATAAACCACACCTTCCCCTGCTTCTGCTGGGGCTTTTTATGACTATTGAATCGAATGACTAGATGAAGGTTGACTATAAAATCTGCACTTCGCTGGACTTGATTGGTCTTCTTCCCTGTAGTGCATGCGGGGAGATTGCTGCTCAGGAATCAGTAATGACAGATGCCGATCTGAGTTAGAACAAGCCGGGTGTTATCCACACTGCCTACCCAAGCACCACCTTTGTCTTCAAGGAATTCAAAGCGCTTAGGCTGAGGACGGGGAAAAACTCCCAACTCGTTTCACTCTTTTTTAAAACTTCTTTAAATAGGAATAAACCATTTTCTTTAAGATCCATATGACATCTGAAACTTGTTCCTGGCTTTGGCTACCAAGGCTTTTTGAGTCTTGACTCATATCCATGTTCAGGTTTAACAGCAAAAACAGGAGCAACTGAGAGGAGCAAAACTCCAAGGAGGGGTAGGTATTTCATGAATCTAATTTAGAGGCGAATCTAAGGTTCAGCTCATTCCTTCATATGCTTAAATCAGCTTCAGATGATTTTCTGGTTTCGTCAGTAACTGTTTGCAAGCTGAAGACGGAATATAGGATTGATAGGGATGAATTTTAAAAAGAGAAGTTTGGCAAGGAATAACACCTTGGTCTTTAAGGCAAACAGGATTGTCGATGAAGTCTGATGTTGATTGGCAATTTTGTTCATGGATCACAATTAAGCGCATTTATTTTGTTTAATATGCCCCTGAGTTGCTTAAAGGATTTGAAGTTTCATTGGTTCAATGCTTTCTCAAAAACGGATTCATCAATTGCATTGCATATCCCGCTTCACTTGCAGATTGAGATAAAATATCATCAAGAGTAATGCAATTAGGTGATGATTTGATTTTACAAAGGGTGATTCTTGCAGGAACCATTGATGATCGTGGTATACAAAATACCACCTTCCATGGCTGTGCCCCAGTCGGTTCTATCAAAAATGGCAGTATATACAGAGGCTAAAGAATCCTTCTCAATCGAAATGCTATAAGTATGAAATTCTTGAAAACCAGTACTTTGATAAGTGCTTTCACCAATCGGCCGCCTTTTCCTGATTAACTTAATTTGATCTTTTGTCTCTTGGATAGTATAAAACATGACTTCTGAGCCACGCTCTACAACGGCTTCTTTTGTAATTGAGTTGAACTCAATGGTATACGGATCATTCTCTCCATAAATGGACATTGCTGCACAATCGTCATCCCAAAGCTCATCAGGGTCGCATATTTGTCGTTCAACTCTATTTGAACCAAAATGCTCCTCTAACGCATCTGCTTCATAGAAGTGCACTCCATCAGTTTCGGAGCACAAAAGCCTTATCGGCAGAGCACTAACAGGTGATACTAAAAGGAGCAGCGCACCTAGGAGGATTGGAGGTTTCGTAGCAAACAAAATAATCTAAACCTGATTGTTCAACGACTCAATAAGTAGAATAGATCAACCGCCGCTTGAACTGATGATCTGGGTGACCTCTTCTCCATTAACCCAGTGGATTTCCCATTCGAGTGGCCTTCGCTGCTGCCCTATCCCCCAGAAGCTCTAAAGGCTCTCCCCCAAGTGCCAAGCAACCAGCCTCTCACTCCTCTTCAGTCAGGAAAGAGTTGAGCCAGTCCAGCTGCAACGCATCCAATCCAAGCTTTTCCATGGTCTTGTACTCCTCAAGACAATCGCTTGAAGTGATCAGGCTCGTTGGTTCCTCATGCGGCCACCAGCTCTTCAAGTAGATACAGGGCCATGCGGTTGTCGGTGGCATGGTTCAGTCGTGATTGCCATGAGTGTTCACCACAAGAATTTTCGGCCCCGAAGCCACCAACTTAGTGAAGGTGACTCGGGATCAATTGATTGGATGTCGTCGTCAGGAATTGACCTTAACGCTCAGAGGATGCCGAGAGGCCCCTTTTTCTTCTTGCAGTACCCGGCGCCGATGTTCATCCAGCCCTCTTTACAGGCTTCACCATCGGTGGGCGCCACCTCGTAAAAGATGGGGGAGACGCAAGTCGTTCCGAGGGTGTTCACGTAACCCATTGGGCACTGGTCATGACCAGGAGCTTTGGGGATTTCTTTTTGGGCAAGGGCCGGTGTGGCGATGGCTGACGAAGCAAGGACGACTGCGGTGAAAACAGCTCTCATCAGAGTTGGAGTTTGTTTTGGATAGGTTTTAGGAACAGGGGCAGGAAATTTCAACCCAACTGAGGGGTGGGTATTGCTTCCCTCTTGCAGGTCGCATGTAAGCCTCAGAAAGGTTCATCTGCGCATGAGCCGGCTGTGATGACCTGGTTCATGCCCTAGCGCTTCAACAGGCTGGGACAGCAAAACCCCGCCATTGCAGGCGAGGTTGGTGATAGGTGTTGTTCTGCCGGGGGATTGATCAGGAACCACACGACCTGCCCTGCTTTTCCCTGAAAGAGTGTTGTATGGCTTTCAGTTCATCGAATGAACTTCAGGCGCCCCGGCTTCTGTAACGCTTAGAGCGTTAAGTAAGGAAGGATCTAAATAATTTCAAATCCCACTTCCCCTCCGCCAACGAATCTTGCCTCACGCGCATGGATGCGGTCAAGAAGATTCTCAACGGTGCAAACCACTTCGCCATCACTCATCATCACAAAATCACTGCCATCAAACCGTGAGCTGGGATCTGAAATATTCTGGAAGATCACTTTGTCGCCAACATCTCTAAGGTCACGAACGGTGCTGTTGCGCTGATTGTTGCTGACTACAAAAGCATCAGCACCACGTCCACCCCAAAATGTTGTGGTTCCAGCGACATCTTCTAAGCGATCATTGCCATTGCCGCCGGAAAGGATATCGTCACCATGGCCACCCTTGAGTGTGTCATGATCGTTCATTCCAGAGAGATAATCATTTCCATATCCACCATCAATATAGTCATTGCCACTGCCTCCATATCCTCGATCATTGCCTGGACCACAATCGAGGGAATCATGTCCATTCTGTCCCCATAGTTTGTCGTCTCCCAGGTGGCCATAGAGGCGGTCATCTCCGTCACCACCCATCATGAAGTCATTACCAAGGAAGCCCCGCAGTAGATCAATACCGGCATAGCCGTAAAGGGCATCCTTGCCATCACCACCCCAGATCAGATCGGGGCCATCGGAACCCCAGGCCTTGTCGTCACCATTGAGCGTGTAAATCTGAGATCCTTCAGGATTGTTCCGAGTGGAACGGTGAACATCGTTGTTGTTGGTCAGGGTGAAATACTCGCGTGCCATTGTTTTGAAGCTTGTGGATGTGTGATTGATGTGGTGGGAGGTCTCCCCCGCCGATGAACACACCATCTCCGGAATCACTGCTTCACTCGATGACCTGCGTCAGCGCTGCTTGTGAGGTTGGTCACAGCTGCCAAAAACCTTTAAGCGACTGGTTTTCCCACGACTCCAATGTGTTGACCCTTTCTGCAAATTCATTGGTATGAAAGGGCTAAACCTGAAAATCGAAAATGGCTGGGCCTAAAACGGGCCTTCATAAAATGACGATGGTCCTGCGTCAGGGTTATGTCGATACGTCGCAGAACCAAGAAGGTGGCCTCTCAGCAGCCGTCTGACAAAGTTGCTGAGCAGCACACTGGCGCATACCCTCAAGTACCGATATGGCAAAAGGGAATGGAGCTGGCTCCAGAAACTGCATAGGTGGTAGTCGATCCATACTTCACAAGAGAGGATGGAGCTTGAACCCACAACCTCAGGGTTATGAACCCGACGAGCTACTGGTTTGCTCTACCTCGTAGCGGGTTCTGTTTGGATTCAACCTACTGGGAATGACAGAGAATGGCCGAACCGTGAGCGCCAAGCCCCAGCGGAGCGATGGGTCGGGGCTAGTCAGCGTGAGTTTTAGGGTTTGCGATGGGGGATCTCAGTGACGCCGTTTTGGGTGCGGAAGATGGTCAAGTCCCTCTTTCGATCAACCTGCTACGTAGCGGGAAAAACCTTGCCGTCGCTTTCAACTGAAATTTCACCAGAAGCAGGTTTCCAATAGATGACACGCTTGTTGTCACTGGCGTAGGTCACCTCGATTGACTCAGTGTTCTCCCGGACGAAACAAGCCTCTGAAACGCCGTTGAAAGTGCAGATGCCATGAAATCCAATGATGGGACGAGCGACAGCTACACAAACGGAGCAGCAGGAAGCGGCAGAGATCAGTGCAAGACGCAAATGGCTCATCAATGGCTCGTATTCGACATTAACGTTACGTCCACGAATAAGTGGGCGGTTCTTGTTCGGAATTGGTGGAGTCTGGCCACCATTCGAAACTGATATCAAAAGACAGAAGGGTGATTCAGAGGGCGCGTTTTCATGACACCCCGAGAAGAAGACGATCTTTCGGCTCTGTGATCTGTTGGAACTTGGCTGCGTATCAAAATGAGGCTGGCACGCGACTCTTAACAAGTGCTCTTTCAATCTGCGTGTTCGGCTTAGGGGCGGGTTTCAACGTCATCACTAGGTCATTGGGATAGCCACAGTTGTTGGGTCCTTCATCGACATTGAAAATGTCCACTGAAATCCGCAACTGGGATGTTGTTGCTAAAGCAATGGAAGCAGCTGGTGCAACCTCAAGCCAGATGTATCTCCGCGCGAAAGCATTGGCGCAAGGAAAACTCGATCCCATGCCTACAAGCTCCCCTGAAGCGCCCTACAGCATCTCTGCTGTTGCTGGCTAATCACTGAGGAATGAAGCCTCACAAATGTGAGGCTATTATCTTGTTGACCAATGAATACTCAGCATTTCATCCATTAATACATGACACGATACAAATACCTTGAAGGTATGAGTTGCTTAGACAGTTTGTTTGCACCGGATAGGATAGAAACTAAAGATTTAGCGATTGAATTTCATTTTGAATTGCGTTAAAGATTTACCGCTCTCAAAAGCAAATAAGATTATATCTTAATTGCAATCATACTTTTGGTCTCACGCAGCATTCGGGTTTATGGGATGCTTTTTCAACAATTTTTTTTAAGTATTTGGACTACACCCCATGGCTCATCAGTAGCCCTTGAAACACTTTTTTGATAATGAAATTGCTGTCCTCAAAAAATTAAGTGAACTAGTTATTTTTTGCAGAGGATTAAATAAAAAGTTCTATCATTCACAATCTTCCCTAACCCATTTCGCAGCACTGGTGTGACCAAACTTTGCTGCCTTTTTCCAATCAGAGCAGGCACCTTTTAGGTCACCGTATGTATTAAACTTGATTAGACCACGGTTACTATAGGCCATAGCATCTTGAGGATTGATCTTTATTGCCATGGTGTAATCAACAATAGCTCCTTTGTAATCAGATATTTTTTCTTTCGAAAACCCACGATTGCCGTAAGCTATTGAGAATTTAGAATTGATTTGTATCGCCTCTGTATAATCAGCTATAGCGCCCTGATAATCCTTCAAGTCATGCTTGATATTTCCGCGATTATAATAGGCCCATGCATAATCGGGTAATATGTCTATGGCTTTCGTGTTATCTGTAATGGCCCCCTTTAAATCACCTAATTTACGTCTTGCAAGCCCTCGATTGTAATAAGCAAATGCATACTGAGGATAGATCTCTATCGCTTTGGTCCAATCGGCAATTGCACCTTTCAGATTTCCGCTTTTTGCTTTCACCATACCTGAGTTGTACCAATCTTCAGCGCTCTGTGCATGGGCTGTCTGAGTTAACAGCACCTCCGCTCCAATACCTACGGCAGAAGTCAATCCAAGGAGCAGAGGGCTGGTTACAGGTAGCATCAAGGATAAGCCTGCAGCCAGGACTGTGGTGATGCGAAACATCTGCTTAGACTGCAAGAAAAAATATTTAACATCAAATAGCTTGATTATACTGCATTGAATTTAACGAAAGAGAACCCCATATTAGACGGGTCTGCTGACTGTTTTGTCGAGTGCTTGATGGCGACATTCGCGAACACCAAGTATTTTTAATACGACCCCCTTCCCTTCTTGCAAACAATGCCTTGTGTTCTAGTGCAGTATCTTCCATAGGACATCTCCAATCCAGATCTGTTTCTACATCTAAGGTTTTCGTCAAAGTTGATATCGCCATTTGCAAAATAATTCGCCAATTCAGAACATTCAATGTTTGAAGCTCCAGAGGGAAGAAGAGTGATGAGCAGCGAAACTCCAGAAATAACTAGAGACGCGGCTACTGAGGAAGATGTTTTCATTTATTCGGCGTAGGATTTAGCCTAAATTATATCTAATGGCAAATTGCTTGGCAACGATTTATACGACTAATTCTTTGCACGTAAAACCATTCTATGGCTGGGTCTGCGACCCCCACAACTGCAAAGTGGTGCGCTCGAATTCTGTCCCCATCATGTCATCCAGCTTCTCTATCAGTGGTGCTGGCTGATCTGAAGAGAGCAGCTTTGTTCTCAATCTAAATAGTCGGTCATCGGTTCGAATCCATCAGGGGCCGTCACCGTAATACCAACGATTTTCAGCCAAAAGTTGTGAGCCAAGTTTTGTAGGTCAGCATCGGCTCCAAGCGCACCATATCCTTTCGCCATATTTATGCGAGTACAGGAGCTTTTGATATTGGCCCGAGCTTATCCCGTTTTTAGTTGGTAGCACGTCAGCCTAACGGGTATCAGATGATCCCCCCTCAGTGTTTGTCATCCATCGACTCCTCTTCATCGCATTGCAGCTACTTACTGTGCCTGCGAGCTGCATCGATATCGGTAGTGATTTTAGCGAAGGGCCTGAACAATTCCTGTTGACAGATCAACAGAGCTGAGGTTGATTGCGGAACCGCCAATGTGATCTATTTCTATTTAAGCAACCTCTTTACGCCCCGCCTTGATTTTATTTTTGGCTGATGTCAAACCCACGAATAACAACAGGAGCAAACCTGCATTGATACTAATGAAGAAAAATGAATCCATGATCACTTGGTGGCTTTACCCTTCATAGGCAGCCAATTGCAGACCATCCATAAGTCAAAAGACTCATTTTCTTATTGTTGATACTGAAAACCTGCGACAAGTCCTTTACATGAGAGATATTGCAGCATCCATACGTCTCTCTTCAATCACGAGGAAATCAGCCCACATACCAATAAGAAAACTGAGTGTTGTCAGCGCACGGATTTGTTCTTTAGAGCCCGGTGGTGTGTACTTGAAATCCATAAACATCCTGTCAGCAACGTCTCGTTGTTCTCTGCAGCGATTATCAATTGTCATCAGTCGACTGTTTGTTTTTGAGAAGGTAGGCTTGTAGGTTGAGCAAGTCGGTTAATCGCTGCATTTGAAACAAATGCTGTCAGTGCAATCAGACTCCATCTGGCAGTTGTGTCGTCGTTCATTAGTTGATGCCAAAGACGCCGAAGCTAATTTGGTTGATGATGCCTTGTCCAGTGACTGCTTCTGTAATGAGGCCAATGGCAAATCCCAGCATTGCCAGACGTCCATTGAGTAGCTCAGCTTTTTGCGTGCGTTCAGCCTTGATTTGGGCTGCAGCAGCTTCCTGATACCAATTAGCGTCGGAGCTGGAAGTCACTAGTGCACCTTTTGAAATCTATAAATATCTTACTGCTCTTGTAACGAAATGTGAATAGGCGGATTTCCCTATTCGCCTAAGCTCACCTCAGCAGCCCATCCCTTTCGTTGTCCCAGTGAATAGCGATGAACATCGAGGTGGAGACGATGACATGGCAGATCAACCTGCACAATGTCAGACGATGTCACCTTTCGGATTAGAGAAGGTGATTGATGCTCTCTAAGCACTCAAACGCTGAACCAGTACTGCGAGCCGACGTTAAAGCTTAATTCTCCTCGATTGATGGCAGTAATGGAAAATCTTTTCAATATAACCAAGAAAGACGATTTAAAAATAAATTAGATATCGGAAATATTGCAAGAGCAATTTCATGGTTAATCAAAGATTTTATCTATAAATCTGTCCTTATATGCTTTTTGACAAGCTGCACCGGACGTTGCCCAACCGATTGATCCTGGCTTACGAAGTTCCCATTTCTTTTCGATAGTTACTCCGTCAACAGCTGTGAATGTGTGGTTCATGCGGCCATTGAACATCTGGCAATTGGTTTCACTCGTAAACATGTATTTTTGAGTTTTTGTATAGTGGGTAACGGAAGGCCAATTGTTTCGTATTATTTTTATCTTGTCGCATTCATTGGGGCCAGAACAACCTCCTATACACCATTCTTGATCATCACAAATTAGTTGCGGTAATTGAGTTTGAGCAGTCGTAGGAATTGCTATAAGAAGAATAGCTAAAATAGCAGCAGATTTTATCACTCACTTTGACATAACTCCTTGAATTGTAATGACTCCATTCCCTCTTAAACCTCTGCATCAGCATGCCATAACAGCTTACAAGGTTTCCAGCCACCACGCTTCATTGGCTGCCGAAGCTCAATCGCGCCTGGTTTTCGTAGATGTCGTCTGCTCATGAGAAGGGCTAGTTGACTGTCTAACACCTTCTTACAGTCATCCACGAACAGCATCGGATCATGCAGCTAGGTTTGCTTGTCTCGTTGAAACCTGCCTTCCAGCCGTGCTTGATGAATCACCCACCCTTTCGCCATGGTCATGCTTTGAATAGTTTGGGCTTCTTAATCAGATGGATATGATCAAGCATTCAAGATGGTTCCAACGCATTTCTGGTAAGGAAGTTGGTAATGGCCGTCTCCTCTCGATAAGTAGCAATCAGTTAATGATGATGCATTTTTAATTGGTGAGACGATTAAAAACATCAATGAGTCACTAATTTGTTGAATATCATCGCGATATTGGCTCGGTTCGAATATTGTATCAATATTTTCGCCTAATAATGGATCGTCAGTAATAAACTAGGTCTTGGTCATCGAGCCATTGGCAGAAGTTTTCTTGTCCCTTGATTTGCCTCGTGACGATATCAACAATATGTCATCAATCCTTCATGGTATCAACTGTATCGTGTGCAATTATTTTCGGCATCAACTGGGATCTTCGTTGGAAAAGGTGTGGTTTTGCCGCCTATTCTTTTTTTAATTTTGCCTCCTCGTTTTTGGACTTCACGAATTGCGTCAATTGTGTGGCTTGATTGTAATCACTATTCTATCTAATTTCTAAAAGCGATGTGTGGTCGAGAGATTCCTGAAAATTTTAGTCAAGATCGCTTATAGTGATTCATGCCAGCGCTGATTTGAGTTGATATAAGCTTTTAATGTTATTAATGATTTCATGAGAATTTGTCTTGATCTGACTTATCAGCTATCGAAGAATAGTTAATTGTTTGTTTAATGGTATCTATTTTTAACTGACGTGATATTCCATTGGATGTTAAGAACGATTCCCAGTCCGTAAAACTTTTTAAATAGACAGATTCTGCTTTCTTTGTTTTGCGTGCCTTCTCTGATGAGTAAAGTTTTAAAATTCGTTTGACGATCTTGCTTGGTTTTTGGGTTTTGTTTTCGATTCTTTCAATATTTCGCTGATACCAGATGTCTATTTGCGTAAAAACTTGAACCGATGCTATCACATCAAATATCTTGAACAGTTCGGGCAAGAGAATTAAATTCTCTTTGTAGCGTGGCCCTGTCGTGTCGATGTGCAATATAAAATCTCTATGTCCTTTTATGGCATCTAAAAAGTTTCTTTGCTCAGAAAAAATATCGCGCAATTTATTCCCCTTTAGTCTTTTGGCTTTGATGCGATTGCATGACAATGTTTTTCTGAGAACTTCGTTGGTGAAAATGTTTTGATTGTTGTCGGTCATCAGTCGAATGAACGTTGACTTCCCGCTTCCTGATGGGCCAGCCACCATTAATAGCCGTCTTTTAGCAAAAAACATCAATAATTTTATTCGAGATTGCAGGACGTTAGTATTTTAGGGTGTGGAATCGGTTCGTACAAGTCTTTTTGCAATGTTGCAACGTCTGCACTGCTTCTCGCAAAATAGTACACCCTTATCGCTGGTGCTGCTCTGGTAATCTAGCTTTTTGTGTCATGTTTAGCCGTAGTATTAGTTATTATTCTGATCTTAATTTGTATTGCTCATGGTGTATCTCTGATGGATTGACTTAAGCAGTGACCATTCATTTTAATGCAAAAACCCGCCATTGCTGACGGGGATGCTGTTGATGTTGACTTAAATCAGTCTTTTTCAATTGTGCCTGAGCTGTGGCCAGCGGCTACAACTGCTGCACCAACACATTTGCCGTCTTTAAGGTTCTGGTACAGATCTTTGTAGAATTGAACCGCTTTTGCCCCTTCCTTGGCGATAATGTAACCCGCAGGAATCCATGCAGCTCCGCCGCTGCAGGTTTCGAGTTGTTCAATCGAAAGTTCAGAGTTGTTCATTGGTTGTGTGTGAGGTAGTGAATGTGATGAATAAAATGGATCAGAATTTAGAAGAAAGATCTTTCTTTCCCCCAAGAAACCACGGAAGAGCCTTGCCAGGATTTTGTAACTTCCACATCAGAACCAAAGGGTCAACGCAAAAGTCATCATTTGCAGCTGTTCCAGCTGAGATGGATTGAAGCTGTGAAAGATCAAGTTCAGGTTGGTTGGTCATGATTGAGAAAGTGAAATTGGCGTGTGTTCCTCCGATGAACACACCATCTCCGTAATCAGTGCTCGAATCGATGACTTGAGTCAGCGGCGCATGTGAGGTTGGTCACACGCACCATCCTTCGCCTGATTTTGGTCATCTGCACGACCCCTAGGACACAATGTGGGGGCAAGGGTGAGCTTTAGGAGTGGAATTTCATCAATGACCGGGGTTGCAGCGCTGAAAAGTTTCTTGCATCTTCACGACCGTTTAAGACTTTTCCTGCGGAGTGGATCAGCACGGCAGAATCCTCTTGGGCATTAATCTCCTCAAAAGCAGCCACCACATCACTCCAACATTAAGACGGTTGTCGTCAGCTAGACCTCCAGTGCATCGGGTCCTGTGCCATCCAAAGTGATACCGAAGATCTGCCGTTCGCGAAGCAAAAAAGAAGCCTTTCTATGTCTCAGCTTCAGCCGCCAGACGTCCAGCGTCGATGTGAAGATGCCCATCGATCTCATCTCCCTGTTGCAGTCGCTGACGTCCGTCCCTGGCGCCTTTACCCTCCAGTCGTCGCGTTGAGGTTCCATGACCGACGCCCCGTCCAGTCCGCGTCTTTCCATCGGTCTCGCCATCCAGGAAGGCTGGCAGACCTTCCGTCGTGCTCCATGGCCGTTTGTTTTCTTTGTGCTTGCGGCCTTCATCCTGTCCACTGTGGTTGATCAGATTCCAGGCTTGGCCGGCATCATCGCCACCACCTTGGTAGACCTTTGGGCCACGATCGGAATCATGCGTGGTGCGTGGGTCGGCCTGAATGGCAATTCTCCGCGTTTTCGTGACTTTATCGCCATCAATCCGGGCGCGATCTGGAGACTGTTCAGCCGCCAGTTGATCCTGGCCATGTTGCTGCTGGTGATCGGCTTTGCCGTTTTTTGGCTCGCCCTGATCGCCGCTGATGCCAACGAGATTTTAGGTGAGCTCTCCATGCTTTTGATGGAGATCGATCCGTCCGATCTCGACCAGATCACCGCCTTGATTCCTGTCGTCCAGGATCTTGCGACGAAAGTCCTACTGAGTCCCAGCGCCCTTGCCGTTCTGCTGGTTGGGTCCGTGCTTGGTATTTACATCCAGGTGAATCAGGCTTTCCTCGGCTATCTCGCTGTTGTTAAGGGTCTGGGACCGATCGCAACGATCCAACAAGGGATCTGCACCGTTCAGAGCCAGTGGTGGCAGGTGCTCGGGCTTCTGGTGATGCAGGTTGTGATCCTGTTTTTGGGGGTCTGTGCCTGTGGTTTTGGTCTGCTTGCAGCGGTTCCAGTGGTCTTCGTGATCACAGCTTCGGCCTATCGACAACTGTTTGGAGCAGACGATTCGGCCGGATTTCTCAACGGCAGCTGAGCCGCACACTGGCTCTGGCTTCCAAGCGCCGATAGGGCAAAAGCAAATGGGGTTGGCATCAGAAACTGAAACTGCATAGAGCAACTGCCTAGAAAGCAGTCGGTCAACGCTTCACCTGAAAGGTTCTGATTTGATACCCACGAGCATTCGAATTCTGGACCCTCGGGCTTTCAGCTCGGCGCACGACTGAACTCTTCTACCTCGTCGCTGGTTCTGGCTCAATACCGTTACCTGGAGAGGTTGAACAAGGAGTCTGAAGCCAGCGCTTCGATGGGTCGGTTTTGCGATCTCAAAATGACGGTTCTCCTTCTTGAATGACCACTTGAGCAGGAGTAGACCAAGGTCAGAAAATAGGAAAAGCAAATGCTCAATGCACTCGCGCTGGCCACCATTCTTGGCCTCGGCATCATTCTTGTGATGACACTGTTCTACGGAGAGCTTGAGCTGCTTCAAAATAAGCATTAGCTGAACAGTGATCGGAATGAATGATTGGCGAAACGCTTTAATTAACAAACCCTCGCCTCTCATGGGGGCGAGGTTTTTTTTGAGTGAAATTAATAAATTAATTATTTTTTTTGTTGGCCTCTTTTGCGATCGTATTTAATATAATAGGTGTTGCGATAAGTGTCGCCAGCTGAATTCCCGCAGCCCCACCAATACCAGCGACAATTGCTGCTGCAGGTAATGCGCCTGCGTTGATATTAGATAGTTCATCAATAGAAAGTTCTTGATCGTATTGGTCAGTAGAAGATGAAATCGAAGAAGTCATTGTTATGAGAGGGTTGAAGTAATGGTTGAAGACAAAGATTTTATAGGGGTTCAAATGTACCAAGATAATGGCTCTGGCACTGCTTTCCGTGCTTTGTCAAGAGCAGTATTGATGGGCCTGTCTTTGGTTTGTTGATCGATACTTTTTGCAAAAATGTATCCATGAGCTGCCTGAACAATGGTTGAAACAAATGGGTTGAAACCTAAACCACCATTGCAGCTCTCGAGTTGCTCAAGAGAAAGTTCAGTGTTGTTCATTGATCGAGTAGATGGGGGTTGTGTGAATTGCCGTGAGCTGTATTGCCCTCGACATTCACAAGATCACATCCTTTTTTGAGAGGCGTCTGATGCTTTCTGGTGTGGATCTCCCGTATTGGTGGTGAGTTGCT
>QCSN01000035.1 GCA_003211515.1 Synechococcus sp. AG-670-F04
CGATAGCGACAACACCAACGCTTTCCTGCTCAGAAATTTTATTTGATAGCTCTTGTCGACTTAGCTCACAAGAACTTGCTTCGAATTATAACGCCTATCCTTTGCAACTTTCTAAATACTCCTCAAACTTTTTCTTTACCTCCTCACAATTCCTTGCGCCTTCTTCTGCCATGTAAGTCACAAGCCAATTGGAATCATCACTGCTGTCAAGCTTGTTTAAGAGAATTGATGTTTTGGCCAAAGCTTCCTCCGTCGCATCGTATTTCCATTGGCTTCTTCTGCGGCTACGAGTATTATATTCACCGAAAAGAAAGAGGAAAAGCAAGATTTCTATCACTTTATTTCCGACTGGTTCGTCTCGATAATTGTGCGGAGATCCTCCCACATTAGACAATTCGCAAATAGATTTAAATTCATCGCCATAAGGATGGCTTTGTAGCATTTTCCTGACGTACGAACGTAGGTATGTCATGCACATACAAAACTTTTCAGCATCCTGAGAGAAACCCGCTTAGTTGTCAAGATAATTTGCGGGGATACTAAAATAGATTCATATCTGACGCCCTTCTAATTTGCCAAGCCTCAGGCACAATGGAGGGGATGACACAGAAAGAAAAAACCCGCGCCTCAAAAACACTAAAGGTCTCTCTGTCGCATCAGTTGATCGGGCATATCATGGAAGTAGCAATCGAGCGAACTCAAAGAGATGGAGAGCTACAATAAGAAAATACTAAAATTTTCCATAAGATTCAACATAATAATGGCCATCTTGATGCTTGGATTGCCTGCGAGGGCTGTCGAATTTCCGTACGAAGTCCCAGGGACGATCGATAATCCATATAGCGATACAGACTCAATTTGCACTATCATTCTGCCTTCGAAAAAGCCGCATGAAGAGCAGAATGAGGTTGGCTTACTAGACGATCCAAACTCTAATTTTGTCCGATACCACGCACGATGCAAAGAGCAAGAGCCAGAAAACGACTGGATGGGTTTTGGTTTTGAAATCGACTGCAAAAATAAACAAATTTTGGGTATCGACGGTGATTTGGTTACCTATGAATTCGGATGGTGGGCTGGCGAAACTGACAGAAGCCTTGGGGGAGGTGACGGGCGATATGCTACAACAGTCTCTAGTACATATCATAAAAACGGAGGCACATACACGCTCAAATACGTTAACTATCTTGCCTACCTCAACCATTCCGTCTACCAACCTATTTACGATGCAATTTGCACCAATCAGCCAAGCAACATGTCGGCTTGTTACTAACTCTCAGAAGTGAGATTAATTCGCGGTTTATCTGAAGGCTAGCGAGCAGCCTATCGAACGCAAACAGCGTGAAGCACGGGCCAAATTGATAGATAAAAGCTTGGAATAGATGCATGCAGGATTAAGACCACAATCCTTTGCAAACAGATTCGGAATAATAGCATCATCAAGAAAGACAATTGCATATCATTGCAAGATCAAAGGAGCACTAGTTACGTAGCTGCCATTGCAACGAAGGCAGCTGATAAACCAATAACAAGGACCAATAAATCCGAAGCAAAAGCAGTGTTATTCATTGTTATCGATGCAGAGTGTCGTGGTGAATGGAAGCCGTGCTGGCCCCTTCATTCACAAGATCACAGTCCGCTTGGTGAATAATCCTGTTCATCTCTGGTGAGGATTCACCGCATTGGTGGTGACTCGCCGGTGAAGCAGTGCGCTTTGCTCAAATCCACTGCAAGACAGTGGTTTTTAAAAAAAAACCCGCCATTGCTGACGGGGATGCTGATTCGTGTTGTTTTGCCGGGGGATTGATCGGGGACCACACGCCCTACCCTGCTTTTCCCGTTGGGTTTTGTATTGCTTTCAGCTTGAGTGTGAGGAGACGCTCCAGCATCAGGATCCCCGGCAGCATTATCAGATTTCAGCAATTAATTTGATATCATGATTGTTAGTAAGTTCAATCTGCGCCTCTAGTTCAACATTTGGATTCAATCCTTGAATTTCTGCCAATACACCAAGGTCTGTGGAAACGATTAACCTTCCGGCTGCATTAAAAGCAAAGTCTAAATCTTGGAAAGATAGACTGTTATAAGCCACGAGTTCAAACTTAATTCTATCTCCAACATCCTTAAAGTCAGTGATTAGATCAGTGCTGATTCCTTGGCGATGCTCATTTCGCTGGCCAACTACAAAATGATCGGCGCCATCACCACCGGTCATGGTGTCGGATTCACTGCCGCCCCTCAGATAATCATCTCCAGCACCGCCAACCAAGGTATCTCTGTCCAAAGCACCATTAAGACGATCGTCTCCATCTCCACCGTTTAAATAGGCTCCTCCTGAATGTGGAGCGAACAGCCTGTCGTCTCCTTGTTCACCGTAACCGATGTGTGCATTAATTACGTCATTTCCCTTCCCGCCATAGATTGTGTCAACACCATCTGTACGGCGGAATGCTGAGTCATCGCCATGGAGGCGGTCGTTGCCGTCGCCTCCATAGATCAGGTCACTTCCGTGTTGACCATAAATGGTGTCGTTTTCATCTGTACCAAGAATATAATCATCTGAATGCTCTCCGATAATTCGACCTCGATTGTCGGTATTCTCGCCAGGGGTAATGATATTAAACTTTTCCCAAATTGGCTTGGGTGGATTTTTTGAATCCCACAGCATTTCGGGTTTCAGCTTGCTTGGATCAATTGTGGACTTCTCATAAATCGCCTTGATTTTCGAGTTGATTTTGAAAGTCATTGTTTTGAGTGGTGTGTGGTTTACGTCGTTGGGGGAATCCCCGGCCGATGAACACACCATCTCGGAACTTGCATGTCGATTCGATGATCTGAGTCAGCGGTCGCTGTGAGGTTGGACACAGGCTCTAAATTCCACTCCTCCACAGCCCTCGACATTCACAAGATCACAGCCCTGTTCGTGAACTGCTGTTCCTCTAGGGGTATGGAACTGGTGGTCTGGCTGAATGCCTGCTGAGTTAGCTCCTTTCACTCAGAAGCACTGCAACGTGGTGCTTTTCAGAGACTCACGCACTCAAGCCAAGGTGCCAGCCAACCATTCTGACTGCTTCCTTTCTCGTCGAGATCGAGTTCTTGTCGTCATACATCAGCTTTGCCACAGCGGATTTATCAAGCTCTCCCATCCCTACAGAAAGCCAAACCTTGAACCTGTGAGAGTCGTTTTCACGCATGGCAGGGATCAGTTGTCCCATTCGTCGTGCAAAGGCTTAGGAGGTGCCGTGTGTTTTGGATTCAATGCGGCTCCTGGAGGTGATCCCAACTTGATTCTCAGGATGCAGATGTAATCAAAACCCCACACTTGGCGGGGCTATCAGCCGTGTAAGTTTTGTTGGGAGATGGATGACAACAATCAAGGCTGTCTGCTTTACTCTTGCGGGCTTGTATCTCCTTCAATCGCTTGCGCTTGTACGTCTATTGCTTCGCATTTATGACAAATATGCCCTCAAGGAATTTTTATGTCTTTCAAGTCTACAGTTAGAGCTCGCAAGAAAACCAAAAGCCTGTCGAGCGCAAAATAAATCATAATAACTGCTATCATACCGGTTAAAGATTCAAATACTGCTATGAATATATGCAGTATTTGCATTGATGTTGCATTGATAGCTTTAAGCACCTGGTCTAGGCCCAAGTCTACAAGTTCAAACATTGCTGCAGCCATCGCAAACATTGCGAGGAAGAAAAGGCTTTGAGCTTTTTCATCCTCTCCAAGTACTGCCTTATGCCTTCCAATATTGACAAGAAAATTCGAGACCAGGAAGAACATAGAGAACAGAGTTAAGTGCAACACCTCTTTTTGTGAATTGAATTCTACATACTCCACTACTGTATAGGCAATAAGTGCAAGCATCAGCATGGCCCTGAGCGCCGAGAAGGTGAATGCAAGTATTCTCTTGGTTCTCAAGTTGGGCACCCTCTGAGTATTCACTGAAATCAGCTTGATATTGTTACTACTTAACTGTACTGGTTCTGCGCCTGAACATCAATCGTTTCAATAACGATTACTCTAAGATCCCGACATACATCAATACAGCAAGTACATACAAAAATGATTGCGACAATAGAGTCGAAGAAATTCATTTGATTGATACGATACATGAGTCTCGCCTCAAAAACAAAACATCGCCGTTCCGTCAGACAACTACCTCTACCAATTGAGACTTATTCAGTGAGGTTTATCTCTTAACACGTTTGAGTGCCGTAGACAGCAAAACCCCACCAATACTGGCGGGGTTGACTCAATGTGCATTTGATAAAAATTTAGCGTGTCTAAACTTATATCCTCTCCTAGCATGTAAATCTTTTGATTATGTCTACAAGAATCGATCTAAATAATTTCAAATCCCACTTCCCCTGTGGCAACGAATCTTGCCTCACGCGCATGGATGCGATCTAGAAGATTCTCAACGGTGCAAACCACTTCGCCATCACTCATCATCACGAAATCACTGCTTCACTCGATGACCTGCGTCAGCACTGCTTGTGAAGTTGGTCACAGGGGGGCAGGAGCACTGCAATAACTGAGATTCAGAGGCTCAACCCAAGTGCCAAGCAATCAGCCTGTCCTTCTCCGCTTCGATCAAGAAGGGGGCAAGCCAGTCGAGCAGCAACTTCTCAACCACTGGCTTACCAAGGTCCTGCAACCCGCCAGAAAGCCAGCACTTGAAAGCATCAGGGTCATTGGCGCGTAGGGCAGCAACGAGTTCCCCGATCAGGAATAGGGCAATACGGGTTTCTTGAGGCATGAATCATTGTCATTAGATCAACCCATCCGCAGCGTGAAGTGATAGTGGGTCTGTTGGTACCTGACCCAACAGGTTTGAACCGCCTCATCGAGGGAAGGAGTTTCATGATGGGGGCTAGGCTTTAGACACGCTCCTAAATTCAATGCCAAAAATCTTTTACCATTTTAGTGGATTATTTCTCATCTCAGGTTGTCTTGTAATCCAGCTAGACCACCATGTCCAAGCTGCGCCAAAGAGGAGCACTACAGTAGTGGAATGTGTGTTGATTGATGGTGATTTCAAGGGCAACGGCTTCATCTATGAAATCAACAATAATCGAACAAAAGTTCGATTATTGAAAGCATTTGAGACATCAAAAAGTGGCGTCAGAAGCAACTTCGATGAAAACGCAGATATGTTATTTCTTTCTAACGAAAATGAGGTGCTGACCTTTAGGGATATACGCCTTCAAAAGGAGCAAGGTATCATCTATACGGAGAAACTTGATTTAAATACGTTGACATCAACTACGCTGACCATCGAAATAGTTGAGGGTTCAGAGCAAATCATTGAAACGGATTCATCGAAATGTAGAAATATATAATCGTGATCAGTCGAATTGGTTGGTTTCAAGGGGTGAGCATAAATGGCATTGGTAGCTCATCAGGCGACTCGTTTGGTAATACCTAAACACTTAGTCGAAGGTCAGGGTTGATACGTGACTGCCTGAAGTATTCCCCTCCGTTCTCAGGCAATAGAAAACCCCGCCATTGCTAACGGGATTGCAGATCACTTAATCATCCAAACATGTCAAATCCAAGAAGCAGAAAACGCTTCGTCCTCATGCCAAAGACAACAACAGTAACAGTCACTCACTACCAATCAAACTGTAACAACGATGATAGCATTCGAATGGATACGACTCGGAGCCTTCATCTGGTCTGCCGAGATGATCATGGCCGTTGATCCTGCAACTGGCTCGAGCTCTCATCCTTCCTGTATATCCAGATGAACAATGGAGCTAGACTCAACACACTCAAGAATGATCTAAAGACTTGAAACTTGAATGGTTGCCACCAGCACTCATGCTCACTGTTGCTGCAGTGATTTACTTGAATGATACGACAGAGCTAAAAATTCCATCGATCAAATTACAACAGAAAAAGCCAGCGAAAAGCAAAAAAGATTGGGTCGAAATCAATCGATGCATTGAACGATCAGCCAAGATTCTTCATGATGAAGCGATGAAGGGCCATAGCCAAATTGATTGGAATAATGTAACTCCAGAGGAATCTGATGCATGGAGAAAAGTAACATCACGTCTGAATGTTGAAAAATTTGATCGAGACAGAAGCTGCAGAGACAAAGGTTATTTCTAAATCAACCACCCCCGCAGGGAATTCCTTGAGGTACACCTGCACAGGCAGGTAGCTTTCACCGTCTATCTCTCCCCGGAGTAGGAGTCCTTCACACCTAATCCAGAATCTGAACTTGCCGATGACAGGAACAGCTGGATGCTCCTGATTGGTGGCTGGGTGTGAAGGTGGGTCGACATCCTTAAATTATGGTGGAGGAGAAAACATGACACCTCATACCAACAATCCGCGTCGTATTTGATAATCCTTATTGAGAATACGACTGGTGATTAACATATACTCACATTGCTTTTATATCAGCATGTCTCATCAGATTAATGCGGATGGGGAGACTTGAACTACCACGATGTTGCCACCACTAGTAGCTGAATCTAACGAACAAAGGAGGAGGATTAATGCCCCTCCCTTTTTTGCTTATTGAGAATAAGTCGCAATAGTGACAAGGCAAGAGTAGCATAACAGCAGTACAAGAGTACCATATCAATGTGTGAGCTGCTGTTTTGTATTTTTTATCTCCAATGTGCAACATGACGCCACAAACGCTATCAAAGGGGCCTAGCAGGCTCCACACTAAGCAACAACTATCACCGTGATGGTGATGATAGCGAGGTGTAAAAGGGAATGTAGGGATTAGGGTAGATAGAATAAGAGATTGGTCAATGCTTAAGCCCGCCGCAGCTATTATAGCTTGCGTTCTACTTATCTATTACGCTTACCTTAGAGAGCAGGCATATGGAAGGTACCTGGATTGTCTGGATGCAAATAATCCTTACAATGAAGATTTAATGAGTTGGGATCCATCCCAAGGCATAATTAAATGGAAAAAATCTGAAGTTGGTATTAGGTACAGCAAGTACAGAGAAATTGCTGAGCGAATATGCGTAGACCAAGAACCATCTTTTCCATGGATTGAGTGGTAGATGCGATTGAGTTCGAGCGCTGGTGTCGAACATCGCTTTGTACGAGAAAGTGCTGTTGGCATCCCTAGCCGCTTTGTCACGCCATTTAGTAAAGGCATAGAGGACCAGGCAAAGGAGGCAGAGGCATCGCCGCCGTCTTCTTACGACTAACCAAGTCGCCCAGGCTTGGGCTCTTCATCACTACCTTTTTAAGCAGGTACGGCTCGCCTTTGCCTGGGTTTCTGCAGTCTGCTCTCGCCACCTTGGAGTACAGCCCTCCGATCGCCGCTTAAGGCGGTTAACGTTTCGTAACAATGGTTGGGTTGCTGTGATCGCTGTACTTTTTCCTCTCGTCTTTGTAGCGGCGATGGTGTTCCTGCTGCTTAAATCGTTCCAGCTAATGGCTATAGCCGCTGGTGAGGGAGCAACAACAGCGAGAACTTCCACCGACAGGACAGGATTAAAGACAACACACCCTGAACTACTGGATGAAAACGGAGATGTAACTACCGAAGATCTATGGGCTGTGCGCTTTAGTGACCTTGATGACTACATGAAAGCTGGTGTGAACTCCTAGGTACACACGCGTTATAGCTACCCACATTCATTCGGGTCTGTGTTTTCTACTTTGGATACTTGGTTACTTGTAAGACAGCTATTGCGAACTCATCATTGTTATCTCTCATCGCGCTGCTCTCTCCAGGTCGCCCTAGGTCACCCAAGCAGATATACGTGATGCACTTATGACACTCCCTTCATTAGTAGATAGGGATTTTTATTGAGAATAGGCAACTGATACCCACATATACTATCTCTCCTTTTATATCAGCATATCTCATCAGATTTGATGTAAACTTAGGGTACAGTTTCTTTATCTCTAGTAGCTGAAACTGGCGTGTCTAGTGGTTCAGCAAGGGGCTAAAGCGAGTTGATCGAAACGCACAACGGCGGAGAACTCAGCGGAGAGGATCGGATTCGAACCGACGATGTTAGTTAGCGGCAAGGGAGGCATTCGAACCCTCGAGCTCTAGGGCACGAGAGTGAAGGACCAGCCGGATGGTGGCCAAGCTCCAGCAATGCCGAACAAACACCGCTCACTGCGGCCACCAGCCGAGAAACCCAATGGCGAGGGGTGGCTAGTGCACAATCAGCCCATGGCCAGTGGGGCGCAGTGCGCACTTACACTTACCGATGGGTTCCGCCTCACGATGCAAGGGCCTGATTCTCCTCACCCCTTACCTGCCTTGGGATTTGTACAGTTACTTGGATCACGGGTGCCTACACAAACGACTGCCAGTGGCCAGGCAACCTGACGCGACAGGCAATCTCTTTCGCAATGCGGAAGTGTGGTCACCTGTCGATAGCTCCCCATTTTGTCATGGAGGACCTAACAAGGAATGACTTGCAGGCTTCAACGATCTGGACATCATTCAGCGTGATCTGTTGTTCGAATGTTTTGGGCGCCTAGAACGAACTCCGCGAAAGGAGGCTGAGGCTGGCAACTCCGACATCGTGATCGGCGCTGATGTGCAGATGAAAAGTTGATGGCACTAGGTGCAAACCCGAGTGGCCTACAGGGTAGGAAGGGTCGTTATTAACAATGCTGAAGAAGAGCCCGAATCCAATGTAAATAGCCCAACGCCAAAGCTTGTCGCCAGGCTAACACTTACGCGCCTTCTTTCCCTCGAAGTCAAGATCAGGATATCAATACCGATTAAGCCATAGACCAAACAAATGGAATCAGTTAAAATCTCAGCAGAAAGTTAAAAGGAAACTTTATGGTTCTTTTCAAAAAAGTCGTACCAATCTTGGTCAGTACTGGATTTTCTCTGGTCGCGACAGCTGCGGAGGCAAATGTTTATTTGTCTGGAGATGAGAAATGGCTTTCAGATTTTGGGCCAATGCAATTTGTCGAAATTGATGAACTAAATAGATTAGACAGAACGCAAGTTTTAAACGATGGCAAAATTACACATGTAGCTGTGTATCCAGACTACAAGGGCAGCATGATGTCCGGCACAATGAATGACAATGTGCTTGAAGGCTACTGGTATCAGACATCACGAACACCTGTTAAGTGCAAAAGAAAAATTCATGGCACTCATTACTGGGGCAAATATCGTTTCAAATTTACTTCCAGCTCTAAGTTTAAAGGTCTTTGGAATTACTGTAATAAGCGGGTTTCAAGTCGATGGAATGGCAGAAAGAGCACACAAAAGTGGTAGTGGATAAGCTGTTTATAAGATGAAAACCTCCTGCAAGCATCAGAACATTGCTATTGCATGCCGTTTGAAGAAAAGCGTATTCGAGACAATCTAAAAATTTGTTCTCTTGAAACGAGTCTCTTCAGCAAGCTTTCTAGTCAATTAACTTGCAATTTTCCATGTGGATGGTTTTGGCGTCTGGGTATTGCATCGATAGTCCTATTAGCTGGCCGTGGCTCTCAATGTCGTAAATAACCAGTCCGTGCTGATTTGGGCTTGTTGACCAGCCTGAGGCTAGTACATTCCCACATTTAATCGCTACCCCGTGATCAGCAGATCCTCCAATGAACCAGGTCAGGAAATATCCATGTCCTTACTTTGAGATATTTATTTTACCCGTATACTGACCTCCATCGCTATGTTTGTCGGTGCATTGATATTCACCGACTAGGGATTGAGAAAGGGCGGGTTAAATGGTGCAAAGAGAGATGAGGGCTACTAATTTTATTGGTATTGAAACGAGTCATTTCGTTTGCTCCCAATTCAAAGAATTCATTGATTTTCTGGATCAGTTTGGTTTGCAACCGCATATTTTCACTTCTGGTGCTTCTGAAACTTGTCAGAACTCTTAGAACAGCAGTTGGATCGAATTATCCCAGCGCTTGTCTTTGTCTTTTGTCACTAGACAGCATTGGAGACCTTGCCGTTCCTTACAGCAGCTAAGGATGCCGGAACTGGAAGCTAGATCAAGCAATCAGAGATACAGCGGTGTGAGACGTTTGATCATGTCAACGACGTGATCGGCATAAAACCTAGGGCTTCTGTAGGGTTTGGTATGCATCCCAAACCCCAAGCACCCTTCTCATTGCTTTAATCTGAGTGTTCAGGTCCGCGACCTTCTCGCATTCCTACAGGTACTGTCGGTAGGCATCGGCGGCTCCCAAGCGGACCAGCTGAAGGTTGATGTTCCTCGACCCTTAACTGTTCTTTGACGGCTTCAAACATGGTTTTGGACGAACTTTCACTTGGTAAAGCGTTCCATCCAACCAGGGAGATGCCATTCGACATGGCGACACAAGGGCTGATCAGAAATCACACGACCTGACCTGATTTTCCCTAAGGGGGTTATTGAAGGCCATTGCAATGGAGCAGGCCTTTTTTACAATGAAGTTGACGCCTCAGATTAGATGGGAAATTTTTGCTTCCAAATGGAAACGAGATGAGGAAACAAGGGATTTAAGCACCTATAAACAAGCAACTAAAACGTAAAAAGACGGGGAATTTAATGCTACATCTTCACTTGGCGCATGTTTCCCTTGGGCAACTAAACCTCAGAGGTATGTTGACCGGACTGTTCAGTAGTTGGAAACAGAAAGGTTGGGATTCGCACCCTCGACCTCAGGGTTTTGAATCCTGTGCTCTAACCAGGCGCCTGCTTCCGGCTGAGCAAGATCTGAACTTTCGACCTTCGGGTTATGAGGCTGACGATCAACCGGACTTCCCTACCTCATAGCCACTTCTGTCTGAGTTCAATTGACTTAGCAAGGGTTCAATCCTTCTCATGCTGTTGACGACCACTCCCGATCCAGCCGGATGGTGGCCAAGCTCCAGCAATGCCGATCAAACACCGATCACTGCAACCACCAGCCGAGAAACCAAACGGCGAGGGGTGGCTCGCGAATGCTGATCAACAGAAGGTCGTCCACTTCAAGCCAGACGTCCCGACCGCGAATGGTGAGTGGATGATCCTGAGAACGTTCCAATGGCGGCTACCGGCTTAGCCAATCCCGCAAATGCAGAGGCGAATGCTGCGCCATAACGCCATTAAGGCCTGGGAGACGGTGCTGAAAACAGGTTGAAAGCTGTTTTCCACCAGTGCGAGAGTCACCCCAGTATCAAGATCAAGAATGAACAGCATTCAGTTCATAATTACCTTCTTATCAATTGCTAATCCTGCGATATCGATACCGCTTGTCCCGGAACCATGCGCTTCATACGCTAAATCATTTCATAGTGTGGTGGATCAAGCCAAAAGATTTAATGGAATGGCATTAACCTATCCAGGACTGGAAACAGAACGCAATCGATTGAGATTTTACCAACAAATGGATAAGAGATTAGTGCCTTTAATATCTTGCCTGGCTGATCACAAAAGCAAGATTTTGAAATATTACCTAGAAGTTAAAGATATGACAGAAACTCAGATCCGACTGTTTCCTAGCAATTAGTTGCTTTGCCTTGAACTGGCAGTAAATGCTAATGTCAATGTAGAGATGAGATCAAGCGCATATGAAATATTGGTTGATGGTCACCGTTCCGGCGACATTGTTGTTGATGGGAACGATCTCCAAAGCAGGGATATGCCAGAGCTACGAGGCGGCATACAACATTGATGTCTATGTCGGCGAGGGAATGGATTTACAATCAGCCATACGGGCTGTTGTTGAGGATGAATACAGTGATGGATCAGAGCAATGCTGGAAATCAATCAAGAAAGAAATCAGTCGGATGCCCAAGATTTTCCCGGAAGCATACAAAGCGATTTACAAAAAAATGCCCCGTTGATGAAACGTGTATGCAAATCTTGAGCTGCTTCATTGCATTAATAAGGCCACCACGCAATATCAAACCCCGCACTTTGCGGGCAACCAACTGCTCCCTCACCTTGGCTTCGATGGCTCGTTGGCGATCCTGAAGCCTGCTTACCGGGACAGCTCCCACAAGAAGATTGCTGGCGTTTCCTCCCGAAGCTTGGCCAGCTGAGCCAACCGGCTGAATCGTTCGGCCTCCGCTTTCAGCTTAAACAGCGCTTCATCAGCCTCTAATTTTTGGCCGGCACGAATCAAGCTGAACTGATGATCCACGACGCGACCACATCAACGGCTGGCAGCTTCTTTAACGGTGATCTGACTTTTGCCAATCTGAACATGAGTAGGCGTCTCAGGTAGAGGGAAGGCCTCGGCACCCTCGCGAATCCATTGCTTGCGGCAACGGTCGCTAAGGGTGGTCTTGGTGACCCTGGCCACGGTCATCTCTTCATTGCAGACAAGACAACGAACAGCGGGGCTTGCGGTTCCGCAGCTCAGCAGGTCGTTGCTGAGGGCGCTCCACTCGCTTGGTGGGATGTTCCACTTTGCGAGCTTCGAGCTGTTTCGGCGTGAAGTCTTGGCAGAGCCAGGTGTTTTTGAGCGGATGGTTGACCAGGGCCAACTGACCACATTCACGACATTCGATGACGTGGCTGCAGTCGCCGTTCAGCTGTTCATGCTCTCTTCCAGATCGACATACTCCTCATCGCTGAGACCAGGGGTGATTGTCGCCGTGACACCGAGTCCTTTGGTCCAGGGATAGGTGTGTTTCTGGACTGCTGCCAGATTGTCGGCTTCCACAAGCAGCACGCCTCCACCGAGATGAGGGTGGATCTGACGCGCCAGCACTTTGAAACCGACGTATTCATCCATGGGCTTACCGCCCTTGATGTAATCCACGATCGCCTGGGTGTATTTCTCGTTGGTGGGATCGGGAGCGCACCAATGGATCATGAAGCGAGCCATCTAAAAACCGTTCAACACCATTCGATCTTTGCCTTAACAGCTGGAAATCACTTGTAACCAAAGGAACATCAGGCTTGTCCTATGGAGGGCTATACCTGAGTTGCCACTCGGAGATCCCACTCAGGGAGAGGGTGGGATTCGAACCCACGAGCTCAAGCGCACGAGCATGAAGGACCAGCCGGTTAAAAACCGGATGGTCGACCTCAGGGTTATGAATCCTGTGCTCTAAACAGGCACCTGCATCTGTATGACCTGCCAGCACGACAGCTATGGCGTTGACCACCACTGCCATACATTGCTCCGCTGCAAAATCCGTCAGAAGCAGCTAGCTCAGGGCGATCACCTCACCAAAAAGTGCAAACTCTGGGAACCGACCTCGCAAAAAGAAGTGGGTGGGCTCTTGTGGCGAGGTGACGCCAAAGAAAAACACTGTTTGCATCCGCATGAACGACACAGGGGATGGCCTCTCCGCTAGACAAGCTTTGTAGCAACAACTACAAAAAGCGTTCACCTCGCTTCTGCGAGGCGCAGACAATCCAAGCCACGGAACGGGGACTTGGACTTTTCTGAGGAACCAACCATGACAGCTCTTCTCTACAGAGGTCACCACTACAAAGCCCATGCAGCTTCACCCAAAGCATGCGTTGAGCTGACCTACCGCCGTGAGCACTACAACACCTGCCGCGAGGCAGTCGCTCACAACGCGCATCCAAGTTTGACCTACCGAGGCGTTTCCTACACCAAATGATCACGGCTGAATGAACCCCCAAACCCCTGCCTCTGGCGGGGGTTTCTTTTTGCCTATAAGGAAGGAGATGGGCTTGCGGCCGAAGCAGGCTGAAACCCCGCCATTGCTGACGGACTGCAATGTCTAGAACGACTCCATGACTTTGGACAGTGCAAACAATCAACTTTTGAGTAAAAACCAGCTGGGCAAGATGGATGAACTTGCTTCAAGCTTTTGAAATTAGAAACCGTATCAACAAGTGGCTAACTTTTAGTCAATTGAAGGAAATGGCTTATACTGATAAATAATTTCAGATTCTTGTACCGATTGACATTGACCTTTACTCTTAAATACAGTGGCATTATCCCAGATAAATATGTATTTTAATTCAAAGCTCAGCGCCCTCTTGTTAATCTGTATATATCGAAAATCTGTACCCAGTCCGGTTTCCTCCATTTCAAAGTATAAATTTGTTTTGTTAGCACTATTGGTGCTGATATTCATTATCGACCATGCCCCCTGCTCTGAATACATCGCTTGATTCCGTTTGAAGTCAATGAGGAGGCTGAAAGGACCAGACGGTTGATCTTCCTCCTCAGTCATATCAAGAGTAACTTTTTTCAATCCCCTGTCCCATTTGGCAGAATACACTGTTTCTATCAATTGTTGCGCTTAGCAATTCAAGGCTATTCGATTTGCATTTGCGTGTCCAGGTCTTGTTCCTGCAAGACTTAGGAATAGAGCCACAATAGAAAAATTTGTTACCGCAAAAATCTTTGTCATTTTTTGATTGATTGTTTTAAGATTTCTGTCAGATGAAGCTGGATCATTAAATTGCAATGGAATTCAGTATCCGATCTGAATTTTTTAAAATTTCTTTCAATTACACTTCAGACATCAGACTTGAAGATCAATAGCTTATTAATACCCAAACGGACAGTATTGATCTGTTCAACCCAAAAACCCGCACTTGGCGGGGCCGGTGTCCGTGTGTGTTTTGTCGGGAGATTGATGCCAACACATCAACGCCTCCTACTTTTCTCTTTCGAGTCTTGTATAGCTTTCAGTTCATCGAATGAACTTCAGGCGCCCCGGTTTGTATAACACTGAGAGTCATAAGTAAGGAAGAATTTAAATAATTCCAAATTAGAAAAATCTGGCCCTGTTAACGATTACTCAGTTTCTATTAGACAAACACACCGGATAGAAGAAAATACAAATTGTATCGATGCATACAGTTGCCTGATTTCAAGGCTGTGGCTAACATTAATAAAGATTTAAATTTTTCTACATGTCATCTGGACACGATGATTATTCGACAACTATAACTAGAGCATCAGTCGATATCTCCTTAAGTTCTACCGACGCAAAGCAAATTAAAAACGGCACTCAATGGTCAAAAAAAATTTTTAGAAAATACCTCAATAAGATTTCAGCCAGAGAAGAAGGTCATGTCATTGATTACATCGTCAGAAAGGACGACGACGATCCATCTATTTTTGACACCCATGAAATGACCGCGGGACCAAATGGATTAGTTTATTTTTCACAGCAGTTACATAATCGTGTTGGCTACCTTAATACCGGTGGAAAAGTCAGGTTCCTGGACATGCCTGATGGATCTGGTCCTCATGGTATTGAATTCGATAAGAATGGCCGCCTATTTATTACCTTAGAATTTCAGGACAAACTCGCTGAAATCAACCCAATAGATGGAACAATTTTACAAGAATTCAACGTAGCATTTAGTGACCCCAGTGTAGAAGGAGTAGTTGGCCCGCATGGTTTAGATATCGATGACAAAGGACGTTTATGGTATACAGGCAAATCATCCGATACTATTGGCTATTACGATATAATAAACAATGAGCATAAGAATTTTTCTCTTGAAACGAGATCAAGTTTTGCGCCAAATTTCACTAATGGTATTGATTTTGCTGGGGGAGCTGCCGGCCCAATTTACATAAAGCTAGACAAATCTGGAACTCCCTGGTTTGTCAATCTTGGAACAAATGAAATAGGCAAGATAGATGAAGACGAGAATATTAAGCTTTACGAAATTACCGACTTCAACATGAATGACAACAGTCGTCCAATCAATATTTTTGAGGGACCTAATGATTTCATCTGGACAACAGTAGAAGGAGATGATTCAACGGATTCATCAGAAAACCCTATACGCGAAGGAGGTATTGCACAGTTTGATCCAGTTTCCGAGAAATTTACAAATAGCTATACTCAAACTCGTGATAAAGGTGCCGGTGGATCCACCGGACATTCAGCTAATTCGGTTTGGTTTCAGTATCAAGAAAAAGCTCTTGTAGAGCTAAATATTGATGAAGATGGTCGTCGTTTTCAAACCACCTATGACCTGCCAGATATTGGCACGAGAGTTATGCACCGCATTACCAAGGGTCCAGACGGCAACATGTGGTTTACAAGTTTAAATCAAGATGCCATAGGAGTCCTGTCTACGAAAACTCAGGCAATTCCAGTCTTTAGTTTTCAAGATCAAAAGAAAGATCAACAGTATCTTTCTGCTCTTCCCGACGAGCTTACAAAGCTTCAATCCAAACCTGAGCGATATCGTGATCAAGAGGCTTTATTTTTAAGTAGTACTAAAAATGCACAATCCAAGCCCACCAAGAGATTTACCAATGAATTAACTGGAGAAACAATCTGGACAATTGATGCCGAGAAAGTCTCCGTAATGAAAAAATCTGATAATTTTACCTTCGAAGGTCGAGATTTTAGAGTTTATCCCGATGCAAACTCAGTAGATGGTCTTGTACCAGTCTTTGAAGTTATTGATATAGATTCAGGTGTACGAACTTACTCTACTGATGAGTCTGTCTTGGCTGATTTAAGCTGTTGTACTTATCCGACTATAGTTTGGTACGCAGAACCCCTGACTCTTTAGGTCTTCATTCCAATCCATTGCTTACACTTTTTATTCCTAGTAGTCTATAGCAATTAATTTTTAATCAAATCCCGTACTTTTAGTATTGGCTCTATTAGTTCTGACTCTTGATCATACTGGGTAGGAAAGCCTGAAAAAGTAATGGATTCTGTATTGCGTCAGAATTCACAAGTAGCCAATACACAAACCAGGACACGCCTCAGGTTGAAACAACCAATTTAAGTAATGCTAAATATGTAAGACTATTCATATATTCCTATGTACGGATGGCCCAAGAAATCTTGATCAAGGAATAAAGGCATGAATAATGTCTGGATGTGGACTGGTTTTGGAATAACAGCCTGCGCTGTTCTCTAGAACGACCCACTGCAAACTCTTGGCACCTATCTAACCTCGAACCAAAGGCGCACATCCAAATCACTGCAGATGGTGTTCATCTGCTCGGTCACCATTGAAGGCCTCTGGAGCAGAGACAGCAAGGACTTGCTGATCATGCCCAGCTCAATGCCAAGTTATGTCCCCTCGTGGTACTGAGAAGGTGGTCTCTGGTTCAATGGTTGGAATACCGAATATAAGCAGCTTCAACAAGTCCCAATCATAGAAAACATTCAGCCAAATTCATGACGACACTTGAGACTCTATGTGGCCTGATTAAGTTGCACCAGCAAAACAGAAATTACAGACCACATTCTGGATTCATTGACTTACTTAATTCTATGGCTTCTTCTGCTAAAGGAATATAGTCGTCTTCTTCAGCAGCTTCGAGGATAGCTTCAACAAAAGCTGATAGATAACCTTTTTCTAATACATTAGCTTCAACTCCCTCGCATAGTGCAGTAACTGTCCCTTGTATGAACATTACAAGACACGCCTTGAATGTTTCCTCGCTGTTCTTACAAACATCTGAATATAAAGCTTTTGGTTGAGCCTGAACTGGTGCTGTTGAATGAAGAATCGCTCCTAAACTGCAGCAGGCTTAAGCATCGACTTTTGCCTAACTCTATCTACTCTATCCTTCTATTTCTTTTTACACTTCGCTATCAGCGCCCCATAACGGATTACAGGGTTTCCAACCACTGCGCTTCATCGACTTCCAAAGCTCAACAGCTTCTGGTTTCCGTAGATATCGTCTGCTTTTGAGTAAAGCTGGCTGACCGTTTGGCATCTCTTTTCCGTAATCCACGAACAGCATTGGATCACGCAGTAAAGATTTTTCGTCTCGATGGAACCTTGCTACTAGCCCTTCTTGATGAATCAACCACCCCTCAGCCATTACCACTCCTTGGATAGTACGGGTATACTAGACCAGATGAGGGGATGATCGGCAAGAAAGTTCACCCGCTTAGGTGATGGAATCTGAAAGCCAATAAAATCTCCCGCACTTGGCGGGGCAAATATCCGTGTGATTTGCTTTGTCGGGAGATCGATAGCAACAACACCAACACCCGCTGCTTTTCCCTGAAAGAGTGTTGTATGGCTTTCAGTTTGAGTGTGAGGAAACGCTTCAGCAACAGTGACCCTGGCATGAATAAATAACAGCAAGTTATACAGACGAGTAAATGATTAAAAGTATGACAAAGCTTTAGCCACCAAGCTGCGTTTAGAGTTGACTACAACGTTCCATCAAAGTGAAGAATTTTTGTTCTGCTATAGAATACGCTTCTCCTCCTGGAGTCGACAGCAGATCAAAGACTAAGCGCACCATTTCATCATTAGAGGAAGGGCATCCTGATCCACAAATTGTTTCGAGTTCGTCTTGAGTGAGTTGGGAGTCCATAACTAAAAACAATGAATAGTGGTGTTAGATATATTTTTGTCGATTCAATACTTTGAATTGATTGCTTCTTTGGTGTAGGGGGCTCCATGAGCTACATCAACAAAAGCCGGGATGCCCCCGCTAATAAAGTTCAAAGAGATCCAACTTGCCATAGCGATTGGGCCGCTGCCATTGACAGCAGATAGATCCTCCATGGACAATTCTTGATCAAACTGGTCGATAGTGAGTTGAGTGTTGCTCATGGGTCTAAAGGGAGTGTGTTGTGTGTAGTGCCTTGAGCTGTGTTGCCCTCGACATTCACAAGATCACATCCCTCTTGGTGAACACTCCTGTTCCTCTCTGGTGTGGATACGGCGGGTTACTGGTGAAAGCATGGTGAAGCGGTCCCGCTTCCCTCAAATCCACTGCAGGACGGTGATACCAATAAAAAACCCCACCATTGCT
>QCSN01000036.1 GCA_003211515.1 Synechococcus sp. AG-670-F04
CTGACGAGAAGGGATCGACCCAACCAGTCCCGTTCAGCGTTGGCATGCTGCATCCCACGGCTGAACAACGCCGCCGCCGCCAGTTCAATCAATTCGGGGGAGACCATCCGCCCATCGCCGATACGGTCACACGCCAGCAGTCCCGCTCCCGGCGCCAAAGGCAGCACGCCTGGGAAAGTCTGCAGCGTGTCCCAGTTGCGCTGAACTGCGGGATGTTTCCACATCGCCGTATTCATCGCCACGGCCGCCAGCACAGGCACTTCGCTGGCCAGCAGCGTGCTGGCCAGCAAGCCGTCCGCAATTCCCTGACTCCATCTCCCTAGGGACGTTGCACTAAGCGGAGCCACAACCACCAGCTCAGCCCACTCCGCCAATTCGATATGCAACGGTCGACTGCAGGCTGGATCCCATTGGTCCCTCTCCAGATAACAGCAATGGCGGCTGAGGCAAGCCAGCGCTGAAGCGCTGACCAACTGCTCAGCGCTCGCCGTGAGCAGACATCTCACCTCAGCCCCGGCTTTGACCAGGGCACTCACCAGAAGAGGCGTTTTGACCGCAGCGATACTGCCACTTGCGGCCACCAGAAGGCGACGTCCCTGGAGAGGACGCTCTGGATCAGTCCTCATCAAAAGGCTCTTGATCCACTAAGTGCACATAGGGCCGCGCCAGCTCTGGTCGATGAATCGCAAGGGATCGCAGGAGATGCCAGTCGGAAAGCCCCGCAAACGGCGTCGGATAATCGTCCTCATCAAGCCGACGAGCCAGTTCAGCGATCGACAACTCATCGAACGCCGCGAGCCGTTCCGGTGTGATTGACGCCTCGGGCGTGCCTGTGGTGTTGGGAACGGTGTGCATCACGGGAAGCCGACTACTTCAGTGTGGCCCAACTCTGACCGCTAACGTTCCATAATTGGGGAATTAGCTCAGCTGGTAGAGCGCTGCGATCGCACCGCAGAGGTCAGGGGTTCGAATCCCCTATTCTCCACTGTGTGGTGGCCGCCGCAGACCGGATGCATTCATTCAGTCGTCGCCGATCGAGACTGATGCTCCTGCCAGTGATGGCGATCGTGGTTCTTCTCACGATCCTGGTTCGCCCCTCGGCGCTGATCACCTACACCCTGCTAGCCCTTGCAGGTGGGATGTCGAATTTTCAGTCGCGGCCATAGCGACACTTCATGGGGTAAAAGGGATGGGTGAAATTCCCTGTTACTGATGTCGCAGTCGAAACGTGAGCAGGTCGTCAGTCATCTGCGATACATCCGTCAGGAGCTGCGGGAGATGCATCAGGGCGTCATGGAAGCCGGACTTCTTCCGGAAGCAGGCGAGGTGCGGGGTGTGATGGCACAAATGGAAGCTCTGCTCGAACTTCTGGAAGGGAAGTCATCCAGAAAAGCAAAAGCAGAATCGAGCTAGACCCGACAAAAGGCGGTTGCCAAACCTGCCACGGCAAGCTTTGCTTCATCCGTCCCCATCACCCGGCTCGGGATTGCATTCCCGGGCTTTTTTATTGAAACCGTAAAGACCTGAGGTGGGCGTGAGCAAAAGTCTTTTCAAAGCTTCAAGTCCAGAGCTGAACGATCACGCAACAACAGTCATCCAACCCCAGTGCTCGCTGGACGTTCTTCCTGCAATTTGATGGCGATCAGACTGCAATCCACGCGTCTTCAGACCAACATCGGCCAGGCCAATGGTCGCCTGGAACAGTGGGCCATCAATCCGTGGAGACGCTTCTCTCTCCTGATCATTTTCCTGCTCACAGGTTTTTTCGGTGGGACCGCCATCACCTCGATTGCTGGAGTCCTTGGTCAGATGGATCCGGTCGCTTCGCTGGTGATCGTCGGTTTGTGTGAACTCAGCGTTCGCTTGCGCCGCAATTGGGTGAAGAAGGGAGTTTTGCCCTTGGCAATTCAGCTCATTGATTGCTTCAGGCTCGGGATTCTCTATGGGTTGTTCATGGAAGCCTTCAAATTGATCTGATCACACCTCGTGATTCAGACGATACGCAGAGGAGGACAAACGCAGATGCTGTTCATATTCTTTGCTTAACGCAACCGCTTCGGCGTCTCCCATGGCAGGCGAGCATTTTTTTCTCGAACTCGAACCGCCTGAAGAACGCCTACGCAGAGCACCACACGTCGTGATCGTGGGCGGTGGTTTCGCCGGTATTCATGCCTGTAAGGCGTTGAAGGATGCAGATGTGCGCATCACCTTGATCGATAAACGAAATTTCAATCTGTTCCAACCCCTTCTTTATCAGGTCTCAACAGGTCTGGTCTCACGGGGTGATGTCGCCACGCCGCTCCGCGAACTCGTCGGAACACAGAGAAATGTTCAGGTGCTGCTCGGGGAGGTCACCACCATCCAGCCTGAAGGGAAACAAATCATCTTCAACGGCAAGGCCTGCAGTTACGACCATCTGGTGCTGGCCACAGGATCGGGCAGCACCTTTTTCGGCCATGAGGAATGGCGCACATTCGCGCCCCCGATGAAAATCCTCGAGCACGCCGAGGAGATCCGGCGCCGCTTGCTGATGGCGATGGAGCAGGCCGAGCAGACGCCGGACCCGGAAGCACGCGAATTCCTCCAAACCGTTGTGATTGTCGGCGCCGGCCCCAGTGGTTGCGAAATGGCCGGGGCCGTTTCGGAACTGATGCGTTGGGCGATGAAAAATGCCTTCAAACAACTGGATCCAGACAAGACGCGCATCGTCTTGGTTGATCCTGGTGAACGTGTGCTGCGCGCGATGCCGGAGATGATCTCTGCTTCAGCCCTTCAATCCCTGACCGACGACGGCATCGAGTTCCTGTCGAAGGGTCGCGTTCAAACCATGCGTCCTGGAGAAGTGATCGTGGGCACCCCGGATGGAGACGTCCGCATTCAGGCCGCCACTGTGATCTGGACAGCAGGGGTGCGGGCTTCACAGCTCGGGAAAAAGCTCGCAGCCGTTACCGACTGCGAAACCGATCGCGGCGGCCGCGTGATTGTTGAACCCGACTTCTCCGTTCCAGGTCATCCCGACATCCGGGTCGCTGGGGATCTGTGCAACTACAGCCACACCAGCAACGGCCACCCGTTACCGGGCATGGCCGCACCAGCAAAGCAGGCCGGCACGTTCATCGGCAAAGACATTGCGGCGATCATCGCCGATCAGCAACGACCCACCTTCCGGTACTTCGACTTCGGAAGCATGGCCGTACTGGATCGTTCCAGCGCTGTTGCCGACCTGCGCGGCCTCAAATTCACCGGCGGCATCGGCTGGATCCTCTGGGCTTTCGTTCACTTGGTACTGATCCCCGGCCTGGAAAATCGGATCAGCCTCTCGATCAAATGGATCTTCGCGCTGCTGACCCAGCAACGCGCCGCGATGCTTCTCACCGGCATGCCAAGTCAACACATGGCTCTCGATGCCGCGGATGCGCATTTCCCCATGCAGGCAGGAGAGGGTCCATCCATTGCCTCCCCAGATGCAGCTCTCAAAGCAGCAATGGATTATTACTCACACCAGCTGTCTGGGATTCCACAAACTCAAGAATTGATCGACACCAGCGACGAATCAGCGGCTGCCATCAGATAAAGAAGCGCCATTCGGATCGGCACGCCGTTGCGGACCTGCTCCTCCACCAAACAGATCGCCGAGTCATCCAGAACTTCACTGGCCATCTCCACCCCGCGGTTCACCGGTCCGGGGTGGAGTACCGGTACATCAGCACCGCAAAGGGCCAGACGATCGCGGGTCAGGCCAAAATCTTGGTGATAGCGGTTCAGCGTCGTGAGCAGCTGCTGCCCCATCCGCTCTTTCTGTAGGCGAAGCGTCATGACTGCATCCGCGCCGGGCAAGGCTTGCTCGAGAGTGCGCTCGACCGTGATCCGTCCCCGATGTGGAACAGGATCGAGGGCTTGTCCCGGTGGAGGTTCCTCCACGAACTGAGCGAACGCAGCAGGCACAAGACTGGGCGGGCCACAGAGCACCACATCCACACCGCAGGCGGTCAAAGCCCAGAGGTTGGAGCGAGCCACCCTCGAATGCAGGATGTCACCAACGATGGCCACACGCTTGCCCTGGAGCACTTCCGGTAGCGGATGCGCCGGATCGAAATAACGGGCAAGGGTGTACAGATCAAGAAGACCTTGACTGGGGTGACTGTGCAAACCGTCCCCGCCATTGAGCACCACTGTGCGATCACCCGCCTGGTCTAGGGCAGAGGCGAGCTGTTCCGGCACACCGGTTGAACGATGCCGAACCACAAGCACATCCGCACCCATCGCCACATAGGTTCGGGCCGTGTCCAGCACGCTCTCCCCCTTGCTCAGGGAACTGCTCGAGGGTGAAAAACTTTGCACATCGGCCGACAGCCGCTTGGCGGCCAACTCAAAACTGCTGCGGGGTCTGGTACTGGGCTCGAAAAACAGGCTGGCCACCAAGCGCCCCTGCAAAGCAGGCAATTTGCGCGCACCGGTGACGGGCAGCGAGCGAAAGCGATGGGCCAACTCGAGCACTGCAGCAAAGTCTTCGCGCGAGAACGCCGCCAGGTCGAGAACATGCCGATGGCTCCATCCGCTCATCCGTTGGGCTCCGGCAAGGGGAACCACGACCGATCCACAGGGGGAGTTCGGTCACCCTTGACCCGGCGGCTCACGCTGCGACTCGATTTCAAATACCAACGAAGCGGGAGCAATTCTCCCTGGGAGATCCCAATGCGCGTTGTCGTCACAAGCGGGGGGTTCGTGAACGTGGCGATTCTGGGAGCCATCCACACTTCATGTTCGCCCGTGACAGGACAGCTGTCATCGCTCCGATCCAGTCCAAACCGGCGAGCCAGCAAGCCAGGGCCAGCGGCAACCCGCTCCGGCTCCTCCGGCATCGCGACCGCACGAAGCAAAACACCGTTCGCCCATTCCGGCCGGCCGGTCACCACGTTCACACAGTGATGGATGCCGTAGCTCACATAGACATAAAAGCGCCCTGGCGCTCCAAAGAGCGTTTCGTTTTGCGGTGAGCGGCGGCGATACCCGTGGCAGGCAGGCTCATCCTGGGAATACGCCTCTGTTTCCACGATCACACCCCAAAGCACGCTGCCGTCGATTTGGCGTTTCACCAACCTGCAGCCCACCAACTCAGGTCCCACTACTTCCGCAGGGCGGCAGAAGAAGGATTGCGGCAGAGCAGGGAAATCGGAATTGATGGCCTGGCTGGCGATGGAACGTGCTTGAAATAACTAAACAGTGAGGAGCACAAAGAAGAGAACGAGCTGCAAGGATTTCAGCAATGCATGGTTCGATAATCAGTTTCTCACCCTGATCATGAGGTCATCAGGGAAATACTTCCCCTGGATTGTGAGATTGACGTTCCAAGGAACTGCGTGGCATTGCTTTGTGTCGCCCTTTAAGTCCTAGCAGAAGAGCAAAAACAAGCGATCTGCTGCTTCAGGCAAACACGAATGTCATGCAGAGTTTCGGCAAAGAACACTCTCAGCAGTGAACACTTTTGGCACGGAGAAGCCTTCTCGAGAACAACCTTCGGACCATTCAATGGACAGAGGACATGATCGAGGGATGTCGATAACTTCCGAATCGAAATCAAAAAGATGCCAAAGCAGAGCCTTGAAGATCATTCGGTCGCAACAAACTCTCGACGAAGACCAGCGATGCAAAATACTCCTCAATAAGCCTTCTTGTTTCACCAACCTGAAGACCGCAAGATCAGGGATTTGCCCCCTGCGAAACGGTAGAGGAATCATGTAGGCACTCTTGGAGAATACAGCAATAGACTGAAGACATGGAAACCAAGTGGGAGCAAACATTTCATTGCCCCTATATGATTTTTAAATCAATCAGCCAATGCCCTCAAAGGTTCTCTAGCCCATTGAGCTGGGACGTCGAGAGATCACCTTCCAGCAACCGAAAGACTGGATCAGGCAAAGCTGCCAGACACTCCGGCTTAATTGACTGGATCTGTTCTGGATCGAAGCCACTTGCGATCACCTCATTCATCTTCTTGGCTTGGTTTGTCGTCATGCCACCGAAAGCCTCACCAGGAATAGCTTCCACTTGATCTTCATTGAGTTTACGGAGCGTCTTGGGGTTGAAACCACTCATCTGGCCGGCATCAAGCCCCTCAAACACAGTGGGGTCTAGCTTCCTGGAAGCTGAGGGCTTCAATCCGGAAATTGCATCAGGGCTCAACTCGGCAAAGTCCTCTGGGCTGATATCAGCCAAAAGTTTTTTTGCAAGGCGCTTGATCTGATCGCCATCAAAACCTTCAAATGCATCGCTTGGAAGGGAATTAAACTGGGCACTACTAAGGCTTTTAATCACTTTTGCCGAAAGTTCTGACAACTGATCAGCCTGAATTCCACCCAATACATCCAAAGGAAGCGATCCAAATGTTTTGGGCAAGAAACCAGCCATCGCATCCGGAGAAAGATTTTGAAATGCCTTAGGATCAAATTTGGGAAACAAATCCCTCGGCAAGTTTTTGAGATGCCCAGGCTGAAAGCCACCAAAAACCTTGCTTGCGAGAGCCTCGAACTGTTCCAAATTAAAACCTTTTGCGGCTTTTTCAGGCAATTCAGAGAATTGTGTCGGCTTAAAGCCTGCAACAGCATCTCCACTCAGTAGCGCGAATTCCTTTGCGCTGATCTCAGCAATCAGATCATCTGTAAGAGCCTTGATCTGATCACCTGTAAAACCACCAAAAGCACCTTTCGGCAATGCATCAAACTGATCAGCATCAAAACTTTTAATCACTTTTGCTGACAATTCCGCTAGCTGCCCAGCCTGCAAGCCGCCCAGTACGTCCAGAGGTAGCTCTCCAAACGTTTGAGGTCCAAAGCCACCCATCGCCTCAGGAGAAAGCTCCTGAAAAGCCTTGGGATCGAACTTGGAGAACAAATCTTTTGGCAAATTTTTGATGTGCCCAAGCTGAAAACCGCCAAACGCCTGATCTGCAAGTGCATCAAACTGTTCTGGGTTAATGCTTTTCACAACATCGGAGGGCAACTCCGCAACCTGAGTAGGTGCTAAATCTCCCAGCATGGCTGGGGACAACCCTTCAAACTGCCCAGGCAAAAGCGACGCAAAGTCTGCCGGCATTGACGGCATCCCATCAGGCATCACCCCATCTGGAATCGATGGAATCCCCTCAGGCATCACCCCATCTGGAATCGAGGGCACCCCCTCAGGAGGCATCACCCCATCTGGAATCGCGGGCACACCTTCCGGAGGGCCATCGCTGGAAGCATCGGGAACCTCAGGCGGTGAGGGAACGTCTCCAATATCCGAAGGAATCGACGGAAAGTTGAACAGAGGCCTGGAGGAATGACCAACAGGATTCTCAGAACGCCTAAAGAGAGGTCGCATTGGAGAGATAGCCATTTAAAAGAACACTAACCACAACAAGTAGTACCGTCCAAAAACAACAAAAATAAACAACGCAAGGTCCGATCTATCGCCCCAAACTGTTCCTTGCGAAACAGAGTTGATCAAACATTCCGATCAGCAAAACGTCGATCCCTGCCTTTATCGAGGCAATCGCCAACCTCTAAAAAGTTCTACCACCACAAAAATCGACCATATCGTATAACCAAGAACAGCACATCATCCATTTGGGAACAGGCAAACATCTTCAGCAAGACCAATCAGTCCAAACCAAATCCAGGCTGATGATGAGCACAATCCCAGAGCGTTAACTTTGGTCGCTTCAAAACTTCAAGAGAGATGGCTTTCAACAATTCAATCATCACCACTTTGTTCAGCATCTCCACTCTGGTTGTTCTCCCCACTGAACCTGCCAATGCATGTACAGGCAGCCATTTAGAGCGATACCAAGTTGACAACAGCTTGAATCGAATCATCAGGAAGATGAGTGGAGTCTGCCCATCCAAAATCATCCTTCATGCAGGGATGAATGGATTCGTTGTTTGTAAAAATTCCTACTTTTCAGCCAAAAAGGCACTTGTAGTCCAAAACAGCAAAGTGGCAGGCATCTGGAATGGTCCCTACAGCTACGGAAATTTCTGCTCTTGGCAGTAAGTCAGATCAAGGTGTTGAGCACTCAGTGCACCTAAAAGAGACCAACTAAACCGAAATAAATTTGACTATTTAGCAATGATTTTAGCATCTACTTAACAAAGGCAAGACCATTTTCAAGGGTATTCGTTCTAGAAAATTCATATTTGGCAGGACACCAATCATTCAACCAAGGCGATTCATCGATATCTGGACCCAAACAGATCGGTTCACACAACAGCTTGAGCGACGCTTCTGCTCATCTTCGTTCTACTCCGGGTAAGAATATCAATCTGAACAGCCGGCGCTCCTCACCCCGGCATCTCGGCAGCCATGACCTTGGTTTCTCGGCTCCCTCGATCGCTGAAACGACAGGTCCGGCTGACTGGCTGCCGAGCCATTGGCCTTTGGAGGCGTTACCCAAATTCCGTTCGGCGTCATTGCCTGAACAGCACACGTGCTGAAGCCTGGAAGGCCAGAGCCCACACCTGGCAGACCTCCACCACGCCCATCCCCAACAGGGGAGATGCCACAACACGAACCAACCGTTTGCACAATCTCGCGACTGCCATCAGCAGAATCCATCACCGTTTGATCAAGCCAGGAGAAGCTTTCAGCCTTTCTCAGCATCTTGATGAACCCACACAAGCGAATGGTTATCGCTCTGGCCCCGTGTTTGTTGGAGGGGAAGTCCTCTCTGATGCGGGTGGGGGGTTATGCCTAATCGCTACGAACCTCTACCACTTATTTCTCTACGGCGGCTGCACCATTCTTGAAAGGCACAACCACAGCATCGATGCTTACGGAGAAGGGCGTTTTTACAAACTGGGCGAAGATGCAGCGATCGCATTCAGTTACAAAGATCTCGTGATTCGAAATCCTTTCGATCACGCGTTGCTTCTGTGCACCAGTCTTGATTCAAACGTTGTTCACAGCAGATTGCTCGCATTGGAACCGAAACCGATCCAAACCATTATTCGCTCCCAGGTTTTGGAACGACATGCTCCAATGCGGCAGGATCAAACCACCGCAGGCTGGAGCGTGAGCACTGCGCGATTCAGCCGGCCGATTCATTCCGGTTCATGGCGGCAGGATTACCTCTCGTTCAGCCACTACAAGCCCTGTTAATGGCCGGTTCGTGATGAACAAACAAGACCTTTCAACTGCACAGCTTCAACGTCGTCGAGATGGGGTGTTTCTTGTTTTAGCTGGCCTTTTTCTCGGCACCCTGGGGATGCTGAATGTGCTCGGCCTCACCCGATTCCTCCAACTCGGAGTAATTGGAAGCTGGCCTGTTGTAGTTGCAGTGGGTGCCTTGCCGTACCCAATCACGTTTCTGTGCACCGATCTGATTAGTGAGATCTGGGGCGAACAACGGGCCAATCAAGTGGTTTGGGTGGGTCTCCTCCTCAATGGCTGGGTCGTCCTGATCCTCTGGCTAGGAGGAGTTCTACCGGCCATGCCGGGGACCGACGACTCCACGTTCCGAACGCTTCAGCAGCTGAGCTTTGGTGCCGTCGGTGCCTCGATGGTGGCTTATCTGACGGCCCAATTCGTCGACGTTCGTCTGTTCCATTTCTGGAAGAAACGCACAAAAGGGAAAGCCCTTTGGTTGCGCAACAACGGTTCAACCCTGGTGAGCCAGCTCGTTGATACCAGTGCGGTCGTTCTGATCAGTCATTACGGAGCCCATGTGCTGCCCGTTCAGCCCGACGCCCCCGTGCTGCCCCAGCTCGGCAGCTTCATTGCGAGCGGGTACTTGTTCAAAATGCTTGCCGCCTTGGCCGACACCCTCCCTTTCATCTGGTTGACGGGCTGGTTGCGAAAAATTCTCCACATTGACACGAATAATGATCCAGACTGACTCAAAAAAAATCAGTGCAATGTCTAATCACATGCTGACGAGAAAAGCCAACCAAATCGCAATTTGATACATGCACTTATCAGTAAAGACAAACTCATAACAATTCAACAGGACTAAAATTAAACAAAATATGTTTACATTCGACTAAAATTGGAGCATGCCACTCTTATGCCATGAGCAAAACCCACACATTAAACGGCCTGAAAGGCAAGCCCCAGGGTAGTATTCAATTTCTACAAAATCATTCAAGCCATAGACAATCCTAAAGAGCATGAAAAAGGAGAATTCAGAAATCCTTGCAACAAAAAAAGCGATTCTACGCGAGCCAATAAACACAAACAACTATATTAAGTTAGCAACTTTATTCAAAAGCCAGGGGAAAAAGACTCACTTTTTTCGCTCTTATAAAATTGCAACAGAACGACAAGCCAAAAACGCCGAACTCTTACTGAAAGCAGGAATATCTGAGATGGAGGTCGAGAAATTCAATGAAGCATTAATCCTATTTACAAAGTCAGCAAGGACAAACAACCAGAGTCTTGCCTGGTTTCATCTTGGCATTTGCCTATTCGCTCTAGGGGAATATTCACAATCCCTTAGAATGTACCGCCTTTCCATTCAACACCTCCCAGGACATGTCGGCACTTTAATGAATATCGGAGTATTATTGCAATTGAATAACAAGCCACGCAAAGCCGCACGTTCCTACGAAATAGCACTGACATTCGAGCCGGATAATGCAGGGTTGCATTACAATAAAGCTACTGCACTGCTTTCTTCAGGACAATATCTAAGCGGATGGAAGCATTTTCGCTGGAGATTTGAGAATCCATCAACATCCGCAATCCATGCTTTACCTCATGGGAATAAATGGAAAGGGGAAAATTTAGAACCGGGCCAAAGGCTTGGGATCATTAGTGAACAAGGACTAGGAGATACAATTCAATTCATTCGATACTGCGCTACCTTGAGAGCGAGAGGAATTTCAATAAAAACATTTATCCAAAAATCTCTTGTCAGCCTTGTACGCGAATCCGGATTAGATCCTGAATGCCAGGAAAATACCATTGCAGAAAACTCAGAAATCGATACATGGATTCCACTTTTATCCATCCCCGAAATCTTAGGAGTAACACCAAACAATCCAATCATCAGCTCGTCCTACATAACAACAAGGAAAGATCTGATCACAAAGTGGTGCAATAGGTTCAGCAAGTCCAATAAATTTAAAGTGGGAATAAAGTGGCAGGGCTTTCAGGGAAATGAACGTCTATACAATCAGAGCATTGGCCGTTCCATTCCTTTATCAAAGTTCAAAGCGCTAGCCGATAATTTTGAAATTGAGTTTATTTCACTCCAGAAAGATGAAGGGTCAGAACAGATATCCACTTGTGGTTTTGATAAAAAATTTACCCCACTCCTAAAATGCACAGAGAAGGAAAGATGTATGCTAGAAACTGCTGCAATTATAGCATCCTGCGATCTAATTTTAACCTGTGACAGCGTTATTGCACACCTTGCCGGAGCCCTAGGCGCACCAACATGGGTTTTGCTAAATAGCTGCCCAGAGTGGAGATGGGGAGACAAAGGTAATACAACTTTTTGGTACCCAACAGCAAAACTCTTTAGACAAAAAGAACAAGGAGATTGGAGCAGAGTAATACAAGATGTCGCGAATTCCTTGTCAAAACACATTTAGGATTCAAAATGCTTAAAACTTTTACCTGCATAGCCCATTGCCAAGTGTCTCCAGCATTCACAGCTCTTGCTGCAGCGTTGAAACACACTATATTATCATTTTAAAATCAAGACTGCAATAATCAAATTTTTTTCATTAGAGTGAAAATGGAATGAATTAACTAATGGACGCCGCTCTTTCCGGCTTCAACCTGGGCACCGTGCTACTCGCGAGCATTGTGCTGTTCCCACTGGCATGCCTTTTCTTCGGAACCCGAGGCGGCTACTACAACACCGACCAATACGACGGAAACGGAACCGCTCACTGAACGGCATGACTGACATGCTTCCTGGCCCCGTCGAGAGCAACGAAGCCATCCGCCTTGCTCTTCGCAGCTGGCCTGAGGTTGAGGAGTATCTCAAGCACTGCAAAGGGGTGATCATTCCGCTCGGTTCAACCGAGCAACACGGCCCCACAGGCGCCATCGGTACGGATGCTCTGACTGCCGAGGCCATCGCGCTGGACGTGGGCAGACGCACTGGAGTTCTCGTCACGCCTGCTCAAGCCTTCGGCATGGCCGAACACCATCTTGGCTTTGCAGGAACGATGAGTCTGCAGCCAGCCACCTTGCTCGCCGTTCTGCATGATCTGGTGCTGTCCTTGGCCCGTCACGGATTTGAGCGCGTCTTCGTGATCAATGGACATGGGGGCAACATCGCCACCACCAAAGCAGCCTTCGCACAAGCCCACGGCACCGCCGCAAGCCGTGGCCTGGCCGTCGCACCAAAACTCCGCTGCCGTCTTTCCAACTGGTTCATGAGTGGTCCCGTGATGCAACAGGCACGGGACCTTTACGGTTCCAAAGAAGGACATCACGCCACACCCAGTGAAATCGCCGTGACGTTGCAGGTGGAACCCAGCCTGATCAGCAAGCAACGTCCCCTGGATGACCCTGCTCCAGCCGGACCGATCCATGGTCCTGAGGATTTCCGGCGTCGCCATCCAGATGGACGGATGGGTTCTCACCCATCTCTCGCCACTGCCGAACACGGCGCCACGTTCCTGGAGACAGCCGCTACGGCGTTGAGCGAGGATCTACGTCGATTCCTGAAGGAAGCATGAGCCACATCAGCGCAGACGACGTCCGAAAGGTTGCTCAGCTCGCCCGCCTTGATCTACCGAACGAGAAGGTGGAGACATACACCGAACAACTGGCATCAATCCTCGACTACGTCGGACAGCTTCAGTCGATTGACACCACGGATGTGCCCCCAACAACCCGTGCTGTTGAGGTGGTGAATGTGACGAGGCAGGACGCCATCGACCCAACCGCTGTTCGAGAGGACATTCTCAACCAGGCACCCAACCGCGAAGGTGATTTTTATCGCGTGCCAAAAATCCTCGCCGAGTAGAAGCAGGCCTCCAGCTTGTTCATCACAACGGGGGTTATCTTTAATACTTTTCAATGTCGTGGTTAATTATTACCTTACATCCGCACTTAATGCTAATCTAAGTGTCGATAAATGTCGCGAAGCAACAGACTATCTAAGCCAAACCTTGGTGTCCATCGTCTTATGACTAACAGCAAAAAGAGGCACTTACAGTTTTGGCCATAACATCTATCATCGTTACAGATACTGGCACAGTATTAAGATCTCAATTTTTTTGATCCGTCAAGATTTAATTGTAAGACAAATACAAAAACCACACTTGAGAATAGCTGGCCGAGGCTTGTTTGAGAATCACCGACGGAACCATGAATCACTTCAATAGACTATGATCATCTACCCGTAGGTCAAGACAGATCCTTCAAATATAGGCCAATACTTATGAGTTTGATCCAATTATAGTAATGAATTAATACTCGAACATTGTTAGAATTTGAACCAAGCCAAGAAATTCAATCATCTTATTTGCCATTCATTCATCATTCATCCCAAAGAATTAATATATTAGATTAAAAATACCAAAGCTTCAACAACTGTTTGCGATGAACGACTATCAGTTATGACCGGGCCGCAGAGCGAGAACCTCGCGAAGGGTTGACTGCAGTTTTGTGAAGAAGACCGATCCAACGACGTTGTAGCCGGCTCCCCGGCAACATTCTCGCGACGCGCCGCATGCGGCTTCGACGGGGTTTGTGGCTGCGAACACCGACAAGGATGTCGTACAAGAAGTTAAATCCGTCGGATTTTGTTTCGAAAATTCCGAGACGCTGAGGAGAACCTTTGGAATCAAAAAGGGGTTTTGTGGCCTCATACGCGGGCTTGTATTCAAACCAGGGAATGGACGGCCATAGGTGGTGGACTAAATGATAATTTTGCCCCATGATAAGGAAATTCATTAATTGGCCGGGATAAATCCTTGCGTTTCGCCAGCGGTTTCTCGACAAAAATGGACGATGAGGCAAATAATCAAAGAAAAGCCCCAATGTGACACCCACCATCAGTGCGGGTGCAAACCAACAGTTGAAAACAAAGGACAGAAAATTGAATCGAAGCGCCGCTAGTACAATCACGATAAAGACACTTCGCTCAAGCCCCCACTGGAACAGCTCCCATCGCTTCCAAAGGCGCCTTTGAAAAAAGAACCACTCGTGATAAAAAAATCGAGGTGCTATTAACCAAAGCGGCCCGAAGGTACTAACAATGTGATCCGGATCATTTTTCGGATCATTCACATTGGCGTGATGCTGGAGATGAACTCGGGTAAAGACCGGAAAACTGAATCCCAACAACAGAGCCGAGCCGTGCCCCATCAGCTGGTTGATCCAGCGATTGGGATGCGCAGCGTTATGACATGCGTCATGGATGACCGTGCCTTCAAGATGCAAGGCAAGAAAGCCCGTGCCGAGTAACACCGGCAGCGGCCATCCCCACGCGAACCATCCAAAACCGGTGAGCACGGCCAGGGCATATCCCCCCAGAAACAGTCCCACGGTGGGGTTCCAGGCTGATGGAGGATCGAGAAACTCCCTGGGAACGGACGCCAGACGTGGCTGCCGAACTGGAGCAGAGGTCTGGGTCATCCGTGCAAGGGGTTGTTCATCTGAAACATTCCAAAACCAAGTTAGGCAAAGAGGGAGCGAAAAGCGGGCCTTTTGGGTCAAATTCAGAGCGGCCGTCTTGGCCGCTCAATGGAGGCCAACAGCCCCACTAAAACGACCCGACCATCGCTTGACCAACCGACGCGGTCTTAAGTCTTCGCGCTCTGATCGTGGAAGGGACGCGCCGCGACAGTCGTCAACGTGACAAGCCCATAAGCCAGTGCCCAAGGTGCTCCAGCACCCCAACCCAACTGAACCACTGTGTCGCCCGTGGAAAAGGTCCATCCGTGCAAAATCCCGAACCAAGACAGTGCCGCAGCGATGCCACTGCAGGTTGCCGCGGCCCTGAAGCGCCCTTCGATCAAGTAGACGAGCCAAGCCGCCAAGAGCATGGCTGTGATGATTTGCCCTTGCTCCAAAGCAAAAAGACCCTTCGCCCAGATATCGGATCCAGCCAGCTCCCCGATCAAGGCTTCTCCAAAAGGCGCATCCACTGTTCCGACGTCGCCGGTTCGCAGTCCTGCCTTCAGCAGCATCGCTCCCCAGCCCGCTAACCCCGGGAGCATGCCCAGCGCAACAGCCGGTGCATGCTTCCGGGGTGTGCTCTGAAAAGCCTGTGCAGTCATGCTCAGACCGATGAACAGCAGGATCGCCATACCCGCCTCGATCGGAACAAGCAACGCCAACACGCCAAGCCCGCCGAGCAAGCAAATCGCGGCCATCACCACACCATTCAGCGAGGAATAACCAGCTCGTGCGCCCATGGCTTTGAAGCCTGGATGCCCGATGTAGATCGTTGTGGGAAAACAGGAACCAAAGGCGGCCGCCACAACCGTTCCCAAACCATTAACCAGCAAACTGTTTCCGGTGGGGTATCGATCGCCTGCAGCTTCAGCACTCTCCAGGTTCTGCAGAGAACCCACAACATTGAATAAGCCCATCGGGATGATCACACCAAGCCACGGGAATAAGTCCATGCGCGCGTCCCATAGTGCTGAAAGCTGCAACACCGGCAGGTGCAGGGCGACCAGACCAAGTCCCCTCTCCCAGGCGATTGGATCCTGGGGCATTAAGCCGCTGATCCAGCCCAGGCCAATTCCCAGCAGAACAGCCATCAACCCTGTCGGCAGAGGCCAGCGGACCCGTCCGAAATATCCCAGACAGATAATCGCCAGGGTGGGCAAGCCCACCACGGGGTAGGCGTAACTCCTGAGCAAAAAACCCAGTGAGATGTAACCCAGGGCAATCCCAGCGAGGGTGGAGAGGAGCGAGGCTCTCGGCAGCCAGCGACGCAGTTGCTGTGCAACCAGAGCACCGGAGACTTCAATGCATCCAGACCCCAGACAAGCCATCGTTCCTGCCTTCCAGGACGCCTCCACCGCCTCCGCTTCGCTGAGCCCTGCAGACAGTGCTCCCAGCTTCACCGGCAACATCACCAGGAAGATGTAGGCCAGAAGCGTGACGGTGTTGATGCCGTAAGGAAGCGCTGTGCAGTCCTGACGGCTTTCTTGACGAGACAGTCGGCGCGCCGATCGTGCGTAAGCAAAATTGCCGAGCAAAAGACTGACCCCTGACGCCGGAATGATCGTGCTGAACAGGAGCATGTCGGAATAGCCGAGCACGCTTCGGCACAGTCCGACAGCCAGCAGCAGGGTGATCAGGTTGTTGAGACTGAGGGCCAGAAACCCATCCAGGTCCCCGCGATGCAAGGACCAAGAGCGCAGCAATGATCTGGGCATGCATCCAGCGAGGAACGACTCCTAATTGCTGTCATAGTCCCAGGTTTCCACCGGGCCGAGAAATGACTTGAGCACAGGGCAGCCCAAAGAAATGAGAGCGCCGCCATGGCGCCCCAAGGCTCTTCACGTTTCTCAATATTTCGCTTAATATTTTTCGATATGTCTTTGCGTCATGGATTCATCCTCTGCTTCGCCTGACGATCAATGGTTTCAAGACGCGGCAGCGTCCCAAATCAAATCCGAACGGATGAGCCGCGCTGAGCTCCTCAATGGCCGTATCGCCATGCTTGGTTTCCTGATCGGATTGTTAACGGAAGCGATGACAGGTCACGGGATCGCTCATCAGGTCGGTTTCGGCATTTTTGGTATCAACGGATGAACGACTATTCATCCGCCATCACGATCCTGATTGCTGTCTCGGCAGCTCTGACGATCGGAGTTGTCTTTGTCCTGAAACAACCGACAGATTTGCCGATTCTTAAAGACAAACAGGATTGATATTTTCTCTCAATCTTTTCAAATCAAAGGCTTATTCAAATAGACATGTCATTTTGAGTGTAAAATGCACCCAAAAAAAATTGCTTGTTTAGCTAATGCAATTTGGCAACTTCGAGATTCTTCTTTATGCAATTGATGAACTTTAGGAAGGTTTTCAGTTTTTCTCAGGTACGCTCCTCTTCAGTGAGAAATGTTTGGACAATTGGAGAAATCTTTCCAGATTCAAGGGCTGTAATTTCGCGCTCAATATTTTCAATAAATAATTGATTGTTGTTGGTTCGGGCAACTTCAAGTACTTTCTTTAATCGTTCTATTTGTTCGGAAACATCCATTTTGAACTCACGCGGTTGGCTCACCATTCTCCGCAATGGGCTGTTATGAGACCAGCTTTTTCAAGACATTCCGCCTGATTGAGACAACGGTTCACAGATGCCGGCCAAAAACAGATGTTTGAGATGCCCACCGGGGGACTTGAACCCCCACGACATAAGCCACTGGTACCTAAAACCAGCGCGTCTACCAATTCCGCCAGGTGGGCTCGTTCAGCACTTTAAGGAGCAATCAGAATGAAGACAGATCGGTATCCCAAATGCTGGCAACTCTCAGCGGCGATCTCTGTCTTCTGCTCGGACTCGCTCTGTTGCTGCTTCCATTGCTGGCCGTTGAACTCAGTCGCCCGCGCGATGGCGTCTGGGGCGCGGTCGTACTGCTTCTGGGGCTTGTGCTGGTGACCGATAGCGAGCAACTGCGTGGTTCACCCATGCTTGCCGTTCTGTGCAGCAGCCTCTTGATCAGCCGCCTCTGTCTTGAGGTGGGCCAGGCGAGATGGCGAGTGCTGAGCGAGGAGGAGCAGGAGCGATTGGGTTCTCTTCAGCACTGGACGACCAACCTGCAACAACTCGTTCAAGCAGCGAGCAGCCTTGGAGCCGGCATTGGTGGGATGGCACGCCAGCTGAAGCCGTCCGGCCGCTCAGGCGTGTCAGGCAAAAAGTGGGTTCGCCCTGACTCTGAATCCACGGCTAAATCCAGTGGGGAATTTTCTGGAGAATCCATTGGGGAATCCGGTCCCGAGCAACGTCAGGATCCAGCCAAGAACATGCAAGCCCCCTCATCAGCTTCAACAGACTCGCCGCCCGAACCTG